>JAJZPA010000257.1 GCA_021811425.1 Bacillota bacterium | reverse complement strand
AATGCCCTTCACCCGGAGGATCTGCGACCCGCGTAAGCTGGACAATTGATAAACCACTTCAAAGTGGTTCCCCAGATCCACTGCAGTTAAGTCGTGGAGAAAATCACAAGGCATTTCCGGAAAGTTTTTCGCACCATTCAATGTCTCGATGATGTACGCCCCTTTGACC
Organism: Bacillota bacterium; assembly: GCA_021811425.1. GTDB lineage: Bacteria > Bacillota > Desulfitobacteriia > Desulfitobacteriales > Desulfitobacteriaceae > JAJZPA01. Next base: position 3,034 of record JAJZPA010000257.1, on the reverse strand, counting down.
TTCAACATGAGAACGCCGAGGCTCTCCTCGACTTCTCCGTTAACCTTCGTGGCCAGCTCATCCACGTGTTTACGCAACATTTCTTTATTTCCCATGCTTCATTAACCTCACCTTAGCAGGATTTGCCACCTTTTGTTGAAGCTGCAAAATCCCATATAACAAAGACTCAGGCCGTGGCGGGCATCCCGGAATATACACGTCAACGGGTACAACTTTATCAACACCTGGGAGCATGGAATATGAATCCACGAACGGCCCACCCGCACAGGCACAGCTTCCCATGGCAATCACCCATTTGGGCTCAGGCATTTGATCATAAATCCGTCGCAAAAGCGGTGCCATCTTCCGGGTACACGTACCAGCCACAATCATCAGATCAGCCTGTCTCGGTGAAGCCCGGAAAACCTCCCAGCCAAAGCGGGAAATATCATAACGGGCGCCCCCGGCGGCCATCATCTCGATAGCACAACAAGCAAGGCCAAAAGTTACCGGCCAGAAGGAGTGCCCCCGAGCCCAATTCAGGACCTTATCGATCGAAGTCACCATGACGTTCTTTTCGACCATCAATTCGGCCTCGCGGAGCTCTTTTTCCTTAACTACATCCACTCCAAAGCACCTTCCTTCCAAGCATACCAGAAACCGACTAAGAGAATGACGATGAAGATGAACATTTCTACGAAAGCAAATGTCCCGAGTTTACGGAACGTCAGCGCCCATGGATACAAAAACACCGTCTCCACGTCGAACGCCGTAAACACCAACGCATAAAGAAAATAGTTACTTTTAAAACCGATCCATGTCCTGCCAATCGTTTCGTTACCGCACTCATAGGTTGTGAGCTTTTCCTTATGGGGTTTATTCGGAGCAAGAATCTTCGGCATAAGCATCATGATAACTGGAAGCGCGATCGCAAAGATAAGCAGGATTCCTACCGCAGCAAAATTATTAGACATCTCCTTTACCCTCCCTTCCTATTTCTTTCTAATGGGAACATTCCTCCGAGCCACCAAATCGAGATTCGAAGTCCGTAGTCCGTAGTCCGACCTCTGACCTCTGGCTTCTGACCTCTAATTTGGAGGTGTGTCCCCTGACCTCTAATGGGGACATTCCTCCTGGCCTCTGACCTCTGACCTCTGACTTGGAGGTGTGTCCCCTGACCTTATCAGCCAAAATCATTTTGCCACAAACCTATGACAGCGTCAAATGAATTCGGCTTCATGCAGGGTTAAGACTCTGCCAACCTTTGGAATGCGTGTTCGACCGGAGCAAAACTGCGCCGATGGATCGGGCAGGGCCCTAAACGCTGCAAAACCTGCAAATGATCCGGGGTAGGATATCCCTTGTGCCGAGCAAAATCATATTCTGGATATTTCTCATGCATTTCAAGCATGAAGCGATCCCTGCTGACCTTGGCCAAAATCGATGCCGCCGCAATACTTGCACTTAAGCGATCTCCGCCCACTATCCCCAGCTGGGGAATGGCGACTGAAAGTTCCAATGCATCAATAAGGAGAAACTGCGGAACATGTTTCAAAGCACGGACACTCCGAACCATAGCCAACTTCGTTGCCTGCAAAATATTGAGGGCATCAATCTCTTCAACACTCGCGCTGGCCACGGCATAATCTAAGGCCTGCTCCTGAATCCGCGCATATAACGCTTCCCGCTCACTGTGTCTAAGCATTTTTGAATCATTCAAACCTAAAAGCTCAAACTGGGCAGGTAGAACACAGGCTGCCGCCACGACTGGGCCAGCCAGCGGACCCCTGCCGGCCTCATCAAGGCCGGCTATGAGGAGAAACCCCTGCTGCCACAATTCGCGTTCCTTCTCCAAGAGCTTCTCTAATCGCTCCCGCTCTCGCCCTTGTGCTTCCAGGTGCATACAATGGCGCTCGGCCATACGGCGCACACCAAGACGGCTGTCTTGCAGGCATTCCTCCAAGATAACCCTAGAAGGGCTTTTTTGCAGGATTTGGGCAATTTCCCGTACGGTGTAGTGAGCCACCCTGTTCAAAGCGATTTCTCCTCTCTAAGTCAGTTCGACGAATAAACTCAACTTCCTTTTTTCCCCGCAGCCGTAACACATATTAAAATATTATAATAGCATTAGATTCGTGAAAGTCTTTAAAAGCGGTCGAGCGTACTATGCCCTAGGCGTCCCTGGCGAAAGTCCCGCAAAATCTGCTGCGCGGCCTTCAACCTGTCCACTTCCCCACCTTGAACGAGACAACCGCGCGCCCGTCCGATTCCTTCCAAAGTCAGTTCAACCCCCTTAGCCTGATAAGCTGCCAAGGCTTCTATCTGATGTGTTTCCAACCATTCCAAAAGCCACTCAGCCAGTTCCTCTTGATTAAACACCTCGTCCTTTATAGCCCCAGTGGCTGCCAGCTTCAAACCCACTTGCGGATCCTCAAACTTCGGCCATAAGAGCCCTGGCGTATCCAACAGTTCCACCTTTTCATGAATGCGAATCCATTGGTTTCCCCGTGTCACACCGGGCTTATTCCCCGCCTTGGCCTTCGCACCCCCAGCGAGCTGATTAATAAGCGTTGACTTCCCGATATTCGGAATCCCCACGACCATGATCCGCATGCTACGCGGTCGTACTCCCTTAGCAGCCAATTTTGCCATTTGGCCGGATGCTAGGCGCTCAAGTTCAGGAATAATCCGGCGAAATCCCTGCCCTGTGGTCGCACTGACTGCCAGGGCGGTCGCATCATCCTGCAGTACCCTCAACCAGCGCTGAGTCCATGACTCATCCGCTAAATCTGCCTTATTAAGAAGGAGCAGTCGCGGCTTAGTCCCCAACAGTTCTTTCAGGATTGGGTTACGGCTACTAAGCGGAATGCGGGCATCTGCTAATTCAATGACGACATCCACAACCTGGAGCTGCTCAGCGAGAAGCCTTCTCGCTTTGGCCATGTGGCCAGGAAACCATTGAATACCCATGAAACATCCTTTCTTACAAGGTCAGGGGACACACCTGAGTCAGAGGTCAGAAGTCAGAAGTCAGAGGCCAGAGGTCAGAAGTAGG
>JAJZPA010000256.1 GCA_021811425.1 Bacillota bacterium | reverse complement strand
CCTCCATCTGATCTGTAGCTATAACACAAACCTGTATTTTAAGTATACACCCAGATGAGGAATAGCCTGAACACTCGCACCTGAACGGTAGATTTTCGAGGCTGAATGGACATTCTCACTTCCTAGTCTTTAAACGTAATAACGGCACTACCTGAAATCACTTTAGCATCGTGTTGATTCACCGCTTTCACGTCACAAACCACAGCATTCGCCAGCTTTTCCTTGATCACACCCGTGCAGTGGATGGTATCTCCCGGTCGCACCATATTCTGAAACCGCACTTCAAATTGGCTAATGCTTCCTTCCCCATTCAGCCACTGAGTCAGCATCGCCCCCACTTGCGCCATGGTATGCATACCGTGGGCAATAACCCCACCCAGGCCAAGTTGTTGCGCGTACTTTTCATCCAAGTGGATCGGGTTGTAGTCTCCCGAGGCTTCTGCATACTGACGCAACTGCATATCGGTAGGAATCCAAACCCGTTCGGGGATCGAGACACCGGCCTGCAAGACCGCGAACTTCTCCATGCTTAACCCACCTCCCGGGCGATCAGGGTCGATGTAGCCATAAAGACCAAATCTCCGGTCGCACTGCGGCCTTCCATTTCCTGCACTACAAAGGTCATTTTGCCCAGCTTCCCAGCCCGTTCGTAGACATCCTTCACCCGCCGTTTGTAATTAAGCACATCTCCGACTTTTAGCGGCCGATAATACGTGAACTTTTGCCCTCCGTGAATCAGACCTTTTTCCGGCAGGTCCAAACCCGGGACCGTTCCTCCACTGAAGGTGATGATAAAGGTAGGAGGAACCTCACCGGCATAAGGAAATCCAAGCGCTTCCGTAAAACGGCGGACATTTTCGGCCTCGATACGGGTGGTCATCACTTCGCTTTCCTGACCTATAGCATCTTTACTGATCATAAAATTACCTACCTTTACTAGTCTGATACTTTTCCATGACCGCCACATATTGTAACAAAAAATGCCATTTTTCGAATCAGATTTCGTATCTAGCTAGCGCCATATCTCCCCTCTAGGGCGTCAAGCTTTTCTTTTGCCGGAGCAAGGGTTGGATCCAGTTCCAGGGCAACCTGGTATTCCAGCAAAGCTTCATCTGTTTTTCCTTCTCGCTCTTTGACCAGTCCAACACCATAATGACGCAGGGCCAGATCCTCATGATCAATGTCATCTTCGTTATGTCCAATATGCATGGTTTACCATCCTTCAGTTCTTATTTCGCCTCACGGCGAAAAGTCAACTCACAATACTCATCAGGCTCCGCTTGCGCAGTCTGCTCCATGATCAGCGTCTCCCCAATGCGCTCGGCAATCACTCCCGCGCCGGCCAGGCAAAATTTTTCGCACTGGGTGATACCCCGTTCTGAAAAAAGCTTAGCCAGGGAGCAGTTGAAACTCCGCAATTTCAATACTTTGGTCGTGGCCTGGGCGATCTTCCAAGGATCACGGGGGCGCAGACTCAAAACCCCAAGTTCAAGGTAACGTTCAAACCGATGGGGAAAACTGATTCCTGTCTGCTGAGCGACAAGATTGATCATCTCACCCGTCCGGTCCCGGTATTCATCCGAATCCGCCTTGTCCATCAGGAATTCCATGAACTCGTTCGCCAGGCGTTGGAGAAACTGCTCATCTGACTCTGCATCCAATTTCGTCCAGCGTTCAGGCGGGAATTGCTTCATGACCGCCGTGATCAGTTCTTTGGGCATATCATAGGGATACTCCTTAAGTTCCGGATCGAGCTGCAATCGACGTCCGGTGGCGGTTTCAGCGCTGGGGTTGCCTTTCACTTTGCACAGAACATCATAGTCTAACCTCATCTGCTAACACTCCTTTCATTCAATCGTGAGACTCCCACTTCTACAAGTGGGAGTGGTTCCCCGTACTCCGCTTCGGTGGGGGTAGACTCCCCCACCGAAGACTCAATGTTCAGCTTTAGCTGAACGAGTTCACTCTTGGCTCTGCTGAGCAGCCAACTTTGCAGCTCTCTGCGCCCGAAAGCGATCTCTCAACTCAGCCCGGCTGATAAAGCCTAGCTTTAACGCACCGGTAGGACAAGCTTTCTCACAATCCCCACATCCCGAACATTTGTCAATGTAGCGGGCTACCACCTTGTACTCCTTGGTATCGGTCTCCCGAAACTTCCATATCTTCGTTGGCCCACAAACAAACACCACCGTGGGGCAGACCGTCAAGCATCCGCGACAGATCAGCGGATCTTGGCAGAGATCATAATCAATATTGATCTGAGCGATCATATCCCGCATGTTCTTTTCCTCCCTTACCAATTATTGGCGAGCCCTGGCAGGCTTTCCCGATCCAACAAGTTGATCGCGTCCACGGGACACGCTGTTGCACATAAGCCACAACCAAAACACGTATCCATATCAATGTAAGCCTTGTTCGTGTATACCTCCAAGTTCAGCGCTTTAAATTGGCAGCGGTTCAAGCAGGATTTACAGCCTGTACATTTGTCCCGATCCACTTTGGCCACGCTATGTCCCTTGAGCAAGAACTTGAAATCATAATCCACCCGGTTACGCACGGCTACGCAGCCAGGATATTCACACTGACAAAGCCCCCCGATGTAAGGGGTACCGAAAACATCAATCGTCTGAACGCGACCTTGTTTATGATTGATTAAAGCCCATTCTTTAGCTTCTTCAGGGGTCATAAATTCAACCCCGCCGCGATAAGTCTCGGGCCAGCGTTCCCATTTATACATCCCTGGGCCGATTCCCATGCAGGTAAAGTTTTCTTCATCAGGCATACCCCGCTGCACCCTGCGGCAGCCACAGGTCATTTTAACCAAAGGATAAGCCGTATCCAGAATCTGCATAAACTCGTCAAGTGTCACTACCTGGGCAAAATGCGTTTGATAGGCATGCTCCAAGGCCTCATCCCTGACTTCTTTCTCCCATTCCGGATCCTCTGCGATCCGGGCCTTGATTAGCTCGGTAATCGCACCGGCACCCATCCCTGCCGATTGGGGATCGGCATCAACCCCAGAGGCTTCTTCCGTCTCCTTGCGCACCTTGTACAAGCGCCGGGCATAGTTCTCCGGATTGAGATACCATCGTCCTCCTTCACCATCTCCATACTTTTCGCATAACCAGCACATCTTCTTTTCCTCCTTCATCATCCCACCGAGCTCGGCTGCAGGTATTAATGAGCCCAGACATCCCTGTTTTTCAAATTGCGTTTGGCTGCATCCA
>JAJZPA010000255.1 GCA_021811425.1 Bacillota bacterium | reverse complement strand
TCGGCAACTTTCCCCCTTTTTCCGCCGTCTGAATATAGGCATTCACACCTTGGGCATACCAGTCCAGCACTTGTTTAGCTTCCGGAGAATAGGTAGCGAGAGAAGTCTCAGCGGCTCGTCTTAGCCCCAACGTGCGAAAGAATTTGTCGCGTTCAATCGTCTTGTCCCCAATCACCTCGCTCAACTGTCCGGACGCCTGCCGCCGGCTGAGATCCATTTGAAAAAGACGGTCCTGAGCTACAACATAGCCTTGAGCCAAATAGAGATCATGCTGATTTTGGGCCTCAATATGCGGAACTCCGACCGCATCGCGCCAAACCGAGACCGCTTGATTCAGACCCTCCAGAGCCAGCTCCCCTTTGACCATTGGCAAGCTCTTCTCTAACGTCCAATACCCAAATGTAAGTGACGATCCTGAGAGCAGCACCAAGATAGCCAATCCAATGAGTGCAATTCTCCAACCTCTGCCTTTGGGCCAACGCGTTTTCCTGGAAATTACGGGTGTACTCACCACATTCTCCCCCATTCTAAACAGTACTTGACGCTTGCGTATCGCCTTATGTAACACTTCCGGGGCTTTAGTGAACTCGTTGAATCAGAGCAACCGGTGTACTGGTTCAACCATTAATTTATCTGAAAATTAACATAGTTCTCCCTATCTGTCAATGATTTTTTAGCCTCCGCCTCGGAACTCACGACCAGCGCGGGCCACGCGTAACAGTAGCGATTATTGAGGCCACGATCGTGTGCAAGGGGTGCCATAGGTGTATAAATCTTTCTGCTGCAGTGCAAAGTAGCATTAGATATTAAGTCCCATGGATATATCCGAGGGCATCCCCCCGCACATGATCAGTGGAAGGAATGATAACCATTCAGAACGACACTACGCCCCGGAGAGAAATGGAACGCACTTACGAGCAGCTTAGCCCTTTTGAACTCAAGGACAAATTAATCAGCCTCGCCCATAAACATGGAGATACCAGTCTTTGGGCAATGCTCAATGCCGGAAGAGGCAATCCTAACTGGATTGCCGCAACCCCAAGGGAAGCGTTCTTTACCCTGGGCCACTTTGCCCTGGAGGAAACCCGCAGCGTATGGCAAGATAAGGACCTCGCCGGCATGCCAAAGCAAGCAGGGATGGCCGCACGTCTGGAGGCTTACCTTGCTAAGCATCACGACGCACCGGGGGTTGATTTCCTCAAGGCCAGCCTCGATTATGGTGTAACACGTTTAGGATTTGGCCCTGATGCCTGGATCCATGAACTTGTGGACGGGATCGTCGGGGATAACTACCCGGTACCGGATCGCATGCTCGTACACCTTGAACAGGTTGTGCACGCTTATCTCATTCAGGAAATGTGTGCTAACGTTTCACCCCCGGGCAAATTCCATTTATTCGCTGTTGAAGGCGGTACGGCTGCCATGTGTTACATTTTCGATTCCCTGATGGCGAATCATTTACTGACCGTTGGGGATAAGATTGCCCTGATGGTGCCCACCTTTACCCCTTATCTCGAGATTCCGCATTTATCACGCTATCAGTTTCAAGTCATTCGCATCAACGCCAGTGAAATGGATGAACAAGGTATCCCAACTTGGCAATATCCCAACTCGGAGATTGATAAACTAACTGATCCCAGCATTAAAGCTTTATTTGTTGTTAACCCCAGCAATCCACCCTCTGTAGCCATAAACACGGAAGCGAAAGAGCATCTAATCGATGTTATTAAAAAACATCATCCGAAATTAATGATCATTACGGATGATGTGTACGGCACGTTTGTCAATCACTTCCGGTCATTCATGGCTGATTTACCCTTCAACACGCTCGGAGTATACTCCTTCTCCAAGTATTTTGGGTCTACGGGTTGGCGTCTGGGAGTGATCGCCATTCATGAACACAATATCTTTGATCAATTGCTGCAAGAACTACCGCGCGAGAGCGTAGAAACACTGACTGAGCGCTATGGAACCATTGCTTTGCATCCCGAACACCTTCGTTTTATCGATCGCATAGTGGCCGACAGTCGTCAAGTCGCGTTAAATCATACGGCAGGTTTATCAACACCTCAGCAAGTACAAATGGGTCTTTTTGCACTTTTTGCGTTGCTTGATCAGGAGAACCGTTATAAAAAATTAACCCAGCGAATTTGTCACCAGCGGCAAAAATTATTGTACGCCGGCTTCGGACTTGAGTTGCGCACGGATGCCTATGACGCCGCGTACTACAGTCAAATTGATTTATTGGTATGGGCAAAAATGAAATACGGTGATGAATTTGGAGAATACCTACAGCAAAATTACGAGCCCACCGACATCCTTTTTCGTTTAGCCGAGGAATCTTCTATTGTGCTCCTAAACGGCGGCGGTTTTGGCGGTCCGGAGTGGTCCATTCGTACCTCTCTGGCCAACTTGGATGACGAAGCTTATCGCCGCATCGGTGAAACCGTCGAGAAAACCTTTGCAGAGTATGTCAACGCTTGGAAAGAAAATTCAATTCCCAATTCCCTATAACCATAGCAATTTTGGCCGGGCGCACATACATTATATTAGAAATGAGCCGAGCTTCGAACCCCATCTTATCTTGTAAGGTCTCCTAAAAGACCTAATTGTTAAGAAAGAAAGGGGTATATTTATGGCACTATTCGGAGTTCCGTTTGCACCCGTTCCCTTTATTGTTGGACTTTTTGACACCTATCCCATTGGCGCTACACTGGCTGTCGGCGAAGATTCCGGATTTTGGGTTGGTTCCTTCGGCGGTATCCAAGACGGTGTCGCCCTATTGACAAACGCACAGTTGCGTTCCAACATTGGTACACCAATTGATGGAATCCGACCCGTGGTGCGTATCCCATTGCGTGCAATCACCTTTGTCAGCCAATAGTGAAAAGGGCGGCCTCTTTGGCCGCCTTTTCGCATCTGCAACAAAACCAACTCCATCGGTCAAACCATTCTAAAAATATGCCTTCCCTCCTGTTCCAACTTCAGAGGCCTTTTCCGTTCCGGCCAAACTTAGTTTAATAGTTCTGCTTTGAGCTTCTGCACTGTTTCCAAGGGCACGCCGGTTATCTCAGCAATGTCTTCTAAAGACAATCCTTTTTTCACTGCGTTTCGGGCTGCTTCCAGCTTTCCTTCCAGCTTTCCTTCCAGCTTTCCTTTTGCTTCGCCTTCTAATATACCTTCTTGCTTAGCTTTTTCTACCTCAATAGGATTGTACAGGAGTCTAGTCATGCTCAGCACCTCCTCATTTAGCTTTTCATTCATTACATATCTGCTATTTAAGTATCTG
>JAJZPA010000254.1 GCA_021811425.1 Bacillota bacterium | reverse complement strand
GAAACGTCTGTCAAGATTCGGAATCCCTGTACCGGGACTTCGGGCTTAAGAAGATACCCTTTAAAGTCTAGCCGAAACTTTGGCTATCATCATTGCCAACTTTGTGTCATAAGCCCCATAACAATTTCATTGCTGACCCTCGGGATCCTGCTTTTTCGCCACGGGTTTCAGCTGGCTGAGCCAGCCCGCGACCGAAATTCCGGTGAGTCCTTCGACCAACTCAGGCGCTTGAGCCATGATGCGGGTAATATCCCGTGTGACCTTTTGCATGCCCGTATCCTCGCCACCGGTCGAGACAACGGTAATTTTATCGACATGTTCCAGCGGCCCGGCTACCGCTTTGGCCAGTTCAGGTAACCCGCCTAAAAGTTTATCCAGGATAGCGGCTTGCGAGTAGTTTTGGTACGCTTTCGCCTTGGCTTCAACCGCTTCCGCTTCCGCCAAGCCTTGCGCTTTGAGGACGTCCGCCCTGGCCATCCCAGCGGCCCGTTCGGCTTCGGCCGAGGCCAGACCTTGCGCTTTAGCAGCATCGGCCTGGGCGAACCCTTCGGAGCGGACGGCTTCCGCTCTACCCGCTGCCGTAAGAATTAAACGCTCTTTCTCCACTTCAGCCAGACCCCGGATTTTCTTCTGTTCCGCCTCGGTTTGTTTCAGGACCGTGGCCATGAGTTCTTTTTCTTTACGTAGAATTTCTGCTTCCTGGATTTTGATTTGCCCTTCCCGCTCAATCTGCTGGACACGCAGCCTTTCTTGGGTCAGGGTCTGCTCCAGCTCAATGTTGCGGATATCATAAGCTCTCTCTTTTTCTGCCGTCGCCCGGGCAACTTCCGCATCGAACGAGGCTTTTTTCAGGTTCATCTCTTTAGTAAACTCAGCCTGCTTCGATTCTGACGCAGCTTGGGCCAAAACCCGCTCCTGGTCAGCTTCCGCCTTGGCTACGGCCGCTTCGCGCAAGGCCACCGCTTTTTTCATTTCCGTATCTTTAAAAGCGTTCGCTTCAGCAATCGCCGCTTCCTTCTTAATCCGAGCAATCTCCGGCTTGCCCATATTAACGATATAATCATTTTTGTCTTTAACATTTTTAATGGTAAAGGAGCGCACTTCTAAGCCCATCTTGGCCAGATCCGTAGAACACGTCTGCAGCATCTGGGATTGGACCATCTCCGGCTCCTTGACGATTTGTTCAACCGTCAGCGTGCCGACAATTCCTCTGAGATGTCCTTCCATGACCAGACGGATCATCGCTTCCCGTTCTTGCTCGGTCTTGTTCAGAAACTGAATCGCTGCCGTCGTAATACTCTCAGGATCATCTTTGACTTTAATTTGCGCGACGGCTTCCACCGAAACAGAAACCCCTTGGCTGGTATAAAGTTCATTCGACGGGATAACATCGAATGACATGAGTTCTAATGAGAGCTTCTTGGATGTCTGAATCAAGGGCCAAACTACGCGGCCGCCGCCCGTGACAACATGGGTTCCCCCAACCCCGAAAACGATCAAAGCTTCATCCGGGCCAACCTTCTGAAACATACGGGCGACGATAAAAAGGATTGCTATGAGCCCGATGGCCGCAAAGGCGACAACTAAGAGAATTGAAAGCAAACTCATAAATCTGTAACCTCCTTTGTTTGAGCGTATTGCCGAAACTCTTCCCGAGGCAGGACGATGGCCATGCCATCCCTAACCTCCACGATCACCACGGCCAACCCCTTTTTCAGTTCCCGGCCCTGTTTTTCCCGGGCCGGAGTGGCTGCATGGCTTTTATTAAGCACATAACTCACCTCGCCGACTCGTCCGGCAAAAATCGTTGAGCTTATGGTTCCCTCCATTCCCACTAAATTAAAATCACTTGCCTTGAGATAAGGGCTTTGGCCACGCAACAGGACTTTTGTTATAAGACTATAAATGATCGCCGCAAACACGAAACCACCCACAGCCGCCATTCCCAGAATGAGGATAAACAGGAATTCGGGAAGTATCTGCTTGGCCACAAACCCAGTTGCCCCAAAAAACAGAATAAAGCCTAACATCGTGTTCAGGTTGAAATATGACAGTGATTCGCCGCTATGGGCCTGGGCATCTCCATGACCTGTTGCATGGGAAACATCGCCTCCGTGTGATAAATCGCCCCCATGGCCTCCTACATGAGAAATACTACCGCCATGGGAGAAAGTCCCCCCATGGGAGATGTCTCCGCCATGGGAAAGTTCGCCGTGCCCATGCGCTCCCATGAGCAAGGCTCCCAGACTGGTGACTAAGCCGATCCCAAAGCAAATCAGGAAAAAAGCACTCAGCATGTCAACCGTTGGGCCGATAAACACCCGCTTCGCCTCCTCACTAAATCTTTGATTTGCCTTCCCTTTGTATATTCAGTTTTTGACCGAGGCATTCTTTTAACTGAGGGATTCCTGTTCACTTTCTTCTCAATCATGTTTATATTAGGTTTTTTCCCTTGCCAGCCGCAGCTGTTTGATATCCACTTCTTGAAAATACGGTTGATAGTGCATATCGGTCAGCACCGTTGACCTCACGCCATCTACCGTTTGAACATTCAGTTTCCCATCAATCCGGTAATAGTTGGCTGCCAGCGGGTTGTTCTTGTCGGGGAAATCGAACTGATACCCTAATTTAAAAGAATCTCCCTGGTTCAGGGTGAACGGCAATCGTGCTGGGGTATCGTCAAGCATAATACGCAGGTTGTCCGCTAACTGATCCTGAAAGTGATAGGAGAAAGCCGAAATCTCCACCTTATGGTTTGCTTGCAAGACCGTATAACCCGTGTTGCCTGTGCTGGAACCGGCTGAACTCCAACGCAAAGGCAGACCGCTTGGCGCATGGATGATAGCAAGGTAGACTTGGCCGATGGGGGCTAAGAACTTCGTGTTGTCGCTAAAAATTACATCAGCTTCTTGAAAGGCGATTTCCGTCCCGGGTCGGAGTGGGTGCACGGGATTGGCAACTAAATTGAGAGTGGCCTTTTTTAAAATTTGGTGGCTGAACGTCTCCACCGTCTCATTGTGTACAACCTGCCAACGGATTTCAGTATGGCCTGGAATCGCGAAATCGACCAAATCCATCGGTTTCCTTCGATTAACCAGATAATAAAAGTCAAGATTGGGAAAAGAATTATTATAGACCGCTAAATCGTAATAGTGGTTTGGGAAGATTGGTTTGGTTAATTGATTTGCATAAAATGCCATAAGTTTCCTGACCAAAGTACAGCGAGTAAGGCCAGCAAGCCAACGATATGCCTAAACTTGAAACTCATGATACCCCCCTTCCAAGGTTAGCTAAGACCTCGCCTAACACTTCGCCG
>JAJZPA010000049.1 GCA_021811425.1 Bacillota bacterium | reverse complement strand
CGGCATTGAAAGCCCGTTTGGTTAACTTCTGTACGGTATGAGCATCTAAGTGTTCATTAAGCCAGGAGTGCCGTACTTGGGTTGCATACCGGGAAAGTGCGAATTCTGAGAACCCATAGGTATCTCTGGCTTGCTTAAAAAGATTGAAACGCTCATTCTGCCGCAAGGAATCAGTTGGAGGGATTGCCCTGGCCCGATTATAAGTGATGGACTGACGCATGAGATTTAACCGGCGCATGCCTTCGCCTAAAAGAGCATTATACATCTGCCGGGCCGCTTCAAAGCGGGCATTAAGAATTTTTGCATTAGCAGTATTCACTTGCAAAGGGATTTCGCAGACAAATGATTCAGATGTGTTTTTCCTGTTTGATTTCGTTCTTTTTCACCCCCATTCATCGAATAATTCGAAATCGAGCGTTCCATTTCATTGAGCAGACGCAAAGCGGCTTTCGGTGCTTTTAGCTCGGAAGCGATGTATTTTACGATTTCCTGCAGTTGTTCCTCCGCCTGTGTGGTGATTTTAACCGTATACGTATTGTCTGCCATAAGCTATAATTCTCGTCTTAAATCAGTGAACACCTCAGAAGCTGGACGAGAATGGTCAGCTTTTGCTTCATCCAAACCATTCTGCATGATTGTATTGAACGTATCGGCATCCATTTCATCCCGTGCCATTGGAGCGGCGGGAAGCGACAGGGAAAACGGGATGCTTTTGGTCATAACAATTTGCTTGTAGAGCATATTGATAACAACGGAAGCCGGAATCCCCAGTTTTGACATGATCGCTTCCGCTTTTTCCTTTATTTCTGGCTCGACACGAGCAAGGACATTTGCTGTTTTAGCAGCCATAATAATACCACCTTTCCTTTTAAATATTATATTCTATTGTATAACGTTTAGCAATACATTATTCAAGTTTATTTCTGACTCCGAATTTCAACGTTTCGAATCTTCTATCATTAAGTATTGAAACTTTAATTGATATGCATTAAGTAATAAATGGTTTAGAACTTCGCAAATAATAATAAGAGAGAGGCACTATCCCTTGTGAGATAATGCCTCTCTTCCTTTTTCCGTATTGGTTTGGGGTATGGTTCAACAAGTTTCCCTATTGAACCGCGCCTTTAAGCCGCCCTTTTTTCTTTCACCTAGATAATGATGCAGATCAAGCCGCCGTTGCCGTCGTTCACGATCCGCTGCAAGGTATCTTGCAATTTCTGCTGGGCATTTTCTGGCATACGGTAGAGCTTATTTTGGATCCCTTCCCGCACAAGATCATGCAGGGACTTACCAAAGATATTGGACTCCCAGACCTTCTTCGGATCGGATTCAAACTCATCGAGGATATACTTGACGAGTTCTTCCGCCTGCTTTTCCGTCCCAATGAGCGGGGTGATCTCGGTGGTGACGTCAGCCCGCAGGATATGGAGCGAGGGTGCGCTGGCCTTCAACTTGATTCCGTAATGGCCGCCCTGTTTAACAAGTTCGGGCTCTTCCAGGAACATTTCGTCCAGCTGTGGCGTCACCACGCCGTATCCGTTATTGCGGACTTCCTCAATCGCTGAGGAGAGTTTATCCCATTCTTTCTTGGCTCGGCTGTAGTCCAAAACCAGCCGCAAGAGAGTATGGTCTCCATCCAGTTTAACTCCCGTAAGTTCTTCAAAGACCTGGTTGAACAAGCCGTCGACTGCGGTCATTTCAATATTGGCTATACCTGTGCCTAAGTTCATTTGTCTGAGCAAGACATCCTGGGCATGCGGGCATTCAGCCAACCCATCCAGGGATTGCTCGATGTCCCGGACGCGGTGTATGCCTTCAATTACCTTGCGTACGGTTTCCTCAAAACTCGCCCGCACCGGATGCGCTGAATCCAGTTCTTCCACCCACTTCGGGAGTTCGATGTTGACTTCCGCCACCGGGAATTCATAGAGAATCTCTTCCAGAATTTGCGTAATATCTTCGGGTGTCATTTCCAGGCAATCGACTGGAATTACTGGGACCGCATATTTCTCTTCCAGGGAACGACAGAGTTCCATCGTATGTTCGGCATAAGGCCGGGTGGTGTTCATCACGATGATGAACGGCTTACCCAACTGGTGAAGCTCATCAATCACGCGCTCCTCAGCATCAAGATACGCTTCCCGCGCAATATCCGTGATCGAACCATCTGTCGTAATCACGATTCCGATCGTGGAGTGATCCGCGATCACTTTGCGGGTGCCGATTTCTGCTGCCTCTTGAAATGGAATCGGTTCTACGCTCCAAGGCGTGCGCACCATGCGGGGAGCTTCTCCGTCTTCCTCATTGTACCCCAAAGCCCCGTCGACACTGTAACCGACACAATCCACTAGACGTACGTTCATGTGAATCGTATCGCGCACAACGATCTTGACGGCCTCCGAAGGGATAAACTTCGGTTCCGTCGTCATAATCATGCGCCCGGCACCACTTTGCGGAAGTTCATCTTTGGCCCGATCCCGCTCGAACATATTCTCAATGTTCGGAAGAACCAAAAGATCCATGAAACGTTTGATAAAGGTGGACTTCCCTGTGCGGACCGGCCCTACCATACCGATGTAGATATCGCCCCCAGTGCGCTCGGCGATATCCTGAAAAATGTCCACTTTTTCCACTGAATATTCCCTCCCTTTTGAGTGCTGTCCCAAAATTGGGGAAGGGCCCCCACCTTATCTCCCTTCCACCTCCCTAGCGGCTGCATGAGTCCCTGGCGACTGGACTAGCACGTTACGCAGTATAATTATATTGCCTGTCTTGGAGGAATATGCCAAGGGAATCTCTGAGAATTTTACCTCTTGCCTCGTTATATTTTAAGATTAGAAAGGATGATATTTAATTAGTTGCACTTATGCCACCACAAAGATATACTTTCTGACTGGTATAAAGAAAAATACCGATGCCAACCACATCGGTATACTTTGTATCCATCCCTATATTTACTTTGACGGGGTTCCGTTTTGAAAAGATTACAAAGTTGACCTAAAAGTGAGACCCAGTCTTATGAGATCGTTTTAAAATCTTGCCGCTTGTGTTTTTGGGCAGCTCGGATATAAGTTCGACGATCCGTGGTACCTTGTAGGCAGCCATTTTTTGTTTACAGTAGGCGATGATTTCTTCCCCTGTCGCTTGTTTTCCGGGCCGTCAGCAAGATTCATTTCTTCTCCTCCTTTCCCTATCGGTTTCGCCCTTCAGGTGCCCCTGGTTCGTGGTTCGTGCCCCTGGTTCGTGGTTCGTGCCCCTGATTCGAGAATCGACGATCGAACCTCGCACCTTGCACCTTCCGCCTTCTGACTTCTTATTTTTACCCTTGGTAAAAACCTTCGCCGGTTTTCTTGCCCAGTTTTTTAGCCCTGACCATCTGCTTTATGATCTGCGGAGCAGCATACTGGTTGTTGCGGAATTCATCGGCAAAATACTCCATGACATAATAGCTGATGTCTACGCCGGTAAAATCCATCAGTTCAAAGGGACCCATGGGATAATTCAGGCCGAGTTTGACCGCAGTATCGATATCCTCCACTGAAGCCACCCCTTCCTGCAGGAGGCGGGCTGCTTCAATAAACTGGGGAATCATAATACGGTTAACCACAAAGCCCGGAGAATCCTTCTTTACTTCGATGGTAGTTTTACCGAAGGTTCGGGCTAAATCCCTGGCCGCAGCGATCGTCTCGTCCGATGTCTGGAGCCCCCGGATCACTTCCACCAAACGCATGATCGGAGCTGGGTTGAAAAAATGCATGCCGCAGACTTGGTCCGGGCGACCCGTTACAGCCGCGATCGCTGTAATGGACATAGACGACGTGTTGGTAGCCAAAATCACCTCCGGACGGCAAAGCTGATCCAATGCCTGAAAGATCTCTTTCTTCAAGTCCATGTTCTCAAGAACGGCCTCAATGACGAAGTCGGCTTTGGCAAGATCCTCCAGTTGGGTCGTCCCTTGGACACGGGCTAGAGCAGCCTGACGATCCTCCCCGCTCATTTTCCCTTTTTCCACAGAACGGGCCATGAACTTATCCATGTTCTTCAGAGACCTGTCCACATAGGCCCTATCGATATCTCTGAGCACCACATCATATCCGGCCATCGCCGCCACATTCGCAATACCGGTTCCCATGGCTCCGGCTCCGACAATTCCTATCGTACGAATAACCATACAAGGTGTCCTCCTCTCAAACCTTTATCCCGATCGGCAAGCGTTAGATTTACCTTTGCTGCAATAACCTAGAAAGTTCCCAATAGTCTGACCACAAATTATAGTTCTGTAGAAGACAGCATTTCGAACGGGTCAGGATCCTAGGCCCCTTTGCTTTGCTGTTCTTTCCCCAGCCGAACCGCCGTCTCCAATAAATCCTTGTCCGTCAGGCCGATGGAATTTAAGGTCTTATGGTAGATATGAATGAGTTTCTGCAACACATTCGTTGTGGCTTTTTCCTCCCGCAAACGCTTCATCTCGACCGTCACCCTCTCCACAAGCCCCGGCTCTAGGACGACACCCGCCTCGTTCAGTTCTTTTTCCATCCTATTTAAAGCAAACTCGATAATCTGAGTTCCGGAATGCTTGCCGTAAACAAAGCGTTGGGTCTGCCCAACCATTTCGGAAGGAATGGCTTCGTAAATGCGGCGATCCACCAAAATTCCTGCGGTATGGATCCCGCTCTCATGAGTAAAAACTTGAGGCCCAATAATAGGCGCATGCGCCTGTATGGGGATTCCGGAATAACTCTCCACTAAACGATAGAGATCGTGGAGAAGGTGGTACTTGAACCCAGGGATGTCAATTCCATACAGAATCTTGAGCGTAACCACCACTTCGTGCAAAGGTGCATTACCGGCCCGTTCTCCATAACCGGCTACCGTGGTACAGAAAACCTTGGCACCGTGTTTGATGGCCGTAACGGTGTTATAGCTGCCCAAGCCAAAGTCGTTGTGGAAATGCACGAGCAGCGGTACTTCAGGCACGGCCTGGACCAGGCGCGAGATATAATACTCCGTCGCCTCCGGCGAAAGGGTGCCTACAGTATCGGGAAAGGACGGGCGTGTCCCCCCTGCCACCATGCCACGGCGATGGAGCTCAGTAATGTAGTCTACATCGGCCCGGGAACCGTCTTCTCCCCCGAACTCAATGAATTTAACGCCCTTGGAGCGGGCATAGCCTATCGCATCTTCCATCATGCGGATGTTAGCTTCCCGGTACCAGGCGATCGGCGTTTCCAGCCATTTTTCATCGGAAATCCCTTCCCTGTGCAACAGGGTCTTGCCTATCTTATATTTCGTATGCAAATCCGAAGCCGTTGTAAAAATGAATAGGGTAACTTCCTCGGGAGAAATGTTGATCTCCTGCAAAACTTCCAGCGTAGCGTCGATGTCCCGGTGATTGGAGCGGCACATCACAACAATCTCTAAATCCGGCCGCAACTCACCCCGTCGTTTCGCCTCCATGATCAGCCGCAACGCCTTTTGCTCGGATGCCGACACCCCCGGAAAGCCTACGTCAACAATGTGCACTCCGATTTCACTGAGCATTTTTATGATTTCCAACTTCTGTTCCGGCGTATAGGCTACCCCCGGCATCTGTTCGCCATCGCGCAGGGTAGAATCATAAATACGCAATTCCTTAGGGTCAGGGAATTTAATCTCTCTGGTAAAGTCTAGCGGACCGTGAAGCAATTGTTCAATAGGTTCCTGCAGCATAGCTCATACCTCCTCATATCCAGCTAATTGCTTAACTCCTCTTCGCCTCGCTGCCACCCTTAAGAACGTCAACCATCACCCTTTGTCCCTGGTATCTCTCTTGACCGACTTGACTACCACTCTTGCGAACATGGGACATCCCATTGCCTCAATTTGCACCAAATTGTTTCTCTTCTACCTCTGGAGGTTTTCCCAGATCGCCGCTATACCTTGGCCCCCTCCAATACACAAAGAAGAAGCTCCATACTTTTTGCCGCGCCGCCTTAATTCATAGAGTAAAGTCAGGGTGATGCGCGCACCCGAAGCAGCCAGAGGATGTCCCAGAGCCACGGCTCCACCGTTGACATTAGCAATGGCCGGATCGAAGCCGAGCTCTTTCTGGCAAGCTAAATACTGGGATGAGAAAGCCTCGTTGATCTCGATCAAATCCAATTGATCCACCGTCATCCCTGCCCGTTTCAGGGCCTTGCGAATGGATGGGACAGGCCCATAGCCCATAATCTCCGGTTCCACGCCAACAATTCCATACGAAACCAACCGGGCCAAGGGCTTAAGGTTGCGTCTTTGAGCCTCCGCAGCCGTAGTGAGCACCAATGCCGCTCCTCCATCATTGATACCGGAAGCGTTACCCGGAGTAACGACCCCATCTTTTTTAAAGCGTGTCTTTAATTTTGCCAGCGTTTCATAGGGTGTGAGCCTTGGATGTTCATCCCGCTCAACGATTACCGTTCCCTTCCGTCCCGGCACTTCCACAGGAATGATTTCTTCTCGTAAAATCCCCTTATCGATCGCTGCCAGGGCTTTAACGTGGCTGCTCTCCGCAAAGGCATCCGCTTCTTCACGGGTGATCCCAAAACGCACCGCGATATTTTCCGCTGTCATCCCCATGGCGGTATCCGAGTACGTATCATGAAGACATTGCCAGAGGGAATCCTCCAAATTGCCTTGTCCCAGCCCTAAGCCGTTACGTGCTCCCCGAATGACGAAAGGAGCCTGGGTCATGTTTTCGCCCCCCCCAGCCAAGGCCATCGTAGCGTCTCCCAGCAGCAAAGATTGCGCTGCACTGATCATAGCCTGCAGTCCTGAGCCGCAGAGTCTATTCAGCGTCAGAGCAGGAACCTCAATCGGCACCCCGGCTTTGAGAGCCACATGCCGGGCGAAATAGATGGCATCTCCACTACTCTGCAGGGCATTGCCGAAATACACATCATCAATCTCTTCAGCCGCGATCCCGGATCGGCGAATCGCTTCCCTGGCCGCTGCCGCTCCCAAGTCGATGGCTGATACATCCTTAAAGCTCCCGCAAAATTCTCCAAAGGCCGTCCTGGCACCCTCTAAAACAACAATGTCTGGCACTGTCTGTTCCCCCTTTTTTAAAAACGTGCTTCGATTCTCTTTCTGTTCTTACCCTACCTTGATAAATTCCTCTTCCAGGAAATGTCCGTTTAAGACACTAGCCCAAAGCTTCCCGCACCATCTGTCCCACCTGCGTCGTGGAGAGTCCTGAATCCGCCCCCAACGATGAAATCCTGCCCGATGTGAGCGTGTCCTGTAAGGCGCTCTCGATCCGGGCCGCAGCCTCGTGTTCACCGATGTAATCCAAGAGCATCGCGATGGCTGCTATCGCGGCCATCGGATTGACAACGTTTTTGCCCGCATATTTCGGCGCTGAGCCATGAATGGGTTCGAACATCGAAATTTGCCCGGGGTGGATATTCCCGGAGGCGGCGACACCCAACCCACCTTGGACCATGGCCCCAATATCCGTGATGATATCCCCAAAGAGGTTGCTGGTGACGACGACGTCAAACCACTCCGGATTCTTCACCATCCACATGCAGGCGGCATCAATATAAGCGTGTTCCTTCTCGATATCCGGGTACTCCTCCCCGACTTCGGCAAACGTGCGCGTCCAGAGATCCATGGGCCTAATCGCATTCGCTTTATCAACCATGGTTACTTTTTTCTTTCCGTTTCGCTGTCTCGCCAAGTCAAAAGCGTAGCGAATCGCCCTCTCTGCACCTTTACGGGTAAAGACCATGTCTGCGATAGCGACCTCATCCGGCGTACCCTTTTTAAAGATCCCTCCGATTCCGGTATATGCATCCTCTGTGTTCTCGCGTACCACTACCAAGTCCACATCTGCGGGCGTTTTTCCTTTGAGCGGACAAAACTGCTCCGCGTAAAGTTTGATCGGACGCAAGTTGATATAGAGGTCGAGTCCAAAACGCAGACCCATGATCACAGGCTTCTCGATGAAACCGGGTTCAAGGCGCGGATCACCCAAAGCGCCCAGATAGATGGCATCGAGGGTCTTGTATTCTTCCAGAATGGATTCCGGCATGGTTTCTCCCGTATCGAGGTAATGCTGGGCAGAGTACGGATAATGGGTCAGTTCATACGTGAATCCATACTGACGGGAGATGTGTTCCAAGACCTTGAGACCCTCTGCGACAACCTCCGGACCCACACCGTCCCCAGGGATGACTCCGATTTTATAGCTCCTTGCCTGCCTATTTTTCATTTCCCAGTCCCCCTATGCGTTCACTGGCGTAATTGACCAATCCGCCGGCACCAATGATCTTCTGCATGAATTCCGGGAAAGGAGCCGCCTGGAAAGACGCTCCTGTGCTCAGGTTGCTAATCATCCCCGTACCCGGATCGATCTGAATGCTCTGTCTTTGTTCAAAAAACTTGGCAACAGAGGGAATCTCAAAGATAGGTAACCCGATGTTGATGGCATTGCGGTAGAAAATGCGGGCAAAGGAAGGCGCCACAACTGCGGCAACCCCGGCAGCCTTCAAACAAAGGGGAGCCACCTCGCGGGAAGAGCCACAACCGAAATTGGCGTCGGCCACTATAACGTCCCCCTGCACAAACCGGCCGACAAAGGTCGGATCAAGATCTTCAAAGACATGTTTGGCCAGTTCATCCGGATCTGAAATATTGCAATAACGTCCGGCAATGATCACGTCTGTATCAATATCACGGCCGAATTTCCATACACTTCCTTTAATCATGCTGTTCCCTCCTTCAAACCCTGTTCCAGTGCTCCCGTTAAATTTTCCCTGGCTCGGTAATTCTGCCTGCCAAAGCCGAAGCGCTGGCCACAGCCGGGCTCGCCAAGTAAATCTCGCTCGTCACATGCCCCATCCGCCCCACAAAGTTACGATTAGTCGTGGAAACACAACGCTCACCCTCAGCCAAAACCCCCATATGCCCACCTAAACAGGGTCCGCAAGTGGGCGTCGAGACGACACAATCCGCCTGAACAAAGGTTTCAAGCAACCCTTCTTTCAACGCCTGCAGGTAAATCTTTTGCGTCCCGGGAATCACAATACAGCGGACACGGGGATGAATCTTTTTGCCCTTAAGTAGCCCTGCCGCAATGCGCAAATCCTCAATTCGTCCGTTCGTGCAGGACCCGATAACCACCTGATCAATCGCAAGATCGCCGGCCTGAGAAACCGGCTTGGTGTTGGAAGGAAGGTGCGGAAAAGCCACTTGGGGATCGATGTCTTCCATATCGAAGACAATCGTTTGGGCATACTCCGCCTCCGGATCGCTTTGGTAAACCGTATAGGGTCTGTCTGTAGCTCCCTGTACATAGCTTTCAGTCTTGGCATCAACGACAAAAATGCCGTTTTTGGCCCCGGCTTCAATGGCCATATTGGCCATCGTCAACCTCTCGGCTACGCTCAAGTCCGCAATGGCTTCACCCGTAAACTCCAGCGCACTGTAAATAGCGCCATCGACCCCCAGACGACCCACCGCATAGAGAATCATGTCCTTACCCGAAACCCAGGGTTGTTTCTTCCCCAGAAATTCCAAACGAATGGTAGAGGGCACTTTAAGCCACACTTCCCCCAAAGCCCAGGCGACCGCCACATCCGTCGAGCCGACCCCGGTCGCAAAAGCGCCAATCCCCCCGTACGTACAGGTGTGAGAATCTCCCCCAATAACCAACA
Source organism: Bacillota bacterium (assembly GCA_021811425.1). Classification (GTDB taxonomy): domain Bacteria; phylum Bacillota; class Desulfitobacteriia; order Desulfitobacteriales; family Desulfitobacteriaceae; genus JAJZPA01. The sequence goes on along the minus strand of JAJZPA010000049.1, from coordinate 8,939 downwards.
TTCCAGGCCGAACCAGCCCTTGCTCCGGCAGCAGTACGTGCTCAATTCCCATCCGGCCCACTTCGTAATACAACATTTGCTGAGTGAGGGCGAATTCCCGCACCTTCTTGGCAACCTGAGCTGACTGAATATCTTTGTTCGGCGTGAAATGGTCGGGGACAATGACAATTTTGTGGGGATCAAATACCTTCTCAGCACCCCTGATTTTGCCAAACTCCTCAATCGCCACGATCGCTGAGAGTTCGTTTGCTAAAACTAAGTCTACCTTGGCATTGACGATTTGACCCGGACGTACCTGAGGCAAACCGGCATGGGCAGCCAAGATTTTCTCGGTCATGGTCATAGCCATCGTTTTTTCACATCCCGTTTCAATGATTTATGTCCCTCATGTCGACAACGCGTTTGGCTTTACCTTCGCTGCGCTGCAGCGTTTTAGGCTTCACGACCTTGCTCCGGGCATTGATGCCAAGGACTTGATAAAGTTCCCGACTCAACCGTTCCTGAACCTCCAACATCGCTGCATCCTCTTTAGTAAGCAAGTTCTCCGTGCACTCCACCAGAACCTCGAAGTCATCCATGTGCGAACTTCCCCGATCCACCACGATAACGTATTGAGGCTCCAAATCGGGAATGGAAAGGATCACGCTTTCGATCTGGGAAGGAAAAACATTCACACCCCGGATGATCAGCATGTCATCCGTCCGACCCGTCACTCTTTGCATGCGCGCCGTAGTCCGGCCGCAGGCACAAGGCTTCTGAACGATGACCGTCCGATCCCGCGTGCGGAAGCGTAAAACAGGAAAAGCTTCTTTGGTCAAAGAAGTCAGGACCATTTCCCCTGGGGTACCGGGCGGCAGAACCTCTCCCGTATCCGGGTCGATCGTTTCCACCAGAAAGTGATCCTCGTTAATATGCAAACCGTTATGATAGGGACACTCGGAAGAGACGCCCGGACCGATGAGTTCGGTCAGGCCGTAGGTGTCAAAGGCCTCCAGGTTTAATTTTTCTTCGATCTCTTTCTTCATCTCCAGGGTCCAGGGCTCGGCCCCAAAGAAACCAGCTCGCAAACTGAGATCACGGGCCGGATCAAGTCCCATTTCCGCTGCCTGTTCCGCCAGGACAAGGGAATACGAAGGCGTAGAACAAAGAACCGTCGCTCCGAAATCCCGCCAGAGCATGACTTGTCTCTTGGTCAGTCCTCCCGAGACGGGGACAATCGTGGCCCCGGTTCGCTCCGCGCCGTAGTGGAAACCCATCCCCCCGGTGAAGAGACCGTAGCCGTAGGCGTTGTGCACAATATCCTCGTCAGTTACTCCGCCCGAGGTTAATACCCGGGCCATCAGTTCGGCCCAGGTGTCCAGATCCTTCGCCGTGTACCCGGCTACCACCGGCTTTCCGGTGGTTCCGCTGGAGGCATGGAGACGGACGACCTTTTTCATAGGTTCTGCAAACATTTTAAACGGATAGTTTTCCCGTAAGTCATGCTTCGTAGTGAACGGAAGTTTGCTCACGTCTTTGAGGGTCTTGATATCCTCCGGGCGCACCCCCAAAGCGTCCATCTTCTCTTTGTAAAAAGGCACCCGGTCGTAGCAGCGTTCAACCGTCTGTTGCAACCGCTCCAACTGCAACTTCTCCAACTGTGGCCGCGGCATGGTTTCATGCTCCCGGTCCCAGATCAGACATTCTTTCGCCTCAGTAAAAGGCTTTGTGGCTTCCAATCTAACCCCTCCTCAATCATTCCAACAGGAGTGTACCGTGCTACCACCTCGACACCCCGTGGCGCTGTACCTGATACTATTCCCCTACGCTTTCCTTAGACCCCGGAAACTGCTGCTTGGGCCTGACTCCTACCCAGTTCAACTCCTACCTGAAACGCCTTGAGGTTCACATCCAAGAGCCGTTCCGGGATCCGTCTCCTGATCACGGATTCCCAGGCCCGGAGGGAGAGATCGAGATATACAGATAACACACCGAGAAGAATCAGGCTACCGACACGAAGATTGCCCAGCGCTTTCGCTTCAGCGGTAGCGGGTATCGTTTGTACGGTAAAGCCCTTGCTCCTCAGAAACTCCATAATACCCGTAGGATAGGGCTTGTATTCCCCGATTTGTCCGGGCATGATTTCTACATCATTGATCAGGATCAAGCCTCCCGGCTTGACGTAATGTCCATAACGAACAGCTTCCAGCCGTTCAAAAGCAACAAGAATGTCCGCCTCGCCCGTGCGCACGGTCGGAGAATAAACCCCCTCCCCAAACCTCAGGTGGCTCACCACACTCCCGCCCCGTTGGGCCACACCGTGGACTTCCGTTTGCTTGACTTCCGCCTTCTCTTCAACAGCCACCAAGGCCAACACCTCACTGGCTAAGAGCACACCCTGTCCCCCGACCCCGCAGAGGAGAACATTTGTGACAGCCATTACATAACCCCCTTTAACGCAATGGCATCAAATTTGCATGCCTGGGCACACAAGGAACATCCGGTACAAGAGACCTCGTCGATCCGAGGCTGCTTGCCGGGCAATACGGCCGGACAACCCACGCGCTGACAAGCCCCGCATTGTGTACACTTGTCTTCCTGGATCACGTAGGGTGTCTTGGGCCTGTTTTTTTCGCCGCGGGCAAAAATACAGGGCCGATTGGTCAAAATCACCGAGGGACCTTCATGTTGAAGGGCATCTTGAACCGCCTGATACATATCCTTTTGCTTGAAAGGATCCGCGACCTGAACATGCTCCACCCCAATGGCTTTAATCAAGGCCACTAGATCCAAACGGGGCGCCTCCCGGCCCTGCAACGTCATGCCTGTGGCCGGATGCTCTTGATGCCCGGTCATACCTGTCGTCCGGTTATCCAAAATGACGGTCGTCGTATTGCCCCCGTTATAAACAACATCGATGAGGGGGGGAATCCCTCCATGAATGAAAGTGGAATCACCAATGACCGCTACGACTTTGTCCATCCCTCCCAATTCAAAGCCGAAAGCATTGCCGATAGAAGCGCCCATGCAAAAGGAAGTGTGCATCGCTCCGAGAGGAGGCAACGCACCCAACGTGTAACAGCCGATATCCCCGGTAACCAGGACACCGGCTTTCTTCAAGGCCAAATAAGCCCCCCTGTGTGGACAACCCGGACACAATTGAGGCGGACGACTGATCAGATCGAATTCGTTCGTAAAGTCTTTGATGGGCTCTTCACTCAGAAAGGCTTTGGCTAAAACATCAGGACTGTACTCTCCGGTGCGAGGAAGGCGTTCCTTGCCTATCACGTTCGTTATGCCCCAAGCTCGGATCTGTTCTTCTAGGAACGGTTCCAGTTCCTCGATCACATAGACCTGCTCATGCCGCGCACAGAAGTCGACGATTTTTTGCTTAGGTAAAGGATTCGTAAGCGCCAGTTTCAGACAAGTGGCGTCTGGAAAGATCTCTTTAGCATAAGTGTAAGAAGCTCCACTCGTGATAATGGCTGTCTTGCTTTGGCCTTCCTCAATCCAGTTGAACGGATAACTCTCGACAAACTCCGACATCCGGGCCATCTTAGCGTCCAGTTTGGCCCGGAGAGACTTCGCGAAAATGGGCACGACCCAATTGGGCACATCCTTAACAAAACTCCGATCGTTTTTCACTTCCAGGCGTTCGCCTAACGTAACGACCCCCTTGCTGTGGGATACCCGCATCGAAGTGCGATAAAGAACAGGCGTAGAAAACAGTTCACTCAGTTCGAAAGCCAGTTTGAGGTAGTCCTTGGCCTCCTGGGGATCACTAGGCTCGATCATAGGAACCTGTGCCATCCTGGCAAAGTAGCGATTATCCTGTTCATTTTGGGAACTGTACATGCCGGGATCGTCGGCTGAAATGACCACAAATCCTCCGACTGTCCCGGCGAAAGGAAAAACCATAAACGAATCAGCGGCCACATTGAGTCCCACATACTTCATGGAACATAACGCCCGTTTCCCGGACATAGCAACGCCCATCGCTTCATCAAAAGCGACTTTTTCATTGGCGGCCCACTGCGAGCGAATCTCAGGATAGTGAGAAATAACCTCCAGAATTTCCGTACTGGGTGTTCCGGGATAACCTGAGGCAAAATACACTCCGGCCTCATAAGCCCCACGGGCAATCGCATTGTTTCCAGCCATCAACATCCGCTGGCCAGGGCTTGTCAATGTCATTCTGTTTGCCCCTCCTCTTAGCATTCACTTGTTTGCGCCGTTGGCTCGTGAAGCCTTTTTTGCCTCACACCACGAACGCTCTCCGGCAGAAGCTAGAGGAGTCTGTCCAATATCGTCTAAAAAAAGCCTGCTTATTTCACCCCGATCGTGTTAAACTCCATTTATCTTATCTATTGACTTCGGACAGACTCTTGTTGCTTGTGCTTAGTCCTGCTTGCTGCAGATCCCTTAATCCGTCCTTCCGTCCTTCCATCCTTTATTGAAACCGTGTTTCCGTCTTGCCGATTGTCATCCTTTCTGCCATGCTTCTAGTCCTGAGGTCAGCTAACAACGCTCAAAACGGATCTTTCTATTTCCTTTAACGCGTAGTGACTTCACCTCCTTAAAGGCCTAATGCGTTAATGACATACAATTCACTTTTATATGACATTTCAATGATATCAGATAATTGCGACAGATAGATCTTAATTTCTCTCAACAGCTTATCTTGGCAAGTCAATAGACAAAAGTGAATCCCGAATGGTATATATTTGCAGATGAATGGGCTTCGTTTATAGGGTAATCTGCTAAAACTCGACAAGCAGTAAACATTAGATTAATTTTGGTAGTTAGAATTTGATCTCCTTTTAAGTTCCTTTTTCAACCGCTCGAGCAGGTTTTCTTGTTCACTGTTGTCAAAGGTATAAGATATCCATAACAAACGATTCAGCATTGGGGAGGTGTGTCTTTCTTGCCTGCATTTTTGCTTAATTTCTCACCGTTTAACACCCTGCCCCCGAACGTCTTGGACGAACTCTATCCCGAATTGCTCCTCAAAATTTATCCGAAAGGGAGCTATGTATTTCGCCAGGGCCAGCCCTCCCTCGGTTATCTTTTGATTATTCTATCCGGAGTAGCCGGAATTGCTGCCGAAGAGAACAAAGGTATCCCCGATATCGTCGGCTTGCGTTACGCTGGAGACTTCTTCGGCGAGACCGTTGTTTTAACCGGCAAAACGTACCCGGTTTCCGTCCGAGCTATGGAGGAACTTACCTGTTACCTACTGGCAAGGGATCGCTTTGAAAACCTGTTGCAGAGTCACAAAGAATTCGCCGACCTTTTTAATCCCATCTTGACGGAGCGGTTGCGCACGCTTTATGAGGAAATGGTTCACGAACAACCTTATGAAGCCTACGGTTTGATCACCGAGCCTTTCAAGATTAGAGTAAGGGATGTCATGTCGGAAGCGTTGATTACGTGTCCGCCCGACACCCCTGTCAACCAGATTGCCCGTATTCTCCTCCAAAAACGTATCAGTTCGGTTGTCATCACTTCCAGCAACGGCAAATTCTTAGGACTTGTGAGTGAAAGGGCCTTGATCGCCAAAGTACTGGCACTGAACGCCAATCCTGAAGCTGTTCTTGCTGCAGACATCATGGAAAACAACATCCCATCTCTGCCTCCGGAGGCCTTTTCCTACCATGCCCTGATCAACATGATCAAAGTTCGCGGCAAATATGTCTTGGTCAGCCAACAAGGATTCCCCGTCGGCATCGTCACGATCGGCGACCTGGCAAAAGCTCGCAAAGGCAGTACCCTCACCCTAGTAAGCCAAATCGAAGCGGCTCAAAACCCTGGCGACCTGGCCGGTAGCGCTCAGTCCATCAACAAGATCACCGTCGCCATGGTCAACGACATGGCATCCGCCAACGCGATCTGTGAAGTCGTGTCCGAACTGGGCGATCTTCTGACCCGGCGCTTGCTGCTTCTGGCTGAAGAAGATCAGATCCGGAATGGTCACGGTCGCCCCCCTGTAGACTACTGTTGGCTTACCCTGGGCAGTGGGGGCCGCAAAGAACAAACTCTTTCCTCAGACCAGGATAATGCCATACTCTACGCTGACCCCGAACCCGGAAAGGAAGAAGAGGTTGAAGCCTATTTCGCGGCGCTCGCCCAGTATGTGGTCACAGGGCTGGAACAATGTGGATTCATGAAATGCCCACACGGCATCATCGCGCTCAACCCCTTCTGGCGTCAATCTTTGAGCGCCTTGAAGAAGACCGCTTATAACTGGGTCTTCGTTCCCACGTCAGAGTCATTTCGGCAGTTCACCCTTTTCCTGGATTACCGGGCCGTGTACGGCGAAGAGAAGTTGGCCCGCGAACTCCGTGACTATGCCCATCGTTTATTTCGGCTTTCTCCCACCATCCTGCATCACCTTGCCCAGGATGACCTGAACACCCGAGTTCCCCTAGGCCTCTTTAAGCAGATCCTGGTCGAAAAACACAAAGAACACAAAGACGAACTTGACGTCAAGCGTTCCGCTTTGGTTCACATCGTGGACTGTGTCCGCATTTTGGCTTTGCGCGAGGATGTTCATGAGACTTCTACCTTGGCTCGCTTGCACAAGCTGGTCGAACTCAAGGCCCTTTCCCCCGATGATGCCGAATATTTCGAAGCCGCCTTCCAAGCTTTAATGATCTTCCGGATCCGTGGCAACCTGAAAAAACTCAGCACAGGCAGGGCACCCGACAATTATATCAATCCCCAGTCCTTAAGCAAAAGACAACAATCCGTACTTCGAGAAAGCTTAACCGCCGTCGATCGACTCCAAACCCTGACGGGTACAGCCTTCCGGGTCGAATTCTAACAGTACGTCCCTCCGCCTATGACATACACCTCCTTCATAGAGGAGAAAGCGTTATTACGGACCGACCCAATCCAACGAAAAAGCAGGTGAAAACATGGTATCCCTATTATCTTTAACCAGGCGCCTTGCAAAGCTCCATTGCTTGAGCGAATCTCCGAGTTTGCCTGGCCTTAACGAAAAAGTGCAGGCTCTGAGACGGCAACCTTGGCCTTCTCTCCCTTTGAATAGCAAATTTGTGGTGTTTGATACGGAAACGACCGGCTTATCCTGCAAGAAAGGAGACGAAATTATCTCCCTGGGAGCCGTCAAGCTGGAGGATGGAGAAATTACAGAGCATTTCCATCACATGGTCGACCCCAAGCGGAATATTCCGGCAAAGATTTCACAGATCACCGGCATTACCAACGAGATGGCCGCCGATTGTCCTGATATTCTGGAAGTACTCGACCGTTTTTTGGAATTTCAAGGGTGCTTCCCCTTGATTGCCCACAATGCTTCATTCGATTTGGGCTTCATCAATCTCAAACTCCGTCAATACTGCGGGATTCGCTTGAGCATTCCGGTGATGGATACTTTTCTCTTGTCCCAACTCCTCTTTCCTTCGGCAGAATGTCATTCCCTGGATTGTTTGGCCGGGTCCTACGACGTCCCGATCACCGATCGTCACACCGCCTTGGGAGATGCCATCATTACCGCCCGTATTTTTGCCAAAATGGTCCAGGATCTAAAGGCTCGCGGCGTCACTACTACGTTGGAATTACAGCGTCTTCTGCACCACCGGCGGCTCGTCCCTTCTCTTTAAATAAAATACAGCGACCAAACTGCGCAGGAGAAAGGCACGCAACTGCCCGTTTCTACGAATACGTCAGATTTCCGAAAATTGACCTATCTTAAGTTTATATAGCAGTTCCCCTCAAATGTCTTGTTTGCCGGTCCAAAGGTCAATAATCCCTGTTAAACAGTGATGACGCCAAAAGGCAATGGTCGAAAGCTGACTCTGAACAGTACACAATCCCAACTCGTTACCCTGTTATAGATAAGTCTGGGGCTTTACACTGAGTCAAATTTTGATAAAATGGAGCTCAAAAGTATTCATAATTATCTGACATGTTAGAAAGGAGGTTGTCTTATCCTGGGGTTATCGGATGGAGGAGTGGTCACCGCTATCCATAATCCATTACAATGTTCTGAATACTTCAAATTTTACAGAAGGGGAGGTGGAATACTGTGAGCATTTTAGGATTTACCGATCCAGGGGTAATACTGGCATACTTTTTGTCAATTGCGAGTGCTATTTTTTGTGTCGTTTACGGAGCTTTAAATTGGAACAAAGAGTAAAACAGTATTAGTATTGAGGAGGGATTGGTAAATGGGACTTTTTTATTTTATTCTTGCCTTGTATATCACTGCGGTTGCATATCTCGGCTACCTGGGATACAAGCATACCAAATCGTCTAAGGATTACATGGTAGCCGGCGGGGAAATGAACCCGTTTCTCACCGGCATGGCCTACGGCGCAACCTTTATTTCCACTTCGGCTATTGTTGGCTTTGGGGGTGCCGCTGCGTTTTTCGGCATGAGCATGTTATGGCTGACCTTCGCCAATATATTAGTCGGTATCTTTATTGCCTTCGTGGTCTTTGGCAGAAGAACACGCGCCCTCGGCCAGCAGCTGGGCGCTTACACCTTCCCGCAGCTGCTTGGCGCCCGCTTTGAGTCCAAGTTCATCCGCCGCTGGGCTGCCGCTTTGATAAGCATTGTTCTTCCGCTGTATACAGCCGCCGTGATGATCGGAGGGGCGCGTTTTCTGGAAAAAGCCTTGGGTATGAATTATACCACAGCTCTATTAATTTTCGCCGTGGTCGTGCTGGCTTACGTGTTTTTCGGCGGTCTGCGCGGCGTTATTTATACCGATGCTTTTCAGGGCTCGCTGATGTTCGTGATCATGGCCATCCTGATCTTCATGACCTATAACAAACTGGGCGGCGTATCGGCCGCCCATGCCAAGCTTGATGCCATGCGTTCAATGGTTCCGGCGGCTTTTATTAAGCAGGGTATGACCGGCTTTGCTTCCATGCCCGTGGCCTTTTCGCAAAACTGGTGGTTTGTTATGTCCACCCTTGTCATGGGGGTGGGC
>JAJZPA010000048.1 GCA_021811425.1 Bacillota bacterium | reverse complement strand
CAAAAGCTAAAGCTATGGTTGATGATGCGGATTGGAGTGGTTCGAGTGTGGGTTAAATGGCTTCCGACTGTTAGGAAATATAGCTTTATCGTCATGGCCTGCTGTATACTGGGATTAATTCTTTCCTTCGGGTATGGAGAACTAAAATTGGCTCATGGGGGGAATGCAGGAGGTTATCCTGCGAAAAACTCATGGGATGAACTGAGAAGTAATTTGGGAAGCAGTCAGGGAAAAAGTCAGGAAAGAAATTCTGGCCCTCAGCCGGGAGCAAAACCTAGTGTAGAGGTAGGGGCTAGTTCTGGGATTCCCAATGTTCAGGTTAATGCGGATCGAGGGTTTACGATTTTATTGGTCGGAGTGGATAATCGACCAGGCGAAGGCAATATAAGCAATACGGATACTTTGATTATGGCTAACTATACGCCGAACGCCAAACGTCTGGCGCTCTTGTCAATCCCGAGGGATACCCAGATTACCTATCCGGGCTTCGGCAAACAGAAGATTAACGCAGCCGCCCGCTTGGGCAAGGGACTGAAGTCAACGGTAAAGGTTACTGAAAACCTGCTGGGCCAAACGATCGATGGCTATATAAAGGTAAACTTCGCTGGCTTTAAGGAAATTATTGATACCTTAGGCGGGATCACCCTTACGGTAGAGAAAGATATGTATTACAATACAGGGGACAAGGTAGATGGGATCATAAATTTAAAGAAGGGAACCCAGCGGCTCAGCGGTACCCAGGCTCTGCAATATGCCCGTTTTCGCCATGACAATCTGGCAGATATCTCCCGAACCATGCGCCAGCAAACGGTCATTAAAGCAATAGTGAAAGAAGCACTGCAGGCGAAGACCTTGACCAAGCTGCCTCGGCTTATTCCCCAAGCCTATCGGGCCGTAGAGACGGATCTCTCCTTAGGACAGATGTTTGCTTTCTTCAATCTTGTCCGTTCCGGAGAAGGGCTTGAGATGGTTTCGCAAACCTTGCCAGGAAGTTTTGTAATTGAAGAGGGGATTAGTTACTGGAAGGTTAGGTTAAGTGAAAGCCGTGTTGCCGTACGCAGCCTTTTTCAAGAAGGAAAAACGCAATCGATCTTTTCGGGGCAAGCTGATGAAAAGGCTTGGGGTTCTTGGATTGAAGAAGGAGATGCGGTGCTGCCGGTGATGTCCCCGGATGTCTTTGGGGAGACACCTTAGGATGAATGTTCCGGGGCTTATTCCTCAGGTTAGGAGAAGGTTTTTGTGGAGAAGTTCTATGTTTTTCAAGGTGGGATGGTTAAAGAGGGCAAAGCCGAAACGGCGCAGCAGCCAGGGTTCTGGCTGACCGTTGTTTCGATGGCTGACCGGGAAGCGATTCCGGCGCTTGTCCGGCCAGACGCGCCAGGACTGGTGAGAGAGTGGCTGGAACGAGTTGAAGCGAAGGGGCGTCAGTTAGCTGACGGCAAACACAAGAATGAAGGTTTTTTGGGAGTGTATCCTCGAGCAGAGCGCTTAGGACCTGAGCACTACTATGTCTGTTATCGGGATATGGATCAAGGGGGCAAAGAAAGGGCGATTCGGTTTTTCCTTACCCCTAAGGAGTTTGTTCTTTGGGAATGGGGAGGCGTTGAACCTGAGCAACTGGAAGCGTGGGCCAAACGTGGTTTACTGGCTTGTTCCATGCATTTGGCGCAGGTTGTGGGAGCGAGAATTTTGTTTCATCACCAAGAACTTCTGGAGAAATTTGAAGACCAGATGGACATTGTTGAGGAAGGGATTCTAAAGGGACCAAAAATATGGCAAGAAAAGAAGATCATGGACCTGCATAAGCGGGTAATCGGGCTCAAGAAGTCGCTGAACGCGCATCAGTCCGTGTTTATCCGTTTAGGAGGAGTCGGGCGGATGGAGGGGCCAGGGGACTGGCAAGAGCTGGTTCAAGACACACAAAGGGAACTGGATAATGTCCGGCAAACCCATGAACTTCTGGAAAGCTTGCGGGAAGCTTATCAAACGGCCTTGGACAATCGTGCCAACGACATCATGAAAGTGTTGACACTTTTGGCCACCTTTCTCTTGCCCATTAACCTCTTGACTAGTTTTTTTGGTATGAATTTTGAGAACATGCCCTTAATTCATACAAACTATGGGATCTGGTTTTTTTATGGGGCATCTGCTATGATCATGGGTATCAGCCTTTGGTACTTTCACAAGAAAAAATGGCAGAAGTGATAGCTGGGGGCTAAACGGGTGGTATAATAATGGGGTGAGGTGTAGAATATGGAAGAAATGATAGCAAAGCTAAAAACGTTCCTTCACATGGAGACAGAGCTGCCAATTGAGGAATTTTCTGCGTATTACAAAGACCTTGTCGGCTACTTGAACACGGAATTTGAAAACCTAGATCAGGATGCGTTGCTGCAAGCTCGTTATATCTGCTCAATTGTGCAGGCGAATGCCGGGGATAGAGCCAAACAAAGTAAAGCCTCGGCTAAGGTCTTTAAGAAGATGAGTTCAAAGTGTTCGTTCTGGTCGGATGCGATCAGTTTTCGCCTGCAGAAGAATTTCGGCTTGACTCAAGCAGACATGGACAGTGCGATGGAACGGATCAACGAAAGAATGTAAATGTTCAGGAGACAGGAGACAGGAGTCGGAATAAGAGTAGAAAGGATTCCGTTTGTGAGGGATCCTTTTTGTTTAAGAAAATGCAACATTAAGCCTTTCTTTTTCGTAATAGGAGTGGAATTAGATAATAGCAGGCAAGGGACGTGGCGCGCTCTATCGGTCAAGACGAGAGAAAATCCTTGGGGGTGTTTTATGAGGAATTTATTTGACTCACTGTCAAGAGGGTTCTTACTGATCGTCGTAGGATTGATCTTTCTTCTGATCAATTTTGGTTTGCTACCATGGAGTTTTTGGCTGAGTGTGGTGGATCTCTGGCCACTTTTACTGATCCTGATCGGTATCGCTTTTCTCTTCAAGAAGAAAGTGCCCTTTAGCGCGGTTCTCTTGGTGTTTTTGCTCGTCATTGCCGGGTATTCTCTCGTTTTTGGCCCGCAGACCATACCTCATGGATATTTCCCGATGCATCGTACGCCTTTCAGTGAGGCACAAGCTAATGGAGTGCGGACGACTGAGGTGCAACTTCCGGCAGGCGTCACCAAGGCGTCTCTCGATCTTAATCTGGGCGGGGCCAAGGTTAACCTTCAAGCCCTGACTGCACAGAAAGAGGGAGCGTATTTAATGGCTGGGACGTATCGCTGGGACAGTGCTTTTGCCTCTGATCAGCCTTCCCTGTTAAGTCGTCAAAGCGGAGACCGCATGGACGTTACGCTTTCCTCTCAGAAAAAAGGCGGATCACGTGACACGTTGGATTTGGGTTTGAACCGCACTGTCCGTTATGATGTGAAACTAAATGCCGGAGCGATCTACGGGGATTTGGATTTTAGCGAAATTCCACTCGAAAGTTTGCGGGTGAATACGGGAGCGAGCAAGTTTCGCCTCGCCTTAGGGGATACGGGCATCCCGTTGCAGGTTAAACTGAACACAGGGGCCTCGGATCTCACCTTAGCGGTGCCGGATCCCGTCGGATTGCATGTGCATGTGGCCGGGGGAGCTAGCAAGACAGACTTCATGGGTTCTGGCTTATTATTAGATAAAAAGGACTGGTTTAGCCCTGGTTATGATCAGGCCAAAACGAAAATTGATGTGGAGATTTCCATGGCAGCAGGTTCCCTGCATTTAGACCGGAGTGTGGGGAATGCAAGCACGGATAAGATTCAGACGAGCACGCATTAAACTTGGTGATATTGGCTCTCTATTCTTGTCTTGTGTTATAATTCAAGCAGAGATACTTGTAGAGAGGAATACGGAAAGCCGCATGGAGATCATACTAGCCCACCGTCAACTGGATTTTGATGCTTTGGCTTCGATGGTTGCTGCCCAGAAGCTTTATCCCCATAGCGTCATTGTCATGGAAGGGAAACCTTCGCAATATGTCCAGGATTTTTTGGCTTTGACCAAAGATCAGATCCCGTTTAAACCCGGGGCAGACATTCCTTTAGAGGATGTTACCCGGGTCATTCTTGTGGATACCCATGATTTAAAACGGGTTGGGAGTGTTGGGGAAAAGGCGGCAGGCCTGGATATACCGGTCGTGGTGTATGATCACCATCCTTATGCAGGGCCGTTGCAACCGGGGATGCAGATTGAAGCCGTCGGGGCCTGTACAACGCTCCTGGTAGAGAAGATCGCGTCGCTCAGCCTGCAACTGAGCCCTTTTGAAGCCACGTTGCTAGCCCTCGGAATTTATGATGATACAGGGAGCCTGCTTTTCGAGAGTACAACGGTACGTGATGTGCGTGCGGTGGCCTTTTTGCTCGAACAGGGGGCACAGCTCGGGGTGGTAGCGGAGAACTTAAGCCGCCCGCTCTCTGATGACCAGAAAGCTCTGCTGCAGAAGGTCTTGGATAATGGGCATACGGAAAGTTTCAAAGCGATCTCTGTCTATCTTTCCTTTGCCGAGTGTGAAGATTATATCGGCGGTTTGGCCTTGATTGCCCATCGGGTCGGGGAGTTAGAAGGGCCGGAGACTTGGTTTCTGGTGGTGAAGATGGAGAATCGGGTATATTTTGTCGGTCGCTCGCGCACGCGAGGACTGCCGGTTCATCAGATTGCCGCCGCTTTCGGCGGCTCAGGGCATGAGAAAGCGGCTGCGGCGACCATTAAGGGAATGAATATCGAAGCGGTTCTGGTCAAGCTGCGGCAGGAGATTGCAAAACACGTTGAAGAGCCGTTTCTGGTGAGCGATATTATGAGCCATCCTGTGAAGACCGTCCCGCCGGAGACGAAGCTCGGGGATGTGGAGCAGCTTTTGCTGCGTTATGGACATACGGGGGTTCCTGTCGTGGATGGGGCGCGCCTGGTCGGGATCATTTCCCGCCGGGATGTGGAGAAAGCGCTCAAACATGGACTGGGACACGCACCTGTCAAAGGGTTCATGGCCACTCAGGTGGTGACGGTGGATGCGAATGCACCGTGGGATGTGGCTCAACGCTTGATGGTGCAGCACGATATTGGGCGTTTACCTGTCGTCGAAAATGGTTGTATTGTAGGGATAGTATCGCGCTCGGATGTGCTCAGGCGCATCCATGGGAGTGCGGTTCCGATTGAACCGGTTTTGGCGCGGGAGCGCAGCCGTGCCGTACGCGAGGATATCTTGGGTCTCCTGGGGAGGCTGCCGGAGGGGGTGCGCCAGCTTCTAGAGGCGGCGCGGGAGACGGCCGGGGAGCAGGGTGTGCTCGTGTATGCGGTGGGAGGGTTTGTCCGCGATCTGCTCTTGCTGTCAGCGACTCAGGATCTGGATTTTGTGGTGGAAGGTAATGGCCCCCAATTCGCCGAAGCATTGGTCCAGAGGTTGGGGGAAGGGGAGTTGACCGTTCATCCCCAGTTTGGTACGGCCAGCATCCTGTTTGAGGATGGAACGCATCTTGATGTGGCCACGACCCGATGGGAGTACTATGACTATCCGGGAGCCTTGCCCCAGGTCGAAGTATCCTCTCTGCAAGATGATCTGTTCCGACGTGATTTCACCATAAACGCCATGGCGATTTGCCTGGTCCCAGGGGATTATGGTGAGTTGGTCGACTATTATGGGGGTGTGCGGGATCTCCAGCAGGGGGAAATTCGGCTGCTGCACCAATTAAGTTTTGTTGAGGATCCGACCCGGATTCTGCGGGCGGTTCGCTTTGCTGAACGCTATCACTTCCATTTAGCGAAAGAAACCCTGGAAGCGCTGGCAACTGCCTTGGAAAATAAGGTCTTTGAGAAGTTAAGTCGGGAACGCTTTACTGAGGAACTCTTGCTCATCTACGGTGAAGAGCGCTATCTTGCCATGCTTGCCATGCTGGAGAAGACCGAGGTTTTGGAGGCCTGGTTTGGGACTCGTTACCCATGGAATTTGGCTGTGGATGGAAAACGTACGCTTCAGGGGCGTTCCGAACGTTGGGTTTGTTCGCTGCGGCAGTTTGATTTCCAGGCCGCAGTTGAAGTCCTGGCGCAGCTGCGCCTTCCCAGAGGACTCCGGGAAGATACCTTTTTGTATTTTCGCTTGCGTCAGGAATTAGCAGGAAGAAGCGACAGCATCGTCGAACTGGATCAGAAGCTTGCGAAGGTTGCTCGCTGGCTCATCGAATGTCTGAGCACTGAGCCCTCGTTGGCGGAGCCATTGTTGGCTTATCTCCAAGCGCTTGCCCAGATGGACATGGCGGTGGATGGCAAGGTTTTGCAGCGGGTAGGTGTCAAAGAAGGTGTGCTTATCGGGCGGATTCTCTCCCGAATTCGCCAGGGGTGGCTGACTGGGGAAGTTCAAAACCGCGGGGAGGAAGAGCGCTTGATGGCGTATTTGATTCAACGTGAACAGGGAAAGGGGTAAAATATTGTTCGGATTTGATTTGACGACACTGATTGCGAATGTACCGGCACTACTCATCGGGTTTGCCTTTCATGAGTTTGCCCATGCCTGGGTAGCTGATCATTTAGGGGATCCCACCCCTCGGAGTCAGGGACGCTTGACGCTCAATCCATTAGCCCATCTTGATCTGTTCGGAACCTTAATGGCACTTTTCTACCGCTTTGGCTGGGCTAAACCAGTCATGACGAATCCGTCGTATTTTAAAGGCGGGCCGCTGCGCGGGAGGATGTTGGTGGCTTTGGCAGGACCAGCGATGAATTTGTTCATGGCCTTCCTAGCGGTGCTCGCCTGGCTTTTGACTGATCATTGGCTGGCAGCATCAACGTGGGGACCGGTTGTTACCATCATGTTAATGGCCATCATCGGGATGAATTTGGGTTTGGGTATCTTTAACCTGATTCCGATTCCGCCTTTAGATGGGTTTGCTGTGCTTACGGGGCTCCTGCCGGCGCGCTATGCCCGCACCTTGTGGGCGATTGAATCTTATGGCATGATTATCTTGGTGTTGGTTTTATTTACGAATATTTTGGGAAGCGTTCTGCAGCCCACCGTGGTTTTTCTCTTTAATCTTTACTATAAAATCGGCCACCTTATCTTATCCCCGTTGATCGGTTAGGTAGGCGAAGGAGTGATGGAATATGGAAGGAAGAATTTTTGACGGGATGCGACCGACGAGTTCCCTGCATATCGGGCATTTAAGTAGCGATGGTGAGGAAAAGGCTAGGCTCGTGATTGCTCAGACGCTGAAGGAAGTCCGGGATGCCTTGGGTCTCGTCTGATGGAGGCGAGGAAGCTTCCGGTGGTCGAGTTGCCGGCTTATCAAGGTCCACTGGATTTGCTGCTTCAACTGATTCAGGCGGAAAAGGTGGATATCTATGATATTCCGATAGCCCGGATAGCGGATCAATTTACGGAAGCTTTGCGACGGCTGGAGTCGCTGGATATGGAAATCACGAGCGAGTTCCTCGTCTTGGCCGCCCAGCTTCTCTATATCAAATCGCGTGATTTGTTGCCGAAAACCGTAAAAGACGAGGGCTTAAGCGAAGAGGATCCACGCCAAGAATTGGTAGAGCGCCTCTTGGCTTACCGCGCTTATAAAGAGGCTTCCGAGGTATTGGGGGCACTGGAGACGGGTTCAGGGCAGCGTTTTTTTCGGGTTGTGGATCTGGAGGAACTTCTCGCCCATGTCCAAAAAGAGGACCCGCTTCAAGATGTATCTTTTGCCGACCTGTGGCAAGCCTTTCGCGATGTGATTGAGCGGGCGGAACAGGGGAGAGAAGTCCGGCAGCTGGAGCCTGATGAAATCGGAATCGATGAGATGGTGAAGGATGTTTGGCGGCGGGTGCTGCTGCATCCCGAGGGGCTGGGGCTGCGCCAAGTCCTACGTACAGAGGCCCGTATGGAGCTCATCGTCGCGTTCTTGGCCTTATTAGAGCTATTAAAAAACGGCCGGGTAAGGGCTGAACAAGCAACGTTTCGCAGCGAGATCGTGCTATTTCCGGCTGCGCGGGCCTGGGAGTTTGTGGAGGGGGAGACAGAGAATGTTCTTTCGGGAGACTGAAGGTGCAGCCTTGGAAGCACTTTTATTTGTGGCCAGAGAGCCGCTTAATCTGGAGCGGCTTTCTGAGTTATTGCAAATGAAATGTCCTGATGTGGCGGAACTCTTGGTCGAACTCTCTAAACGCTATGCTGAACCGGCGTCCGGTTTAGCCTTGTTGGAGGTCAATGGCGGCTATCGCTTGGGTACGAAGCCTGAAATGTCGCCCTATATCGAAGCCTTGTATAAACAACCGGCCCAGGGGCTTTCGAGTGCGGCGCTCGAAGTGCTGGCCATTGTTGCCTACAAGCAGCCAGTGACCCGGGGTGAGATTGAATTTCTGCGAGGGGTACAGTCGGATCGGGCGGTGACGACTCTGGTTGAAAAAGGACTTTTAAAAGAAGTGGGGCGGAAAGAGGGGCCAGGCCGTCCCCTGCTATTCGGGACGACAGAGAAGTTTTTGATTCATTTCGGTCTAAAATCCTTGGGAGAACTGCCACCGCTGAATTTGGCGGAGTCTGAGGCTTAGTGAAGGGCAAGGTGTAACGAGACGTACGGTTTAGCAAAACACAAGGTATAAACAAAGGCTCAGCTGGGCATCTTACCCTTTTAGTACTGAGGCAGGAATTGTCAGCCTCTGTTAACGGGGTGATTTGGTGCGAGTGCTGGCCTTTTTTTTAGCCCTTGTAGTTTGGCTTGCCTTGAGCTTTCTTATTCGGGCGGAAGTGGATTTTCGCTACCAGCGGAAAGAAGAAAAGGATAATTTGGAGATCCATTTGCGCGCTCTCTCAGGGTTGTGGCGGTTTGAATTTCAAGTCCCGACCCTGCAGCTGGAGTGGGAAAAAGGACCTGCTGTGGATTTGGAGCAGGTGGTGCGCTCCGGTACGGGTCAGACGCAGGCAAAAACAGAAGTCCGCATGCGCTATGTGCATTGGGAATTGTTCCTGCGTATTTGGCCGCATCTCAATCACATTTTCTTGCGTCTGAGTTGGATCAAAGCCAGGCTCTACCGGAAAATCCACTGTACGGTCTTAGAGTGGGAGCTGGAGATTGGGTACAAGGATCCGGTGCATACGGCGTTGGCCGCCGGAGCGCTATGGGCGGCGCTCGGCGTGTCTGTCGCCAGGCTTTATCGCCAGATCACGATGGAGATGCCCAAGCCCCTGATTAATGTGGTGCCCCGTTTTCAAACACCGGGTTTTTCTTGTGATCTTCACTGCATATTCCGGCTGCGCATCGGCCATATTATTCTTGCAGGACTTGATTTAATTCGGGTATTGCGGCTGCAAAAAAGGGGGTAGAACGATGGGAAACCATCCGATTGAAGCATTAATGAAGACGGCTATGGAAAGCATCCAGCAGATTGTGGATGTGAATACGATTGTGGGGGATCCGGTGGAAACGCCTGATGGTTCGGTAATCATCCCTGTATCGCGTGTGGCCTGTGGTTTTGCGGCTGGGGGAAGCGAGTTCCTACCGCCGGAAGACAGCAAAGAGGATGGCCAAGGGGAAGATAAGGGAGGGAAAACGTTGCCATTTGGCGGGGGTTCCGGTGCCGGGGTTTCTGTGCAGCCGGTGGGCTTCCTCGTGGTTGGGAATGGGCAGATCCGTCTCCTTCCAGTTGACAGCAACGCGGTGATTGAGCGGGTCATTGATACGGTGCCGGATCTCATTGATAAGATTTCAGGTATGTTTAAGAATAAGAGTAGGCAAGACGATACTATGATCATGGACGAGTGAGCAAAGCGTGAGGGGCACTTCAAACGGCTGAAGTGCCTTTTTCGCTGAGACAGCCATGAGAGTGATTCCCTTTAAAAGTCTATTCCTTTCGTCTCAATCATAAATTGAGACGGGGGGGTGTGAAGATGCTCAATCTCATTTGGCTTATTATGCTGGCCGCCGGAATCCTCGTGGCTGCGGTAACAGGGCGGATTGAAACGGTAACAGTCTCCGCGATGAAAGCTGCCGAATTAGGGGTCGAGGTAGCCTTTGAATTAATCGGAGTGATGAGCCTTTGGTTGGGCTTGATGCGGTTGGCGGAGGAGGCGGGGCTGGTAAGAGCGTTAGCTCGGGTATTCGGTCCGGCGATCCGCTATTTGTTTCCAACGCTCCGGCCCGACAGTCCTGCTCTCGGCGCGATCATCATGAACCTAAGCGCTAATATTCTGGGTTTAGGGAATGCGGCGACTCCCTTTGGTCTCAAGGCCATGCAGGAACTGCAGAAGGAAAATCCTCATCCCGATACGGCTAGTCCGGCGATGTGCACCTTTCTTGCCTTGAACACCTCGGCGCTCACCCTGGTTCCGGCGACGATCATTGGGGTGAGGCTGAAAGCCCAGTCAGCGAACCCGACGGAGATCATCGGAACGACGATTGTTGCCACAGGTTGCGCTATGGTGGCTGCCATCGTGGCCGATCAGTTTTTTCGGCGGCGAGAGCGGTTGTGAAACTGATAGCCGAAGTCTCACGCTGGGCAATTCCGCTTCTGTTTCTGCTGATACCTGTGGTTGCCTACATTCGACGGGTTCCTGTTTATGAGTCCTTTGTAACAGGAGCTGAGGAAGGGTTTAAAACGGGCGTGCGCATCCTTCCTTTTCTTATCGGCATGCTCCTGGCCATTCGCGTGTTTATTGATTCGGGAGCGTTGGAATTGATCGCCCGATTCTTGCGTCCGCTGCTCATTCATTTCGGGTTAAACCCAGATTTAACAGCCATTATTCCGCTTGCTGTCATGCGTCCGTTGAGCGGTTCAGGAGCTTTGGGAGTTGCCACTCAGCTTATTTATCAGTATGGTCCGGACTCATTTATTGGGCGCTTGGCATCCACTCTGCAGGGGAGCACAGACACTACCTTTTTTGTGTTAACGGTCTATTTCGGTTCGGTTGGGATTCGCAAATACCGCTATGCTCTTAAATTGGGGCTTATTGCGGATTTTGTGGGGTTTATCGTTTCCGTTTGGATTGTGAGCAAAGTTTTTTAAGCGTCCCACTGTTCAGCGTGGACAAGCTGGCATCCCTCTTTTTTCTCGTGGTATACTGGAGAGGGGTAGGAGTAACCATCGGATATCGGTAATCGAACAGCGGATAGCATACAGTATATATCGATGAAGGGGGTTTTCAGTGGAGACAGAACGAACTCGTTTGCAGAAGGTGCTAGCCCAGGCTGGCGTGGCCTCACGGCGGCGGGCAGAGGAACTCATTCGCGAGGGCAAGGTTTATGTAAATGGGATCAAGGTCGAAGCGCTCGGCGTGAAAGTCGGGCCGACGGATAAGATCAGGGTTGAGGGCCGCATGATTCAAGGCCGTGAGGCCTGGCATTATTATCTCTTAAATAAGCCCTGCGGGGTGATGACTACCGCTCAGGATCCCCAAGGGCGCACCACCGTGCTCCAGCTTCTGGGGGCTTTGCCAGTCCGGGTATACCCGGTGGGGCGGCTGGATTATGATACCTCGGGCCTGCTGCTGCTTACGAATGATGGGGAACTGGCCTATCGCCTAGCTCACCCGCGCTATGGCGTGGATAAGACCTACCGGGTGTGGGTGGAACAGGCGATTCCGCCCGCCCGCTTGAAAATATTAGCACACGGGATTGAACTTGAGGACGGGAAAACGGCTCCGGCCAAAGTGCGAGTGATCCGTTCTACCCCCTTTCTCTTGGAGATCACGATTCATGAAGGGAAGAACCGCCAGGTGCGTCGCATGTTTGCCGCCATTGGCCATCCGGTGCTGCGGCTGGAGAGGATAGGTTACGGGCCACTGGTCCTTGAGGGGGATTTGAAAGCGGGAGCCTTCCGTCTCTTGACGAAAGCCGAAATCAAGGCTCTACGTCAATTTGTTGGGCTGGCCGGGCATGATGATAAGGCTTAGCTCATAGCCAAAGCCCCCATAACCCGTGTTAGGTATGGGGGCTACTTTGATCAGCCTTGAGTTAGGAATTAATGGGAAAGGTATAGGGGATGATCTAACTCCTTGTTCCACTTTTCAATGTCTTTGCCTCCATAACACTGGAGGGTATTGGCTACAGAATTAACTTTTTCAGGTTCTGTCTGGATGAGAACGAGGTACTTCCCTGTCCGGACCTCATGTTCATAATGGCGGGCGCGTTCCCCCGTGAGCCCATAGCCGAGTAGGGCATCGGCCAGTCCAGCCCCTTTTGGCAAGCGCATCAAGACATTAGCGAGCGGGCCTGCCGCGAGCACATCGCCCAAATCGGGGATATTAAGCGGAGGTGCCTGAACCAGCCAGGCATTAAAGGCATCAAGGTTTTTTTCCACAGGGTAATAGGCCAATTCACTGGCGATTTCCTCGTTGACATTACGCTGGCGTACATATTCATGGCGTACCAGAACGGATATTTTGCTATTCGCCAAGGATTCCCCTTGAATCTCCTCCACGGCTTCTTTGGTTTGGACAGGGCTTTTAAAAACTGCCACAACTGTTCTTAACATCTTCAATCCTCCTTGTGCCGTTTAGGCTAGTATGTCCTCAAACGACATCGTTCACGCAGAGGAAGAAGGAAAAAGGCAGGAAAGGGCGAATTATGAAATTTAAGTTTGAGAGCGGGGGTTGATGGATGAAAATTCGCATTGGGGATGAGATTTTGGCAGAACATATCCGGGTGCAGATCCGGCTCGATTTTCGCGGCGAGCCGAAAAACGGGCGCTTTTTCTTCGGGAGTAAGAGGAAGGAAGACATGGCGGAAGCGTTTCGGGAACAGCAGGTCGCCTTGCTGCGCAATTTTCCGCTGCAGGGAATCACGATCGAGGATGTGGATTTAAGCCTCGATATTTATGAAGTGCGCGAAACCCAAGGCAGGAAGAACGCCGATGTTGCCTATGCCCCAGTCGTTTTGAAGCTTCGCTTGGAAAACATGGATGACCTTTTGCCTCTGATCTTAAGACAGGAGTTTCGCAAGATCGAGTTTTTAAGTCCTGATCAAGTGCATCTGCACCGCTTGGATCTGGAGCGATTGCTCTTTCGCATGAGCCAGGCCCATCAGCAGGCCCTGAGCGAATTGGAGCAGAAGTTCCTGCGCTAACCTAACCGTTTGCGGTAAGAGCTTGTGAAAGAGGTTTTTGAAAGCTGACAAGAGTGATGTTTCGAGAAAGTTTCAGATAAGGGGGAAATGGGATGTTAGCAGAATCGATGCTTAGGGAACTTAGGGAGGCGCTGGGAAGCAAAAATGTGCTCAGCGAGACCG
Organism: Bacillota bacterium; assembly: GCA_021811425.1. Lineage (GTDB taxonomy): Bacteria > Bacillota > Desulfitobacteriia > Desulfitobacteriales > Desulfitobacteriaceae > JAJZPA01. The sequence continues at coordinate 5,561 of JAJZPA010000048.1, read as the reverse complement.
AAGACTTGTTGACCTATGCCTATGATGCGACCGCCGCGATGAGGCGGAAAACGCCGGATGTGGTTGTGGCTCCGAAATCGACGGAAGAAGTGAGTCAGGTGTTGAAGATCGCTCAAAAATACGGGCTTCCGGTTTACCCTCGGGGTTCGGGGACGAATCTCAGCGGGGGGACGATTCCGCTGGAGGGAGGGATTGTCCTGTCTCTCTTGAATATGAATCGAATTCTGGAAGTGGACACGGAGAACCTGACAGCGACTGTTCAGCCTGGGGTGATCATCCAGGACCTGAATAATGAAGTCGCTCAGCACGGGCTTCTCTATCCTCCTGATCCTGGGACGGTGACGACGGCGACCATGGGCGGCTCAGTTTCTGAGTGTTCAGGGGGCTTGCGAGGACTGAAATACGGGGTAACGAAACACTATATGATGGGAATGAGGCTCGTGCTCGCCGATGGGGAAGTGATCAAATGGGGCGGAAAGACGGTAAAAAATGTTACCGGATATGACCTGACCGCCCTCTTTACGGGGGCGGAGGGAACCCTGGGAATTATCACAGAAATTCTCGTCAAGTTGATTCCGGCTCCGGAAGCGAGGAAAAGCCTCTTAGGGGTGTTCGATGATGTAGACAAAGCAGGGCGGGCGATATCCGCCATCATTCGCAACAGGATCATCCCGGCGACTCTGGAAATTATGGACAATATGACGCTCCGAACGGTGGAAAATTTCACACATGCAGGCCTGCCCATAGAGGCAGAGGCCGTCCTCTTGATTGAAGTCGATGGGTATAAAGAAGTTGTAGAACGGGAAGCCGCGCTGGTGGAGGATGTTCTGCAGCAAGAAGGAGCCGTTGAAGTCAAAGTGGCTAAAGATGAGCAGGAGCGGGAGCGGATTTGGTTCGCCCGCCGCAGCGCCTTACCGGCCTTGGCGCAAAAGAAACCGACCACGGTTTTGGAAGATGCGACGGTTCCCCGCAGTAAGATCCCTGAGATGTTAAAAGCGATCCGCGAGATTGCGCATAAGCATGATCTGCTCATCGGCACGTTCGGTCATGCTGGGGATGGTAACCTGCATCCCACGATCTTGACGGATGAGCGGGACAAAGAGGAAATGGCGCGCGTAGAGAAAGCAGTTGATGAGATTTTCCAAGTCGCTATTTCTCTGGGAGGTACGCTTTCTGGAGAGCATGGTATTGGCATAGCCAAAGCCAAGTATTTGCCCTTAGAGTTTGGGGAGGCCGGTGTGCGTACTTTGAGGCGTATTAAAGAAGCACTCGATCCCCAATATCGGCTTAACCCTGGGAAGATCGTGATAAGAAAGGAATAAGCCCGAAAGATGTTCCAGAGGAGGGAATAGATGTGGGGATTTACAGCACATTGACATCGATTGAAGGCGAGCTGCACAAATGCATGAAATGCGGCAACTGCCAGGCAGTCTGTCCAATCTACAAGGAAACCCGACATGAAGTTGGGGTGGCGCGCGGAAAGATTAGCCTTGTGGAAGCCCTTCTGTCCGGGGAAACGGAAATGACGGAAGGTCTTTCTGAGCGCTTCTCTTTGTGCACGACCTGCATGGCATGCAATGCCAACTGCCCGTGTGGGGTGCGTTTTGATCAGATTATTCTAGCGGCCCGCGCGGAGGCGGTACGCCAAAAAGGATTACACTCTGGGAAAGCGATCGCTTTCGGAGCTTTGAAACGGCAAGGCCTCTTTGATTTGGGTTTGAAGGTCGGGAGTGTTTTTCAAGGAGTTGCGCTGAAGCGGATTCCTGGCCGCAAATCAGGTTCCCGTTTACGCTTTGAAGTCGGAATAGGGAAAACAAAGGTTTTCCCTAATTTGGCGAAGAGAACCTTGCGCAGCGAACTGCCGGAGATCATCCGCCCGGCTGGAACGGCGAAGATGCGGGTAGCTTTCTTTACCGGCTGTATGATTAATTATTTCTATACCGATATGGGAAAGGCTGTGGTTGAGGTGCTGATCGAGAACAGCCTCGAAGTGGTTATCCCGAACGGACAAGGGTGCTGCGGGATCCCGGCTTCTGTAAATGGAGATGTAGAATCAGCAAGAGTCATGGCCAAACGCAATTTGCGCGAGTTTGAGAACATGGGAGCAGAGGCCTTGGTGGTGGCCTGTTCCTCGGGAGGTTCGGCCTGGAAGCATGTCTATGCCGAACTTTTGAGTGATGAGCCGAAGTGGCGGGCTTTGGCGGAAAAATGGGCGGAGAAGTCCTATGATATTGCTGAATTCCTGGTCGATCGCATCCCGTTTAAAGAAGAAGGGCTCGGTCGCGTGGAACGTAAAGTCACTTATCATGACCCGTGCCATTTAAACCGGGGACAAGGGATTTACGCCGAACCGCGGGAGATTCTTATAAAGATTCCGGGGCTGGAACTCATTGAGATGAAGGAGCCAGGGCGTTGCTGCGGTATGGCAGGATCGTTTAGCCTCATCCATCCCGAACTCTCAGATCAGATTTTGGAACGCAAGATTCAAGATATTGCCCAGACCCATACCGATACCGTAGCCACGGGCTGCCCGGCTTGTCGTCTGCAGTTGGAGAGCGGGGTGGAAAATGCCGACTTGCAGGAGGATGTGGTGCATACCGTCCAGATCCTGGCGGAGTCCTACCGGGCTGGCAAACTCGAACCCGGCGTCTAATACTACGCGTTTAAGTTTGTGAAATATTTTGCGAAATTTTACTGAAAAGTGTAGAATCCACTAGCATTTTGCGGATGGTCCATGATACACTACATGTGTAGACTAACCAAGAGGCCTGGACAGCAGGCCAGGCCAGCCAGGGAAGGGAAGGGGAGGGGCAGTCTTGGAGCTGAAACCGATCAAGACGCGAAAAATATATGAAGAAATCGCAGAACAACTACGCAAGTTGGTTTCCTCGGGTAAGCTTAAGCCCGGGGATCGCCTACCCTCAGAACGTGAACTCGCGGAACGCTTGCAAGTTAGCCGTGCCTCGGTTCGCGAGGCCTTAAGTGCTTTGGAAATGATGGGGCTGGTAGAGGTTCGTTCGGGTGAAGGAACGTATATCCGGCATGTGAACATTGACTCCGTAGTCGCCCCGATCGCTTGGGTTCTTTCTTTGGAGAAGGACACAGTTGTTCAGCTCATGGAGGTGCGCAAGATCCTGGAATCCCAGGCGGTCAGCCTGGCGGCCGAGCGGGCCGGGGAAGCAGAGCTCAAAGAGATGGCCGCTGCCTTGGAAATGATGCGCCAGGATCTGGAAACGGGCCAGATCGGGGAAGTGGCCGACCACCGCTTTCACTTTGCCATCACCCGGGCTACACACAATGCGATCTTGATTCGGATTATGAATTCCATTTCAGACACCATGCAGCAGACCTTAAAGATCAGCCGCAGCAAGCTGTTTAGCTCCAAAGAGATTCTGGAACGCCTCTATGTCGAGCATGTGGCGATACTGGATGCGATTAAAGCGCGCGATCCAGAAAAGGCCAGTGAATGCATGCTTTGCCATCTCGTGCGCGTGGAAGAGGATACGTTACGCGTGCTCTAGGTGCACGCTTAAAGTGATGGTTTCGTCGTTCCTCTTGTTTTTTGGAAGCAAACACTGTTAAGGATGCGATCATATGCCCTATGGACAAATGCTTTTTCATCCACATAACTGTATAAATACAAAGAAGCCCTTTGCGCGAGCCTGCCGTGAATGTGTGGAAAAATGCCCGCACCAAGCGATTTCCGAGACGCATGAAATCGATTTGGAGCGCTGCAGCGAGTGTGGGGTCTGTATGGCGGTCTGCCCCAGTGACGGGGTTGTGGATCGCTCGCTAGAAGGCTTGCATGATTATCTGTTTCAGGCGGAGGAGATCATCTTGAATTGCCCGGCAGCAGAGCCGGAGGGCTGGGAAATTCCCTGCTTGGGCATTATGGATCGGGATTTATGGCTGGCGTTCTTAGCGTTAGCTTCCCGGAAAAAGATAAGACTTCTGACGGCCCGCTGTGCCGATTGTCCGGACAAAGAGGCTTGCCTGAGGTCTGTGTCCGTATTTAAAGAAATTCATGCCCAGTGGCCGGAACACCCGCAAATCCAAATTCTGGTGAAGCCGGATCAGGGTGAGGCGGAGAACCGTGATCTGCCGAAGAATCCAGAAACGGTTAAGGAGCGCGGTTTGCACAATTGGCGCGAACTAGGGCGCAAAAAAGTCGAAGGTTTCCTTCCCGGTTTGGCCGCCGAGCAAAGCAATAACATTCCGCTGACGCGTATGTGGCTGGCGGAAGTACTGGAAAGTGTTACAGGATTAGAAGTTCCTTTTCTGGCGCTCACGGTGTCGGATGCGTGTACGAACTGCGGAGTCTGTGTGGCGATTTGCCCGCAAGGAGCGTTGACGAAACGCCAAAAAGGACAGGCCTTGCAGCTTGTCCTCGAACCGCTCCAATGTGTACAGTGTGGGCGTTGTGTAGAAATCTGCCAGCCGAAAGCCTTGGCACTGGAGGCGAAAGCGCTTCCTGCGGGTGTGCTGAAGGGGAAAATTCTCTTGCATGAGGGTGATCCTCGTTTTTGCAGCTCTTGTGGCAAGCAGATTTTCGACCGCTCGGAACCGCCCTTATGTATGGCCTGTGCGACCCGAGATCCAGATCGGCACGACATTCTGTTCTAGGAGTTGCTGGGCTAAGCAAAGGGGGCTTCTTCATGAATGATAAGCGGCTGATCGTGATAGGCGCGGGAGCGGCGGGGATGATGGCCGCAGGCCAAGCGGCGCAGTCCGGGGCAGAGGTTGTGCTCCTTGAGAAAAACGAGCGGTTAGGACGCAAGATCGCGATTTCCGGGAAAGGACGCTGCAATATTACCAATGCGGAACACGTCTCGGATTTTATCCAGAACTATCCTGGCAATGGCCGCTTCCTGCAAGGGATCTTGCGGGAGTTCGATAATGTGCGTTTGCGCGAATTTCTCAGCGCCTATGGTGTCGAAACCAAGGTGGAGCGGGGTGGGCGTGTTTTTCCCGTATCAGATGATGCCGAAGCAGTGGTACATGCCTTTGAGCGGTTCCTAAACCAGGAACACGTCGAGATGAGGTTAAAAGAGGTCGCTGACGGGATTGTAACGGCGGCAGGAAAAGTTACCGGCGTCCGGCTCCGGGATGGTCGGATGTATCCGGCTCAGGCCTGCATTGTCACGACAGGCGGGGCATCCTATCCAGGGACAGGATCCACTGGGGATGGCTACCGCTTGGCCGAGGCCTTGGGACATTGCGTTATTTCACCACAACCGGCTCTCGTCCCCCTGCGTACAGAGGAAGGCTGGGTCAAAGATGTTCAAGGGCTTTCCTTGCGCAATGTGGAAGCGAGCCTATGCCTGAACGGAAAAAGAGGGAAGACGGAATTTGGGGAGATGTTGTTTACGCACTTCGGAGTATCTGGCCCGATTATCTTAACCTTGAGCCGGGATGCTGGGTTAGCCGTAAACCGAGGCGAAAAGGTGACCCTGAACATTAATCTGAAGCCCGCCCTCACGCCTGAACAGCTTGATCTGCGGCTGCAGCGGGATTTTAAGGAATTCAGCAATAAACAGTTCAAAAATGCACTCAATGACCTC
>JAJZPA010000253.1 GCA_021811425.1 Bacillota bacterium | reverse complement strand
CCAGATGGGGAAGCCATGCAGTTCCTGCCCGAGAAAGGGCGTGTTTTGCGCTTTGGAATAAAGTGTTTCCGGTTCAATGCGTTCCCGCCAGTTGGGGTCGAAGAGCACGAGATCTGCAGGCATCCCGGGCTCAACGCTTCCGCCTGGGAGGTTGAAGCGTTGGGCAGGAGCCGTGCTCCAAGCCTGAACGAGCCTCTCGATGCTTAAGCGGCCCGGAACCACAAGGTGCTGCCAGACGGCTGCTAAGGCTGTCTCTAAACCTGTGATACCAAAGGGCGCTTCCGCTAAAGGTCGGGCCTTCTCTTCCCAAGTATGTGGGGCATGATCCGTAGCTATTAAATCAATCGTGCCCTCATTGAGTCCCTCTAAGAGGGCTTCCCGATCCGCAGCCGAGCGCAGGGGCGGGTTCACTTTTAGGGAAGTGGAAATCAGGGTGAGATCCTCGTCACAAAAAATCAGGTGGTGCGGATTGACCTCCGCACTGACCTTGACTCCGCGCGCTTTCGCCTCCCGGATCAGGGCAACGCTTTCTTTGCTGGAGATGTGAGCAAGGTGCAGGTTCCCTCCCGTTTCTGCCGCCAAGAGGAGATCTCGGGCCACCATCACGGCCTCCGCACTGGCAGGGATTCCTTTGAGCCCCAAGCGGGCCGCGTGTTCCCCCCGGTGCATGATTCCGCCCTGAGCCAGATTCACATCCTCGCTGTGGCTTACGATGGGCAAGCCCGTTAATTTTGCATATTCCAGAGCTAGGCGAAACCGTTCAGAGTCCTGGATGTTGCGGCCATCGTCCGAAAAACCGATAGCTCCCCCTTCAGCCAAGTCGAGCATTTCGACCAGTTCCTCGCCCTTCATCCCTTTGGTCACGGTTCCGAAGGGGTAAACCCGGGCCAATCCGGCCCTTTGTTCCTGGCTGAGGACAAATTCAACCAAAGCCCGGTTATCGAGGGGCGGGGTGGTGTTGGCCATCGCGAGAATGGTCGTAAACCCGCCGTGCACGGCCGCTGCCGCTCCACTCGCTATGTCTTCTTTATCTTCTTGACCAGGTTCCCGCAGATGGGTATGCACATCGATGAGCCCTGGAAAAAGATATTTTCCCTCTCCGTTTACCGTCTCAAGCTTCTCCCCATTAGCGAGGGCCCCTACTTCTTGCTCACTGAGATGTTCGCTGACCGCGAATATATTTTCTCCCTGCACCAGCACATCCCGCTGGGCCTTGACTCCGCTTGCCGGATCGACCAGCGTTGCTCCTTTAATCCACCACATGTGCTGTCCCTCCTGTCAAAAGATAAATAAGTGCCATCCGTACGGCGACTCCATTCGTGACTTGTTCCTCAATTACTGCGCTGGGACTATTGGCTAACTCACTGGATATTTCCACTCCCCGGTTCATCGGCCCCGGATGCATTACTAAACTGGGTTTTCCGGTACGTTTAAGCCGCTCGCTCGTCAAACCATAGGCCCGACTGTATTCGCGCAAGCTCGGGAAAAGTCCGGCCTGCTGACGTTCCAGCTGCAGGCGCAAGGCCATAACCACATCGGCACCGGGAAGCGCCCGATCCAGGTCATGCCGGCACTCCACACCCAAGACGCGCATTTCGTCAGGCAGCAGCGTCGGCGGGCCAATTAAGACGACTTCCACACCGAGCTTGGTCAATCCCCAGACATTGCTGCGGGCGACTCGGGAATGCAGGACATCCCCCACGATGACGACCTTTTTCCCGGCCAAATCACCAAGCTTTTCCCGCATGGTAAAAAGGTCCAGCAGGGCTTGGGTCGGATGCTCATGCTGCCCATCTCCCGCATTGATCACCCCCGCCTGCAGATGCTTGGCCAAGAACTCAGCCGCCCCAGACGCCTGATGGCGCACGACAACGAGATCCGGACGCATGGCTTCCAGGGTTCTGGCTGTATCAAAAAGGGTTTCCCCCTTGCTCACGCTGCTCTGGGCGACCGCGATGCTGGCCGTATCCGCCCCCAAGACTTTGGCCGCGGTTTCAAAGGAGGTTCGGGTTCGGGTGCTGGCCTCATAAAAGAGGTTGAATACCGCTTTCCCCCGCAACGTGGGGAGTTTCTTCACCGGTCGCATGAGAATTTCCTTCATGGGTTTCGCCGTGCGCAAAATGTGCTCAATCTCTGCTGAGGTTAACCCTTCGAGCCCGAGTAAGTCTTTATGCTGCCACATTTCTTTTCCCTCCCTCAAAAATTAGGATGCTCATTTCTAAAAAAAAAACCTCTTGCCCAAAGGCAAGAGGAAAAAACCATGTTTTCCGCTCACCCTTGGCCGACTCTCTGGAAGGCATTTAAAGGGTATGGGTATCATGTTTGCTTCAATAAATTCATTTGTCAGTCTCCATCTCCAGCAGGAGAACTTCGTCTGCGCCGTCAATTTCCTGGACACAAACCGAGATGATTTCCCGGCTCGATGTGGGTACGTTTTTCCCCACATAATCGGCCCGAATCGGAAGCTCTCGGTGTCCCCGATCGACGAGAACCGCAAGCTGGATTTTCTTCGGTCGCCCGAGATCCATCGTGGCATCCAACGCCGCGCGGGCCGTGCGCCCGGTAAAGAGAACATCGTCCACTAAGATAACCACCTTGTCCTCCACGCTGAAAGGCACATTGCTTTCATGCACGACCGGTTGAACAGCGATCATAGACAAATCATCCCGGTAAAGTGTGATGTCTAAGATTCCCAGCGGGAGCGCATTCGCTTCGAACGCTTCAATTCGCTTCCGAATCCGTTCGGCGAGCGGCACTCCGCGCCTGCGGATCCCGATTAAGACGACTTCCTCCGTGCCTTTATTCTTCTCGACGATTTCGTGGGCAATCCGGGTTAAGGCCCGGCGCATCCCATCCCCGTCCATGATTTTGCTCTTGATATTTCCTTCCAATCCGCTCATCCTTTCTGCTCTGAAAATCTGTGCGCTGAAGGCCTGCTCCTTTGCCTTATCGGTTGATTAACACTTGCAGTGCGCCGATGTTGGTAGCACATAAAAAAACTGCCTTCACCTAGCGGCAGACAATCTTCGCCCGTTATTCCGTCTGCCTTCGGCGTCTCTCTGGACTTCCGTTTAAAGGCTCACTCATTTGAATTTAGTTTATAGAAAAAGAGAAGGAAAGTCAATCAAAATATTTCACCCCAGAAATTTGACAATTCATCTTTAATCATGAGCCAACTTTCGTAAAATTTGTCCATGGAATATATTGGTATCGGAAGCTGGTCAATTTTCGAAAGGAGGGAAACCCTATGCCCCATCATTATTTGCCCTATTTTCCGATATACAGCCCTTATCCGCCACATGTCCGGCGCTATCCACTGAATTACACGGGTGGGTACGAACCGCCGGCTTGGGAACGCTTTGAGGAGCAGT
>JAJZPA010000047.1 GCA_021811425.1 Bacillota bacterium | reverse complement strand
TCCGATCTCGAAACGCACGGCTGTTGGTAAATCGGGCCGAGGCACGCTGGCTCAAGTGCGCCCTGATGATTTAGGGGCCTATGTTATACAGGATGTCCTCAAACAGGTTCCTAACCTGAACTTAGCAGAAATTGACGATGTCGTCATCGGCTGTTCCTTCCCCGAAGGGGAACAAGGGATGAACCTCGGGCGGGTGATGGCTCTACGCGCCGGACTCCCTATTGAAGTCCCGGGCATGACCGTAAATCGTTTTTGTTCCTCAGGGCTGCAGGCTATCTCCATTGCTGCCGATCGCATTCGCCTTGGCGAAGCCGATGTGATGCTCGCAGGTGGTGCCGAGAGCATGTCCCTGGTTCCTATGGGAGGCGGCAAGCCAGCTCCCAGCCCCTACATGATGGAAAATCTGCCGGCCGTTTATATGTCCATGGGCTTAACGGCGGAAAATGTGGCCAAGAAATACGAAGTCACCCGCGAACAACAGGATGCATTCGCTCTGCGCAGCCATCAAAAGGCGTACTCGGCCCAAACGAGCGGACGTTTTGCTGCAGAAATCGTGTCGGTACCGCTTCCGATCTATGGCAAAGGGGAACAACAGTGGTTCACAAAAGACGAAGGGATCCGCCCCGAGACCACCTTGGAAACCTTGGCTAAACTTCGTCCAGCCTTCATGAACGGTGGTAGCGTCACAGCGGGGAATTCTTCCCAGACGAGTGATGGAGCCGCCATTACTTTACTCATGTCCGAGAAAAAAATGAAAGCGCTTGAACTGCAGCCGCTTGCAGTTTGGCGCGGATTTGCCGTAGCCGGAGTCGAGCCTGAATTGATGGGGATCGGCCCGATCAAAGCCATTCCCAAAGTCCTAAAGCAAGTCGGCTTAACCCTCGATCAGATCGACTTGTTCGAACTCAACGAAGCCTTTGCTTCTCAATCTTTGGCTGTCATTAAGACCCTCGGGATCGATCCGGAGAAAGTGAACCCCAATGGTGGAGCAATTGCTTTCGGCCATCCACTCGGATGTACAGGCGCAAAACTCACCGCGACCCTCTTGCATGAACTGAAGCGCCGCAGCCTGAAATACGGCATGGTGACCATGTGTATCGGCGGAGGCATGGGGGCAGCCGGAGTCTATGAGTTGTTATAAAATTGTTGTTTAAGGAGGAATAAAAATGGAACTTGCAGTGCGTGGTGCCGGCTTTTTGCTCGCCGATGTCTCTCCAGAACAGGTGTTTACTCCCGAAGAACTGAATGAGGATCATCTACAGTTAAAGCGGATGACGCATAACTTTATGGAAAATGAAATCGCTCCTAAAATTGAGGAACTCGAAGCACAGCATGAAGGGATGATCAAAACCTTTATGCGCCAGGCGGGCGAACTTGGGCTCTTAGGTCTTGAGGTCCCCGAAGATTTTGGGGGCTTAAGTATGGACAAATACGCAACGGTCGTGGTGGGCGAGGAAATCCCACGCGGTGCTTCCTTTGCCGTGGCCTATGCGGCTCACACCGGAATTGGAACCCTTCCGATCGTTTACTTTGGCACGCCGGAACAAAAAGCTAAATACCTTCCAGACTTGGCCTCCGGCGCCAAGATCGCGGCTTACTGCCTCACAGAGCCCGGATCCGGCTCGGATGCCCTGGGGGCAAAAACGTCGGCAGTCCTAAACCCCGAAGGCACTCACTACATCCTCAATGGAACCAAACAGTTTATTACCAACGCCGGCTTCGCTGATGTTTACCTTGTCTATGCCAAAGTAGACGGCAAACTGACCAACTTTATCGTCGAGCGGGAAATGCCAGGACTATCCTTAGGACCAGAAGAAAAAAAGATGGGGATTAAGGGCTCCTCAACCCGTCAGGTCATTCTCGAAGATGTCAAAGTCCCTGTGGAAAATGTGGTGGGTGAACTCGGACGCGGGCACGTCGTAGCCTTTAACATCTTAAACGTCGGACGTTTTAAGCTCGCTGCTGCAGCATCCGGAAGCAGTCAGCTGGCACTGGACACTGCGCTTACCTATGCTTCTGAACGTAAACAATTTGGCGTTCCATTGACAAGCTTTGGTGCGATTCAGGTGAAAATTGCGGAAATGGCCACCCGTGTGTATGTTGCTGAAAGCGTCGTCTACCGCACTTCGGGATTGATGGAAGAAGGGTTCCACGACCTGGATTTGACCGGTGACTGCCGAAAAGAGGCAGGCAAAGCTTTAGAAGAGTACGCAATTGAATGCTCCTTAAACAAAGTCTTGGCTTCGGAAGTCCTCGATTATGTGGTTGATGACGGCGTTCAAATCCACGGAGGCTACGGCTTCATTCAGGAATACCCGATCGAGCGTATGTACCGGGATTCCCGTATTAACCGCCTATTCGAAGGAACCAATGAGATCAACCGCCTGCTCGTGCCGGCGACGCTGCTCAAGCGTGCTATGACCGGTGATCTTCCCTTGCTCGCAGCCGCCAAGGACGTAGTCAAGGATCTACTCGGAGGAAGCCTGGGCAGTGATCAAGAAGGCCTAAACGGACTGCGTCAGCTGGTTCAGAAAGCTAAGAAACTCTTCTTAATGGCTGCTGGCACCGCTGTCCAGAGCCAAGGAAATGCCCTCAAAGACAATCAATATGTCCTCATGGCCTTGGCGGAAATGGTTCTCCAGATCTATGCGGCTGAAAGCGCAGTTCTGCGGGCACTCAAAGTCCAGGGCCTGGATCTTCCGCTCGAGCACAAAGCCTTTACGGAAAAGGCTGCCACTCTGGCCGCCTACACAGCCTTCATCGAACTTGAACAACAAGCCAAAGAAGTTCTCTCGGCGACCAGCACAGGCGACGCTCTGACGACCGCCTTAGCAGGTGTACGCAAACTCTCACGTCGTCCGAATATGGACATGATTGGTCTCAGACAGTCGATTGCCAAAATCGTCATAGAAAAGGGAAAGTATCCGGTGCGCTAAGCCTTAAAGAAAAGATTTGCTCCCTAGTATGTCCCAAAAGCCGGGGGAAGGCAAGGGCTCCCCCGGTTCACTAGGAAAGAGCGCTCAATATGTGAGTGGGGCACAGATTGGAGGGGAATAAACAATGGCTAATTCAAAAGAAAGTTCATCTCCGTACGCTAATAAACCCTGGCTCAAGTATTATCCTTCGCAGGTTAGTCCGCATCTCGACTATCCGGATGCGCCGCTAACCCATCTTCTTGACACAGCGGTGAAGGATTTTCCACAACAGACGGTGACCATCTTTTTCGGCGCGAAACTGACTTATGCGAAACTATGGCAAGAGGTGAACCAGTTTGCCTCCGCTCTCGCCAGCCTTGGCGTGAAAAAGGGGGATCGGGTTGCCTTAATGATGCCCAACTGTCCGCAGGCCGTCATTGCTTATTTTGGCGCACTCCTGATCGGGGCTGTCGTGGTTCAAAATAACCCGCTTTATGTCGAACGGGAACTGGAGTTCCAACTTCAGGATTCCGGTGCCGAAACCATTGTAGCCTTAGATGCTCTGTATCCAAGGATTTTGAATGTTATGCCCAATACGCCTTTAAAGCAGGCTATTTTTACCGGTTTGCAAGCGTACATGCCATTCCCCAAAAATTTGATCTATGTACAGCGTATGAAACATGCCGGGAAATCCCTTGAGGTGCCTGCAGCTCCAGGGGTTCATCACTGGAAGGACTTCCTGCGCCTGGGACGGAGCGAACCACCGGAAGTGGAGGTTAAACCCGAAGATTTAGCACTCCTGCAGTACACCGGCGGGACCACCGGGGTGCCCAAGGGGGCCATGCTCACACACCGAAATTTAATGGCAAACACCTACCAAGTCATGAACTGGATGCTTGACGGCAAGCGTGGCCAGGAAAAAATGCTCTGCGCTTTGCCATTTTTCCATGTCTATGGCATGACGGTGGCCATGAATCTCGGTATCGCTTTAGCAGCCGAACTCATAATCTTGCCAAAATTCGAAGCAAAGATGACCTTGGAAACCATCAGGAAATACCAACCCTCCTTTTTCCCTGGCGCACCGACCATGTATGTAGGGATTCTTAACTTTCCGGACGTGGCCCGCTATAAGATTTCTTCCATCCGTTCTTGTATCAGCGGCTCGGCGGCCTTGCCTTTAGAAGTACAGCAAACCTTTGAGCGTTTGACAGGAGGAAAGTTGGTCGAGGGGTATGGCCTATCAGAGGCTTCTCCGGTTACCCACGCCAATCCCTTGGTTGATTCCCTACGCCGCAACGGCACAATTGGCCTGCCCATGCCGGATACTGAGGTGAAAATTGTGGATCCAAACTCATGGGAGGAAGTTCCGCTCGGACAGGTGGGAGAATTGGCGGTCAAGGGTCCGCAAGTCATGGCCGGTTACTGGAACCGCCCGGAAGCCACCGCATCATCGCTGAAAGAGGGATGGCTTTATACTGGGGATATTGCGCAAATGAGTGAAGATGGGTATTTCTCCATTGTGGATCGCAAAAAGGACATTATCATTGCCGGCGGATTTAATATCTATCCGCGTGAAGTGGAAGAAGTTCTTTACCAGCATCCTGCAATCCAAGAGGTTGCGGTCACCGGTGTGGCGGATACGTATCGTGGGGAAACGGTTAAAGCTTACCTGGTGTTGAAACCGGGTCAAGAGGCGAGCACGGAAGAGATCATCCAATTTTCCCGCAGCAAATTGGCCGCCTACAAAGTCCCACGCCAAATCGAATTCCGTAAGGAGTTGCCGAAGACAATCATTGGCAAAGTCTTAAAACGTCAGCTCCAAGAGGAAGAAAAAGAAAAAAACCAGCGTCCCGAGATCTGACCTAAGCCGGACAAGGAGGAGATAGGGCTCCAGGTAGAGAATTAAAAGTATTAAGATATCACTAAAATTTCTTTCTTAGGAGGCGTAACACATGGAAGCCACACGACAAGTCTATTGGAATATCGAAGAGCACTACTGGCTCTATCTCTTCTTTGCTTTGGCCTTGTTGAGTTTCGGTTATGGCGTTTACCGACGGGTGCAGTTGTGGAAAATGGGGCGTCCCGAGAAGCGCTGGCAAGAGGTTTGGCCAGGGATTAAGGATGTCCTTCTCTATGGTTTTGGGCATAAACGCATTCTTAAAGATGCCTATCCCGGTCTTATGCACGTTGCGATTTTCTGGGGATTCGTCTTCCTAACGTTCGCCACAGCGATGATTACGCTGCAGGCAGACTTAGGTCTGCAAATTTTCCATGGCGGTCTTTATTTATTCATTAAACTCACCGCCAATCTCTTCGGCCTTTTAGCGATCATCGGGGTGCTCATGGCAGCCTACCGCCGCTATATTCTGCGGCCTGATCGATTAGATAACAAGCCGGATGATGCCATTACGCTTGCCCTGATCTTCTTCGTTCTCCTCACAGGCTTTCTCATCGAAGGAGCACGTTTGGCGGTTCAGCCGGATCCCTGGGCTGCTTGGGCTTTTGTTGGGCAATGGGTCGCCGTTCCCTTCAAGGCCTGGTTCAGCGAGGTACAACTCTTAGCTTTGCATCGTTTCCTCTGGTGGTTCCACCTCGTGCTTGGGATGACGTTCATCGGCTATTTTCCCTATTCCAAGCTCTTTCATATTCTGCTCGGCCCGTCTAACCAATTCTTCCGTAAGCGTGGCCCGATCGGTGTCCCTGATCTTATCAACTTCGAGGATGAATCGATTGAAACCTATGGTGTCAGCCAATTAAAAGAACTTTCTTGGAAAGCCCTTTTCAACACCGATGTCTGCCTGCGCTGCGGGCGCTGCCAGGATAACTGTCCTGCCTATTTAAGCGGCAAGCATCTCAATCCCAAACGCATCATTCAAGATATGCGTCTCCTAATGGAGGATGAGGGGCACGCCTCGCCTGTAGCTGAAACACGCACCCTCATAGGCGAGGTGATTCCAGAGGATGATCTTTGGGCCTGCACAACGTGCCGGGCCTGTGAACAGCAATGTCCTGTATTTGTCGAACATGTGGATAAAACCATCGATATGCGCCGCAACCTCGTCCTCATGGAAAGTCGCTTCCCTTCCGAGGCTCAACTGGCCTTTCGCAATATGGAGAACAATGGCAATCCCTGGGGAGTGGGCTGGGCCAATCGGGCAGGGCACCTCACATCCTTGGGAGTACCGACGTTGGAAGAAAACCCAGAAGCCGAAATCCTTTATTGGCCGGGCTGTTCCGGGGCCTTTGATGCCCGCAATCAGAAAGTATCAGCTGCAGTGGTCACTTTACTAAAAGCGGCGCAAGTGAATTTTTCGATTCTAGGCAATGCGGAGAAATGCTGCGGGGACTCCGCACGCAAGCTTGGTAATGAATACCTCTTCCAAAGCCTTGCTCAGGAGAACATTGAAGTGATGAATGGGTATGGCATAAAGACGATCATCACTCAGTGCCCGCACTGCTTCAATGTTCTCAAAAACGAGTACCCGCAGCTCGGTGGAAATTTCGAGGTCATCCACCACACCACCTATTTCAAGCACCTAATCGACCAAGGGAAACTCAAACTCACCCCGAATGGCGGCAAACGGGTCACTTACCACGATTCCTGCTACTTGGGCCGATACAACCAGATTTACGCCGCGCCTCGGGAACTGCTGCGTCAGGTTGGACTGGAACTTGTAGAAATGCAGCACACGGGAGAGAAGAGTTTCTGCTGTGGCGCCGGCGGCGGACGGATGTGGCTTGAAGAGCATGAAGGAAAGCGCATCAATGAAATGCGCACGGACGAGGCCCTGGCGCTTGGTGTCGCTCTGGTCGGTACGGCTTGTCCTTTCTGCCTGACGATGATCACGGATGGCATTAATGCCAAAAATGCTGGAGAAAAGGCAAGCGCTCTGGACATCGCTGAGATCTTGGTTCAAGCACTGTAAGCTGTCAATACGAAGTTGAAGGACTTGTCTAACTAAAGTGCAGTTGCTCCAGCAATTGCACCTTAGTTTTGCAACCATCAATGATGGCAATGAGACATTTGATGGATTTTACCTTTAAGCTCAACCACCATGATGATGCGGGTCGGCTGATTGGCGTAACCAAATGAGCAGGTCAGGCAAAGCAGTAAAGGTAAGGTAAGGTGATGGGAGGAAACAACTTGGACAAAGAAGCCCGCCAACGCCTGCTTATCTATATACTGGCTAAACATCCTTGGGTGTATGATAAGGAAGGGCTACTCAGCGTCTTATCTACAAGTGTAGCAACCTTGCAACGCGATCTGCGCGAGTTGGAAGCACGAGAGTATCGCTTCACACAAGATGGGGAGGGGCGTTTCTTTCTGCAGCAATCGGGTTGGGAAATCTATAGCCCGATCAAGGATGCGACCGTGCGCGAAGAGGAAATCCTGCGTTTTATCGGTAGAGATGGGGCCCTTTTGTCTGAAATTATCCGGATCTTCACGCAGTGGGAAGAAGTTGCTCCGAAGACCGTGGAACGGGCCCTAAAAAGTCTGGAAAAGCGTGGCTTAGTCCAACGCAAAGGAGAAAGGGTCCACTTAAACAAGGACACGATCCTTGCGGCCTTTTCCTTTACCCCTGAAGAAAAACATTTCCTTTTTGATGCTTTTAGTGTGGGAAAAGCCCTGTCCCCGCGCCGGGAAGGCCTAGCCTCCTTAGAAGCAAAGCTTAAGCCCATCTTGATAGGACCCATGGAAAGCAAGGGATTGGTCTATGTCCATGGGAGAACCCCAGTTCGAGATATCCGTCGGGCTTACTACGCCAGGCACCTGGAAGAGGCCGCTCGGGAAAAACGAGTCCTGCGCTTGCTCTATCGCCGCAAGGAGGAGCCTGCCCAGGAAATCGAGGTTCAGCCCTTGGGGATTGTTTATTATTGGGCTTTAGACAATTGGTATTTGGCAGCTGTTGATCGGGCCGCAAACGGCAAGATCAAAACCTATGCCATTGAGCGCATGCTCGGGATAGACATTCAGGAAGAGCGGTTTGAACCGCCCTCAGGATTTAATCTCGAGGCGTGGTACAGAGAGGCTTGGGGAGTCTACCTCGGCCCCCTGACCCCGGTTAAGATCCGGTTTTACAATGACTACGCTACGTGGCAGCGGGTAAGAGAAGCATTGGCTAAGCGACCAACCTGTCTTATACAAGAGGAGGGCGATGTGCTCTTGATGCAGGATCGGGTGGCTGGCCTCGCTGAACTCGCAGTTTGGCTGCGCCGTTTTGGCCCGGCGGCGGAAGTTCTTGAGCCGATTGAATTAAGGGGAATGGTCGAACGGGAATGGGCTGCCGCCGTAGCTCTTTATGGGGAGGACATCAGCTGATGGATTCTTTGGCGCGATTCGAAAAAATATTGGCCTTATTGGAAGCTAACCCAGAGGGGCTTATGGGTTCGGAACTCGCAGAATTTTGCGGCGTGCCTTGGCCAGTCATTCAGGATGACCTCTTCACGATTTACTACTCCGGCCAGAATCTCCCCATCTATAGCGAGCGTGATGGCGAGAGTTTCAAGCGTCACAGCGCGGATGCCACGCTGTCGCCGAACGGCGGAGAGGAAGATCATGACGAACAGTTTCGGTCTGACGAACGCTGGTTCATTGTGCCCCGTCGTGGCAATCCGCTGATTCATCTCACTCCTGAGGATGCTATTAACCTTATCCATCTTCTTGACTTCCAACCCCAAGACAGTGCAATCAGCCGCAGGATCAAACAGAAGCTCCTCGGCCATATTCCTTTGACGCCAAACCGCTTATTTTATATTAAGGGAAACATGGAGCCTCTGCCTGTGGATCAAAATCTTATGCTCAAACTGGAAGCTGCATTGCTACGCTCACAAACGATTGAAATTTTGTTCAAGGGCAAAACCAGCATCGTGGACCCATTGGGCCTAGTCTATTACTCCCGCTTGCGCACCTGGTATCTGGTTGCCCGCCATGAAGAAGTGATCAAGACCTACGGCTTGTTGAAGCTTAAGAAGGTCAATCTGAGCGGACGACGCTATGTTTATCCAGAAGACTTTTCGCTCAAGAAATGGTTTAAGCCGCGCTGGGGTATGGAGTACGGGGAAGGATTCAACATCAAGGTCCGCTTTGCCGATCGGGCTCAGACGTTCGCCAAAGTGCGCAAAGATGTTGCTCACCGCCAGGCGTCACTCCGGGAAGAAGAGGGACATTTGATCTTCGAAGACTACATTATCGGTAAAAATGAATTTCTAGCTTGGCTCTTGGGATTTGGTTCTGCAGCCGAAATTCTCGAACCGCCCGAACTGAGGCAAGAGATGAAGAAACGCCTGCAGGAAGCCGTGGCTCGGTATTCAAATAAAGCTGAATAGCCGCTGCTTGTGTAATAGCGTTAGTAATACGTCACCTGCGTTATCCCCGTTTCAGATGCCTACTTTTACAGTGGGCATTCTAAATTCTTCAACCATTTGTCTCTAAATCTTGCTATACTGATATCAATACTAGACTAGGGTGAGAAAGCAAAAACCTAGAAACGATCGATAATTGTTCAGGGGGGTTAAACTGATGTTAAAAGACTGCCAAGCGAATGGGCGTTTTATCGGCACCGTACTGGTGACAGAATGGAGGGAGTCGCCTTTCCGCCAGAAAATCGGCTCCTTCATCGTGCTAACCTGCCAGGACGCAAGCCTTTCTCTCAGTGCTAAGATTTGGGAGGTCGAGCCGCAACACATCGAATGGCTCAATACCCATGCTGTGTTTTTGGTAACCGCCAGCTGCTCGGAGTACAGAGGAAACCTGGAACTCAGCATCGAGAGCCTCCAGCCGTTATCACCCGAGGAAATTCAATGGGAAGCGCTTTTGCCCAGTTCTCCCTTCACCGAGGAACAATTGGAGGAACGCCTGCTCCGGCTTTTAGGGGAAATTGAGGATCCGGAATTACAGGAACTCCTGGGACGCGTACTTTCCCATCCCGAATGGGGGAAAGCCTATCGCTTGGCTCCTGCAGCGGTCAAAGTCCACCAAGCCTATCTCCGAGGCCTCTGGGAGCACAGCTTGGGGGTTGCCGAACTCGCTCTCACCTTAACAGGGCATTATCCTGAAGCCGACCGTGAGCTTGTGCTGGCAGGCGCTCTGCTCCATGACCTGGGTAAGATCCAGGAATATGCCTATGAGAAGGGTATTCAATATACCACGGATGGGCGCTTGCTGGGTCACATCATTATGGGTGTCGAAATGTTGAGCCGGGAAATGGCACAAATCTCCACCTTTTCGTCCGAACGGAGGCTTAAACTCTTACACATCCTGACTAGCCATCATGGACGTTATGAGTGGCAGTCCCCTCGTCGCCCCAAATGCATTGAAGCCGTGATCGTCCATTATGCGGATGCCTTGGAAGCCGAACTTTGGCAGTTCAAACAGGCTCGGGAACACCACCCGGAAGAGGAATGGTCCCCTTATGTGAAAAGCATGGAACGGTATTTATATCTTCGATAGTTTCGATATCTGGCCGGGACACTGTCATCTAAAGCTTGTGGGGGCGTAACGAATGGCATTCATTCTGCGTATGAGTATGATAAACTGAACAGAATAACTAGCCTCAAGAATTATGACGCTGGATCTAAAAAGTGTAGTTGCTAAAAAACACTGGGTTGTATATACTATGTATATATGCAAAAGGGGGTTTTAGGATGATCGCAACAATTACAAAATGGGGCAATGGTTTAGGTCTTCACATTCCCCAATATGCAGCCAAGGAAATTGGTATTAAAAACGGCACTCCTGTTGAAATAAAAATTGTGGACGGATCAATAACAATTAAACCTAGGGCTTATTCCCTAAAAGAACTTCTGGATCAAATAACCCCAGAAAATCTTCATGGAGAAATTCAAACCGGAAAACGAGTGGGGAAGGAGGAATGGTAACTAACTATATTCCAGACAAGGGAGATGTGGTATGGCTACAATTCAGCCCGCAGGTTGGGCATGAGCAAGCTGGCGAACGACCTGCCCTAGTATTATCGCCTATAGAATATAACCAGAAAACAGGATTAGCATTATTTTGTCCGATAACAAGTAAGATTAAGGGGTATCCATTTGAAGTAAAATTACCAGACGGACTTCCGATAGAAGGTGTTATTCTGGCCGATCAGATCAAAAATCTTGATTGGATAGGTCGATTTGCGAAATTTGCGTATAAATCGCCCGAAGAAATACTTCGGGAAGTCGAATTGAAACTCCAAACGTTATTCCAAGAGTAGTTTACCGATTTCCCTGTTCCGCACAGGTTCCTGGAACCTCCGGTTTCTTTTATAATTCGACATTCTTAAAGTTGTAATTATACTCTCGCACGGTGAGATGTAATTCCTGTGATGGCTAAGGTGAGTCAAGACTTTCGAGGTGAGCTGTGAACGAAGCAGGCGATAGGGTCATTGTCGTTGAAGGCAAAACCGACAAAGAAAAACTTCTGCAGGTTCTTGCTCAACCGGTGGCAATAACCTGTACCTATGGGACACTGAGCCATGCGCGCCTAGATGAGTTCATAAACTTATTGCGTGAC
This sequence comes from Bacillota bacterium, assembly GCA_021811425.1. Taxonomy (GTDB): domain Bacteria; phylum Bacillota; class Desulfitobacteriia; order Desulfitobacteriales; family Desulfitobacteriaceae; genus JAJZPA01. The sequence goes on along the minus strand of JAJZPA010000047.1, from coordinate 7,566 downwards.
AAAGAAGTCTATCTTCTGGTCGATGCCGATGATTCCGGTGCCAAGCTGCGCAAGCTCTTTAACTGTGAGTTTCCTCAAATCCATCATCTCTACACCCAGAAGATGTACCGGGAAGTGGCCACGACTCCGCCCGAGTATTTAGCACAAATTCTTCAAAAGGCTCACTTTGATGTAAAGGACGATTACAAAAGCCCGCTTGTCCCCTGATGTAAGGGGACTGAACGAATGTCCGAGGTTGTGTGTACTTGATGACCAAGATTATAAACGAGGGAGATAGAATGGTGAATTTAAGTCTTATTATGTTAGTTTTGGCGTTCATTGTGTTTGTCATCGTGGTTGGAATCATCATCGCCTCCAGGTCTGGACATACTTCTGCATTACCGAACATAACAGGAGAAGAAAGGGGTGGGGATATGCTGAAAACCGCCTACATCTACATTGTTTTGTTAGCAACCTTGATGATGACTATTGGAGGAAGCGTGGCTGCCTTTATGGCGGTTGCCGATATTGCAGCTCCTCCGGCCTATTATCAGACCTTTGAGGATTACAGCCGCATGCCGGAAAAATTCAGCGGCCAGCCCGCCACTAACCTCAGCCAAGAAGAACTCAAAAAAAACTATGATGCCATGGTAAAACAGCAACAACAACAAGTTAAAGACCGGGCCGTCAACAGTTTAATCAAGAGCTTTGGTTGGATTGTGATTCCGCTGCCGGTATTTATGTACTACCAACGCAAACTGAAAGCTAAGCCGCAAGTCTAACGCCTTGTTCAAGTGAATCAATCCATGAATCCCAAAGCCGGTTCAAAGTGAACTGGCTTTTCTTATTTTTTCACTCTTGGAATTGATTCTGTGGCCAAGGGGCAAAATCTTTTCTATGAACCCCTATTTCAACTCAAACTTTCGTCATCGAAACGTCTCTACAGAAAGGAGCACCTATGAGTAAGCCGAAAATTCCTAAACCGGTCTTTCCCCCGCAACATCAACAAAACCAGCCGGGCCTGGAAGGGCCAATGAACCCCCGGCCCATTTTTGAAGACACTCACTATAGAGGAAGTGGCAAGCTGCAAGGTAAAGTGGCCCTAATCAGTGGTGGGGACAGCGGCATTGGGCGAGCTGTCGCTATTGCCTTCGCCAAAGAAGGCGCAGATGTAGCCATTCTGTATCTCAATGAACATGAGGACGCCTCCGAAACCAAAGCGCGCATCGAAGCTAGCGGGTGCCGCTGCCTGGCGTTAGCGGGGGAGATCGGTGAGGAAGCCTTCGCTCAGCAAGCTGTAGCTACAACGATGCAAGAATACGGACATCTCGACATATTAGTAAATAATGCGGCAGAACAGTATCCGCAAAACAGCATTCTGGATATTACCCAGGCACAATTAGAGCAGACCTTCCGCACCAATGTTTTTGGCTATTTCTATCTGACCAAGGCAGCTCTGCCGTTTCTTAAACCAGGTAGCACGATTATCAACACTACCTCAATTACGGCTTACGCCGGTAATGAACTTCTGATCGATTACTCCGCGAGTAAAGGAGCCGTGGTATCGTTGACACGTTCCTTGTCCGAATCCTTGGTCAAGACCGGAATTCGAGTCAATGGAGTGGCCCCAGGCCCTGTGTGGACACCGCTTATCCCCGCATCATTTGCCGCAGAAGATGTGGCCACTTTTGGCAGCACGACCCCGATGCAGCGGGCCGGACAACCGTTTGAGCTTGCACCGGCATATGTCTTTTTAGCAGCCAATGATTCCGCCTTTATGTCAGGGCAAATCTTACATGTGAATGGGGGCCGAATTATCAACGGATAACAACTCGCACGCGGCACGCAATACGCGGTACACGGTTAAACATTTTCACTCTCTATGGAGGGGTCAGGGCTTTATGGGACAAAGGAAGAGAACACGAGATTGGAATCAGCTCATCATCACTATCGCCACGGTGGTTTTTGCCTGCACAGCTTTAGTGACGGTCTTGCTCACACTCAGTTCATGGCGCGCGGGGCGCGAAGCTGCTCGCCCCTATTTAACATTTAAAGAATCGCCCACCGTGGATCTTAAAAACGGGGTGAATATTGAATTAAAATTTATAAATGTCGGCGAACATCCGGCTAACAATCTCTGGAGCAAGACTTTCGTCATGGCGCAGGCTCTCAATGCTCCCCCGGTTTTAACGTGGCAACATTCCCTCGTCAATGATATCCCCAAGAACACCTCTACAAGCCTTGTCATTGTGCCGGAAACGAGCAAAATCAATCCCAACCAAGGGAACCTTCCGGCTCATTATATTGTGGTCTTCCTTAAATACGAAGACCCCATTATCCGCAAGTTGTATGCGCAGGAAATTTATCTGCGTTGGAATGGGGTAAGTGCGGGTAAACCGCAGCCAATCTTTCATGTCGAAGTTGAGGAGAAGCATAACATTCTGAAATACTTCGATATACAAAAGATAAACAACGGCTCCTAGTACCTGGCACTCTGGCCACCCTATAAACACAAGGCCCAAAATCTAAAACCTTTTGTCTCTACACAGGAACCTGCTATAATAAATAGACAAACAGTCGTAGAAAAAAGGAAGTGGGGGACTCGTGTTATGGCTAAAGTTCTATCCATTCATATCAGCCCCAAAAGAGGAACCACTAAAGGGGATGTTTTCGAGGTTCAAGTTCTCGAAGGTTGGGGACTGGAAGGAGACGCCCATGGGGGGAACTGGGATCGCCTTCAAAGAGCATGGACGCCCGTATATCATCAGTCGCGAAGGCCGTTTTGGGATCGTGCACAAGAGTGCAAGAGTCAAGGTCGGGGATAGTGTCGAGATAAGGGCGTGAGGGTCATGAATGAGTTAGACAAACACCGACGTATCTTTAACTGGATTGCACCCATTTACAATTGGTTTTTTCAAGGTCAGGTTGCCAATTATCGGGATGTCTTGGACCGGTATGAACAGGATCTGGCACTGCCTCCGGGAAGTAAAATCCTTGATATCGGCTGTGGCACAGGGGCATTTCTTTACTGTTTTGCGGAACGGGGATACCAGGCTACGGGTGTGGATTTTTCCCCGTCGATGATCCGAGCCGCAGAGAAATCTACGCGCAAGACGGAGATTGACTTTCAGCTTGGGGATGTAACCAAAGGGCTAGACTTTCCAGACCATGACTTTGATTTAATAATCTCCTCATATGTGCTCCACGGAATCAGCAAGGATCTGCGCGCAACTATGTACGCTGAAGCCAGCCGCTTAACTAAAGGGAAGGTTCTCTTTTATGATTACAATCAACGGCGAAAGATCCTCAGTGATATCGTGGAATGGGCTGAAGGAGGAGATTATTTTACCTTTGTGCGAGATGGGGAAAAAGAAATGCGTGCTGTTTTCCAGGATGTCGTCAGACATGATGTCGGCCCGCAAACCGCCATTTATCTTTGTCGAGCTCAATAGAAAGTATAACTTTCACTTTTCTTTAAGTTTCTTGTAAGCAATTCGTCCTTCTTTGCCCACAATCTTAAGCCAGGCTAAGCTAAACCGTAATACTTTTAAGCAGACATGCCGAATGCGCCAAAGAAATAACCCCAGTAGGAGGGCCAGCGCTAAGCTAACGGCCCAAACCACTGTCGTATATTCTTTGTAGAGCGAACGAGCGAAAAGTTGTCCTGCAGCAAGGTAACGGTCCATAATTGCATTCGGTGGAGAGGGGAGTTCGACCATTTCCAAATCCGTTCCCCGACCGCTCAATTTCACCCTCAGAAAATGGTAATAGCTATTTTCTGAAAGGAGTTCGGCTCCGCCCCCGCCGCTGATGATGTAACGAACGTTATTCTTAATGTAACTGAAATAGCTATGGATATGAGAAAGAAACACAGTATCCACATGATAAGCTTCCATCAAGCGTTCAAAGCGAGCGGCCTCCTCAGGATCAGGAAAACCGTGATTTAGACTTTTGTACAGCGTATAGTTGTTCATCATGCGTTCAAAATACCCTTGTTTGGCAACCCCCGGAATGTTCGGCAGGGTATTCGGATCTTTATAGGTACGCGGATCCGTCGGGGGAATATGCGAAAAAAGGTAGATTGACTTTCCTTGAGCTAAACGCAGATCCTGTTCCAGCCACCGATATTGTTCTTCAGGGATTGCCCGCTTTTCCGTCCAGCCGCGTGAACTGTCCAGAAAGACGAAATGCTTCCCTGCATAATCAAAGGAGTAGTAAGGCGGGCCATAAAGCTCCGTATAGATTGCGCGTCCGTTTTCCCGTATATCATGATTGCCAAGGGTAGTATAAAGGGGAACCTGAAGGCTTGACAGGGTTTCATTGAAAAGGCGATATTTGTTCGCTTCCCCGCCAAAAACTAAATCTCCATCATCCACGGCGAAGATAGGGCGTATCCCGTTGATCTGATTAAGGATCTGTCCAAACGTACGATAACCATTGCGATTGTCTCCGAGCATGACGAATTCAGTGTAGTCAGGATGTGCATTTTTCGGGCTGACGCTAACTTCCAGGCCTTGTTCGTTCAAAGGCACGGAAAAGCTCACCGTGTGGGGCCCCGAGATCTGCGCAGCGTTTCCCGTCAGATGCTGGATCTCTGTATTTAACGGATCGACGTTTTCCAGACTGATCCTCACCTCCTGCGCTGAAGCACCTGGAAGTTTTTTAATTTTAATCGTCGGAGATGGGGAGATGGATCGCAAAAGCAGGGATTTCCCATTTTGTTCGCGAATCAATCCCTTAACGAACCCTCCCTGTATGTCTACTGCGACACCACTTCCCTCATAGTGCGAACTATTGGTATAGGGGTCAAAGTTTAGCGGCAGAGCAGTAAATCCTTCGTCTACCCGAAAATGGCTATGCGCATAAATGAAAAGAAGCAAAAGGACGAGGAAAAGAATCCCCATTAGCCGTATTGTCACAGTCATAACTTTACTCAAAGCTATTTCCCTCCAGAAAATCTATTTCGTCATCCACAAGACCGTGGTATTCTGCGATACTTAAATATTTGGATGAAGGAGTGCTTTTACGTGGGCCATAATAGTCGTTTGAAACAAAACATCCTGATTTGGGGCTTGTTCAGCCTGATCTACCTGGGCACGGTGAACACAATTTTTGCGGGCTTACCGTATTCCTCTTTCTACAGTGCCCTAATCGCCATCATACCATCCTTTATCTTGGATCGCTACCTGCGTCGACGTAAAGCCAAAGCCAAACCCACGCAGATGGCTGGAAGCCGCCGCAAAGTGTCGATCAAGCCTTCTACTCCGGGTAAAAAGAAGGCGAAGAAAAAGTAAACTGAAGAGACCTCAAAGAAATTAAGGCCTCATAAACCTACTGCTGCCAAAGAACCCTCTGTTTAAGTATAGGGAAAGACCGGGCTAAACCCGGTCTTTCCCTATGTCCTTACCAATCCGATCCGCATCTACAGCATTAAATGGAGGAGGATTATTCAGTGGGGAAACCGTTCTGCGCTTGATGACGAGAACACTTTTCTTTTTTTGCTGCCCTTTTTCCATGTCTAAACTTCCTTTCTCCAAAATCTCTTTCTTAGGATTTCCGTTCTCTGGGATCTCATACAGAAACCTGACCGCTTTCATCAATCGAAGTCCGATGAGGCGGGAGCCCCAAAATGCGAAGCTGAGAAGGGAGGCCGAGAGAGAGGCTTAGTTAGCGAAATTGAGCTAAAAGGTTTAATTCCTGGGCAAAGGGGCTATGAATAGTTCATAAGATATTTTAAAATAGAATGTGATATGCTTAACCTATTAAGTTATACAAAGGGGGCCACGTTTATTACTACTGAATACACAGGGTCGAACTTCATAGAAGACATCGTCGTCGAGGATCTCAAAATAGCCAAACATGATAGCAAGGTACATACGCGCTTTCCACCTGAACCGAACGGGTACCTCCACATCGGGCATGCTAAATCCATCTGCCTAAATTTTGGTATCGCGCAGAAGTTTAGTGGGCTTTGCAATCTGCGTTTTGACGATACCAACCCGACTAAGGAAGATGTGGAATACGTGGATTCCATCCAGGAAGATGTGCATTGGCTCGGCTTCGACTGGGAAGAACGTAAATTCTATGCCTCCGATTATTTTGAGCGGCTTTATCAATTTGCAGTCAAGCTCATTCGTGACGGCAAAGCCTATGTGGATGATTTGACTGTCCAGGAAATGCGCGAGTATCGTGGAACCCTCACTGAACCTGGTAAAGAAAGCCACTTCCGCAGCCGTAGCGTGGTGGAAAACCTTCAACTCTTTGAACGAATGCGTTCCGGTGAATTCCCGGATGGTTCACGGGTACTACGGGCCAAGATTGACATGGCTTCACCCAATTTGAATATGCGGGATCCTGCCATCTATCGGATTTTCCACGCGACTCACCACCGTACCGGGGATACTTGGTGCATCTATCCCATGTATGACTTTGCCCACCCGTTATCCGATGCCATGGAAGGGATTACACATTCGATCTGTACCTTGGAGTTCGAGGATCATCGACCTCTGTATGACTGGGTGATCGAAAACGTGAATCCCGGAGCCCGTCCGCAGCAGCTTGAATTTGCCCGTTTGAACTTAACCCATACCGTCATGAGCAAGCGCAAACTGCGGGAACTCGTGGAACAAGGGTATGTGGACGAGTGGGACGACCCGCGTATGCCCACGATTTCCGGACTACGTCGCCGTGGCTATACCCCCGAATCTATCCGGGATTTCAGTGATCGGATCGGGGTGGCCAAGAGCAATAGCATGGTGGAGATTGCGCTGCTTGAACATTGTCTGCGGGAAGACCTGAACGCGCGTGCGCCTCGGGTGATGGCCGTCCTCCGTCCCTTAAAAATCGTGCTCGTCAACTACCCGGAAGGAGAAGTGGAATGGCTGGAAGCGGAGAACAATCCGGAAAAACCGGAAATGGGCAAGCGTTCCCTCCCGTTTTCCCGTGAACTCTACATTGAGCAGGATGACTTTATGGAAGATCCGCCGAAGAAGTTTTTCCGGCTCTCCCCCGGACAGGAAGTCCGTTTAAAGCATGCCTATATCATCAAGTGCGTGGATGTCATCAAGGATCCTCAAACCGGAGCAGTCCTCGAACTGCACTGCACCTATGATGTGGAAACCAAAAGCGGGGGACCCAATAGTGGCCGCAAAGTCAAAGGCACCTTGCACTGGGTTTCTGCAGAGCATGCCATCGATGCAGAAATCCGGCTTTATGACCACCTTTTCCTCAAGGAGAACCCTGATGATGTTCCTGAAGGGGAGGACTTCAAGATCAACATCAACCCGAACTCCTTGGATGTGCTCGTGGCCTGCAAGGTTGAACCATCGCTTGCCTTTGCAGAAGCGGGAAGCCGCTACCAGTTTTTACGGCATGGTTATTTCTGCCTGGATACCAAAGAGAGCCGTGACGGGAAGCTGGTGTTTAATCGGACCGTATCCCTGCGGGATTCCTGGGCTAAAGTCGTCAAATCCTAACCCGCATAGGGTTCCAACCTGGGTTAGAATGTTCGCAAAATCTTCACATCGATATGTCAAGAGACCTCTCGTAGAAACGGAAGGTCTCTTTTTTTTGTGGATGAGTTTTTCC
>JAJZPA010000046.1 GCA_021811425.1 Bacillota bacterium | reverse complement strand
TAAATATAGGCTCGCCGGTAAAACCCATTTCTTAAGGCTCATAATTCTCACCTCAAAGATAGGGTTACCCGAAGAAGGGGCAATTAAACATGAGAACCCTCATCACCCCAACGTCAACAGCTTCGCCCCCGGATAATAATGGGCCAGTATCTCTGCATAGAACATGCCCTTTTTGGCCAGATCGTTGGCCCCATACTGGGACATGCCCACGGCGTGTCCGTTTCCGTAGGTCGTAATCTTGAGTTCATCGGGTTGGATGACCCATTCGACATCCGTAGAGGCTAAGCCGAGAAGGGTTCGGAACTGGGAGGCTGGGTAGGTTCGACCCAGAACGCTTATGGTTTTCGCCCGTCCGGCAGATGTTTGGGACAGGATCTTTAAATCCGTGCTGGAGAAAGTTTTCGGAACAGGAGACAGCCCCAGTTTCTCGGCAATCTGCTGCCGGGTAAAGCTGATATGCTGGATGAACCGCTGCGGATTCTCCTCCTCGCTGCTGCGATTTTGCAGATACGGACGGGAGGAACTCCAGACATCCTCGGCACGTTCTGTGGGCTTGCGACCGCTGCTGCTGTGGTAGAAGGCATCGATATAATCCCCCTCGAAGACCAGAACCTTCCTGCGGGTCACCTTGACCGCCTGTTCTATCCGGGCCCTGTTACGCCAAAAACCAAACCAGCCCCAGCGCTTGCGCATGTCATTATCACTGATCCATGCCTGTGTCTTCGTCGTAGTATCAACATCATACCCCGGATCCGGCTGGATGGGGTGAGCAAGACGCTTGGCAGCATAGGTACGGGCAGTCACCGCTTGAGCGGCCAAGGCCTCCGGTTCGAACATGGCGGGCATTTCGGCGGCGACCACTCCAACCAAGTAACTCTCCAAGCCCAGGGTGTCGACCCCTCCACCTGGCATTAAGACCCGTACCTGGACATCATCTCCGGTTACCTTTTCCTTTTGCCATCTGAGCAGGCTCCAAGGTAAAATCAGCACGATACACAGGGACAAAAAGATGATCCAGGCCCATTCTTTTTTCACTCCCAGCCCCCCATCCTGTACAAGCCTTTTTCTGATTCATATGCAGTCAATCCTCAAATCTTGCCCTACAAAAATAAAAATGGCAACATACCCCAATAAATGGTATGCTGCCATTTTTATTTCCCGTCTTTCGCACTGTGTCTGTTCTCACGCAAGCCAATAAGGATACCGTTGCTCGGGACTTGTGCATTGCATTGATAATGCACATATTTCGTGTTAAAATGTATATAATGATAGCAAAGGAGGAATGGCAAATGTCTGAAACAGCAAATTTAACCATTCGCATGGATAAAAAACTCAAGGAGCAGGCAGAACAGCTTTTCTCTGAATTGGGTATGAATATGACCACGGCATTCACCGTCTTCGTCCGACAGGCTGTTCGGCAGGGAAAAATACCCTTTGAAATTTCTTTAAATATTCCCAATGCCGAAACGACAGCGGCTATGGAAGAAGCCAATAGAATAAGCCGTGACCCAAATGCAAAACGCTATTCAAGTTTTGAAGAACTGGTAGCGGAGGTCCAGAATGAAGTATGAGAACAGGTACACACAGCGACTTGTTTTGAACAAAGCACTAAAGTAACGATTATTAGTCCTCGCGCCGGATCACCCCGCCAATGCGGGCGATCTTTTCCTCGATGTGTTCATAGCCTCGGTCAATGTGCTGCACGCCGCTGATTTCACTCGTACCCTCAGCAGACAGAGCTGCTAAAATCAACGCTGCCCCGGCTCGTAGATCGGCGGCCGTGACCGGTGCCCCGGTTAATTTACTGACACCCTGGACAATGGCAACGCGCCCTTCGATTCTTATGTCCGCGCCCATGCGCTTTAGCTCATCGACATGCATAAAACGGTTCTCGAAAACTGTCTCTGTAACCATGCCCATCCCCTGGCCCTTACTCAGAAGGGCCATAAATGGAGCCTGGAGATCCGTGGGAAATCCCGGATGAACCTGTGTCTTGATGTCAACCGCACGGTAGCGGCCCTCACTGAAGATCCGAATCCCCTCATCTTCTTCCCGAAAAGGAATTCCTGCCTCTTCCATCTTGGCCAGCATCGGGTTCAAGTGATCGGAAATCACATTCTGCACCAAAACATCTCCCCCGGTAGCAGCAGCCATGAGTATGTAGCTGCCTGCTTCGATCCGATCGGGAATAATCGTATGGCTGGTGCCGGAAAGTTCCTGTACCCCATCGATCCGGATAATACTGGTGCCAGCGCCTCTAACCTTAGCACCCATTTCATTGAGAAAGTTGGCCAAGTCGACAATTTCAGGCTCTTGAGCCGCGTTCTCCAAGGTCGTTGTTCCCTTAGCCAAAACAGCAGCCATCATAATATTTTCAGTTGCCCCGACACTGGGGAAATCAAGATAAATGCGGGCCCCTCTCAAGGTTCCCCGAACATCCAGAAAACCATGATCCATGCGCACATCCGCCCCCAGAGCTTCCAATCCCTTCAGATGCCAGTTAATCGGGCGGGAGCCGATCGCACACCCACCTGGATGAGAAATGCGCACACGTCCTTCCCGAGCGAGGAGCGGCCCCATGATCACGATGGACGCCCGCATTTGGGATACGAGATCGTGAGGAGCTTCAATGTTGGTAATTTCAGCTACGTGAATTTTAAGCTGGGAGCCATTGCGCTCAACCTTAGCCCCTAAAGCCTGAATCACTTCCCCCATCAAATTGACATCCACAAGCTCCGGAACATCGTCCAGTTGAACCGGTTCCCTGGTTAACAAGCTGGCGGCAATAATGGGCAAAACTGCATTCTTGGCTCCACTCACTGTAACGGTACCTTCTAGCGGCTGGCCGCCTGTTACCACTAACTTGCTCAAGTGTTGGAGACACCCCCTACTGTTACTAGAAGTTAATTATTCGTCTTTCTTAGCCCTATTTCCTGCTTCTTCGCCCTAGTTCCACAAAACAAAACTAAATTCCCAAGGACTCGGCTCCTAAGTCCTACAACCAACTGAGACTTAAAACTCGGTTAGTAAAACAGGCAACGCCAAAAGGGTTTCTCCACCACGTTCGTTCATCCGCGTCAACACTTGGAGATTGATGGGATCTGAACCCGCTCGCACAGGATCCCCGAACCCCGACAAATAGCCAGAGAGCGATGTGGTTGCCCCTGAACGCGCCCACTGCAGCGGTACAGCACCGTCCTGGGCGAAATAACGCTGAATGTCTATCCCTTCGTGAACCCGTTCTTCTAAATAAACCTGACCTCTTTGAGCCCTCACCCTAGCGGAGAAATTCAAATACCAAGGCAATAAGTTTTCTTCCTCGGCTTTGCTCATCTTGCGCGAACTGCTCGCGCTCAAGGCGGAACGCCCTATACCTATAGCCCGGATCTTCCAGTCCCACCCGGTCGGCAGGAGGGCAGCCACCGTAGCTTCATCAGATTCCGGCAACCAGACAACCACCTTAACCTCGGCCTCCGTGGATGAGCCTGCCCCAGAGCCCAGGAGAAGGGCTTGTCTCCTGCTCAGTCCCGAAGTAGCGAGTGGAATCGTAAATGACTGCAACAGCAAAAGCAGGCCCAAAACAAGGCCTAAAGTCCCTGGAAACATGCCTTTTAGCCGGTCTAGACCGCAAAATCCCAACACCTCATTATACCGGGAGTTCAACACAAAACAACACTCTTTTCTTTTATTGATAATAGTAGTGTTGCCAAAGACTCATAAAGAAAACCTAAGTAGAACGTAGAAAAAGACCCCAAATGGGGGTCTTTTTTACTTAGTTCATAAATACGCATCCCGGCTTGTTTTTCGGTCAATCGCCTTAGCCTTGACCTTAGTGGTGCTTCGCTCCGTCCTCAGCGGCGTTAATCCGGGCGAGAGCTTTTCTTAAGGCCAGCTCTGCCCGCCGAACATCGATTTCGCCGGTCCGCATAGACAGACGCTTCTCCGCCCGTTCCTTCGCAGCCAAGGCCCGCTCCAAGTCGATCATTTCTCCCGGCTCAGCCGTTTCAGCTAAGACCGTCACTTGATTGTCCGCAACTTCTACAAACCCTCCCGAAATCGCCAGGCGCTGGGTACTACCGTCTTTAGTGTAGCGCATAACGCCCACATTCAATCCGGCGATCAGGGGAGCATGGTTTGGAAGAATACCGAGTTCGCCCGCTTCGCTTGGCAATACCATAAACTCCACATCGTCTTTCAGGACATTGCCTTCAGGAGAAACGACGCGCAGTGCAAACGTTCCCGCCATAGCTTACGCCCCCAATGTCTTGGCTTTTTCCATAGCCTCGTCAATAGTACCGACCATAAGGAAGGCTGCTTCCGGCAGATTATCATGTTTGCCATCGACAATTTCCTTAAAGCCGCGAATGCTTTCTTTAAGTGGAACGTATTTACCCGGTTGCCCTGTAAAGGCTTCGGCCACATGGAAGGGCTGGGAGAGGAAGCGCTGGATCTTGCGGGCCCGGGATACGATGAGTTTCTCTTCTTCGGACAATTCATCCATACCGAGAATCGCAATGATATCCTGCAGTTCCTTATACCGTTGGAGAATCTGCTGTACCGCCCGCGCGACGTGGTAGTGCTCCTCGCCCAGGATGCCTGGGGACAGGATCCGGGAGGTTGAATCCAAGGGATCCACCGCAGGATAAATCCCAATCTCCGCAATCTGGCGTGACAGAACCGTAGTCGCGTCCAAGTGGGCAAAGGCCGTCGCCGGGGCAGGGTCTGTCAAGTCGTCTGCCGGCACATAAATAGCCTGAACTGAAGTGATGGAACCTTTCCGAGTGGAAGTGATCCGTTCCTGAAGCGCACCCATTTCCGTAGCCAGAGTCGGCTGATAACCAACGGCAGAAGGCATGCGGCCTAACAACGCGGAAACCTCGGAACCGGCCTGGGTGAAGCGGAAGATATTATCAATGAAGAGGAGCATATCCTTGCCCTGCTCATCGCGGAAGTACTCGGCCAGCGTCAATCCGGTAAGACCGACTCGCAGGCGGGCACCCGGCGGCTCGTTCATCTGTCCGAACACCATGGCCATCTTGTCAATAACGCCGGACTCTTTCATCTCGTTCCAGAGGTCATTCCCCTCGCGGGTACGCTCACCTACGCCGGCAAAGACTGAGAGCCCACCGTGCTGCTTGGCAATATTGTTAATGAGTTCCTGGATTAAAACGGTCTTGCCGACACCAGCTCCCCCGAACAGTCCGATCTTCCCGCCTTTAGCGTACGGGGCCAAGAGATCAACGACCTTAATCCCCGTTTCGAGAATACGTTCAGATGCATCCTGATCCACAAACTTGGGAGCGGGCCGATGAATGGGATAATGGGTATCTGACGTCACAGGCTCCCCACCGTCGATCGGTTCACCCAGGACGTTAAACATCCGGCCTAACGTCACCGAGCCCACGGTCACGGTAATCGGGGCACCCGTACTCTCTGCAGCCATTCCGCGCGTAAGGCCGTCCGTTGAAGACATGGCTACGCAGCGAACCGTATCATTTCCCAAATGCTGAGCTACTTCTAGGGTGATGTTGATTTTCCGGTCAGGTGCCATGACCTTGATCGCACTATAGATTTCCGGCAGTTCCTCAGGAGCAAACTCCACGTCAACAACCGGACCCAGAACTTGGACAATCTTTCCGACAATCACTCGTTACTACCTCCTTCTTGGGCATCTCCGGCAGCCTACTCTAAAGCAGCAGCTCCTCCGACAATCTCAGAAATCTCTTTCGTAATGGCCGCCTGCCTGGCTCTGTTCATCGCCAGAGTCAGTCGATCAATCATCTCTTTGGCATTGTCTGTCGCCGAGCCCATCGCTGTCATCCGTGCCCCCTGCTCACTCGCTTTACTCTCTAATAACGCACGAAAGACCAGGATCTCAACGTACTTTGGCAGCAAGCGAGCGATGATATCCGCAGGCGAGGGCTCGAATATATATTGCCTTCCCAGCTTACCTTCCGGTTGTTCGATAGGAAGCAGTTTCAGCATCGTGGGTTTCTGTTGGATGGCATTGATAAACTCTGCATAAATTAAATGAACCTCATCCAGTTCCCCATCTTGATAGAGCCGAATCACTGCCTCGGCAATGTTTTTAGCCTGACCGTAGCTGGGGTCATCACCGAGCCCGATAAATTCAGTGATGAGATTTGCCTTACGACGGAAAAAATCCCGTCCTTTCCGGCCGACGGCTACCAATCCCGAACTGCGACTCTCTTCCTGGATGATACTGTCCGTCATGCGGATTAGGCTGGCGTTAAAACCCCCACACAAGCCGCGATCCGATGTTACCAGGATGTACCCCAGCTTCTGGACAGGCCGCTTTTCCAAAAGGGGATGACTGACATCCACTTGGGCTTGGGCGAGCCGGGCCAGCACCGCTTGCAGCTGGCGGGCATAGGGGCGGGCAGCGATAACTTTCTCCTGCGCCTTGCGCAGTTTGGCTGCAGCCACCATTTTCATCGCCTTCGTGATCTGCTGCATGTTGCGCACGCTACGGATCCGCCGACGAATATCGCGTACTCCTGCCACTGTCACCGACTCCTTTACTAGGCTATAAACCCTTGTTTGAATTCCTGGATGGCCTTTTCGATTTGCGCTGACAACTCATCGGCAAGGACTTTCTTCGTCCGGATCTCAGTCAGGATATCAGCCTTGACGGAGCGCATGAAGCGCAGGTATTCTTCTTCGAATTTCAGAATGTTTTCCACCGAAATGTCATCGACGAGCCCTTTCACAGCTGCAAAGATAACGACAACTTGCTCTTCAACCGGCATCGGTTGATACTGGGCCTGCTTGAGAATCTCCATCGTACGCTGTCCGCGATTCAGACGCATTTGCGTCGCCTTATCCAGGTCTGAACCGAACTGGGCAAAGGCTGCCAGTTCACGGTATTGGGCCAAGTCCAGGCGGAGTTGACCTGCAACCTGTTTCATCGCTTTGATTTGGGCCGAGCCGCCGACGCGGGATACGGAAAGACCAACGTTAATGGCCGGACGGAAGCCTGAATAAAACAAGTCCGCTTCCAGGAAAATCTGGCCATCCGTGATGGAAATCACGTTCGTCGGAATATAAGCCGACACGTCTCCAGCCTGGGTCTCAATGATCGGCAAGGCCGTCATGGAGCCGCCGCCAAGCTCAGGCGCAAGTTTCGCAGCCCGTTCCAAAAGGCGGGAGTGCAAATAAAATACGTCCCCTGGATACGCTTCCCGTCCAGGAGGGCGCTTCAGAAGCAGTGAGAGTTCACGATAAGCCACAGCCTGTTTGGACAGGTCATCATAGATAATCAGAACATGCCTGCCATTGTACATGAACTCTTCACCCATAGCGCAACCGGAATACGGAGCAATATAAACCATGGGAGCCGGTTCAGATGCAGTCGCCGCGACGACAATACTATAATCCATGGCGCCGTGTTCTTCCAGCTTCTTCACAACACCGGCCACCGTCGAAGCCTTCTGTCCGACCGCTACATAAATGCAGATCACATCCAAGCCCTTTTGGTTAATGATGGTATCAATGGCTACGGCCGTTTTTCCGGTTTGGCGGTCGCCAATGATCAGTTCCCGTTGCCCCCGACCGATTGGCACCATGGCGTCAATCGCTTTAAGGCCCGTTTGCAGTGGCTCATGCACGGACTTGCGCGCAACGACACCGGGAGCATTCGACTCTATGGAACGAAACTTTGTGGTCTGAATTTCGCCCTTACCGTCAATCGGTTGGCCCAGGGCGTTCACGACACGACCGATCATGGCCTCTCCCACAGGAACTTCCACGATGCGACCCGTACGTTTGACTTGATCCCCCTCTTTGATGGCCGTGTACGGTCCGAGGATAACGCAGCCTATGTTGTCCTCTTCAAGGTTCATTGCCATGCCATAGACCCCTCCTGTAAATTCCAGGAGTTCCCCAGACATGGCTTTCTCCAAGCCATAAACGCGGGCAATCCCGTCCCCAACCTGGATAACGGTGCCTACGTCAACAACTTCAACCGCGTTTTCATAGCGCTCTATCTGTTGTTTTATGATCGAACTTATTTCTTCCGGACGTAAGTTCATCCTCTTATTTCACCCCTATTCCCTGAGGTTCTGCGCTTGTATTTCTACGCAATTCTAGTTTCATGCGTTCGAGCGCATGCTTGATCGTTCCATCCATCACGCGATCGCCGACTTGGACCAAGACCCCGCCGACCAGTTCAGGGCGCAACTCACTCACCAGACGCACGGATTTTCCGGTCATCCGACTGAGTTCGGCCTTGAGCCGCTCTGTTTGATTCGGTGTCAAGGTCACCGCTGTCGCTACTTTAGCCTCGATAATCTGACGCTCCTCATCGGCCAAGTAACTAAATTCGCGCCGAATCAAGGGCAAAAAATTCTGCCTGCGGCGGTCGATGAGCAGATAGAGAAAATGCCGCATCACATCACTGAGCTGCCCGACAAGAAGCTTGTCCATCAACGCTTTCTTTTCCGTCAGAGAAATGTGCGGATGATATAAGACCTGTTGAACCCCTTCTTGTTCTTCAATGAACTGTGTCAGCTCTGTCAGTTCCCGCTCAATCTGATCCAGCGACGTCTCTCGGGCAATCTCGAACAAGGCTTGGGCATATCGGCGTGCTAAGGCACCGCTTTGCATTACATTTCCCCTACCTCTTGAATGAATTGCTCAATGAGCTGCTCTTGACCGACATAATCGAGTTTTTGCTGAATCAGTTTCTCCGCAACCGCGACGGATAAATCGGCCACCTGGGCCTTGACGTCGGCGATCGCTTGATCCCGCTCCCGTTGAATATCCGCTAAGGCCGAAACTTTGAGTTTTTCCGCCTCTTCATGGGCCCCTGCCAAGATCTCAGCCGCCCGCTCTTCGCCGACCTTCATGGCTTTGGAAATGAGAGCCTGCGCTTCCTGACGGGCTTTCTTCATTTCCTCTTGGTATTCCCGCTTTATTTGTTCTGCTTGCTGTCTTTCCTTCGTAGCCTGGGCCAAAGTATCCTCGATACCTTGCCGCCGCTGTTCCATCACATTCATGAGCGGCGTCCAAGCAAACTTACTCACAACCCATACAAGCGCCAAGAAGGATAACACTTGAGCAACAAGCGTATAGTTAATGTCTATAGGATTTCCCATGTCTATCCCCCTCTCAAGGCTGGTTCGTCCAAGTCTGATTTCCGCAAGGGGGAACTACTGTTCCCCCTTGCTGTGACAGGTACGCCCACCCGTATTGGCTGTCTTACTTCAAATAGAGAAGCAAGCCGACGACCCAAGCCAAGAGCGGCAAGGCCTCAATCAAACCCACCCCGATAAACATAGTTCCTTGAAGAGAACCTTTCGCTTCCGGCTGGCGTGAGATACCTTCCACCGTTTTACTGATTACGTTACCATTACCAATTGAAGCTCCAAGGGCTGCTAAACCAGCCGCTATCCCTGCACCAAGTGCTGCTGCAGCATGTACATCCACAAGAGTTTCCTCCTTTCATAATCCCCCAAAAAATTTATTATTCCCTCAGTGCATTGGCACTGAAAACCTTCCCTTATTCCTCTTCCCCAAGCGTCCTCAGTGTGATTCCGAAACTGCTTGTGCGACATAGGCTGTCGTGAGCACCGTAAACACGAAGGACTGGATCGCCCCGACAAAAACACTAAATCCAAGCCAAATGGTATCCGGAATAATTCCCGGCAATACCCAGATTCCCGGCAGCATAAGAATAACCTTGATCAATACCTCGCCGGCGAAAATGTTGCCAAAAAGACGGAACGCCAGCGTCATCGGCTTGGACAACATATCAATGGCATGAATCGGTAGGAATACCGGATAGGGTTCAATAAAATGGTGAAAATAATGAATCCCTTTGTGCTTAATCCCCATGACAATCACAATAATAATTGTCAAGATGGCCAAAGCCAGTGTCGTGTTGATGTCGGCTGTCGGAGACATCATGCTGTCTCCTTCAAAAATCTTATTCAGGTGGGCCGTCTCCACATGAAAATACTCAAAAGCGTTAAATGTAATATTGGGTAAAAGCCCAAGCATGTTGGAAAAGAAAATAAACATAATGAGCGTCAGAAGATAACCAAACAGCGGACGGGCCTTATCGAGATCCATGTTGTCTGAGATGAGCTTGCCGACAAAATCCACAACCCATTCCAAGATGTTTTGCATTTTGCCCGGTTTGCCGCTTGTCAGGCGTCGTACTCCTAAAAACACAAAGAGCAACATCAACGCTATGGCAATCCAAGTCATCACCAGCGTTCGAGCATTAAAGGTCATGTTTCCCAAATACCAATATACGGTTTCCTCGTGCACTTCTTCAATCCCCCCTTTCCCTAAGCATATGACGGCGAACATAAAAGACCAGCGATACTAGCAACCCCACCGCTATACCAAATGCCAAGTCTGGCAACCAGCCTTTCTGAAAGCGAGCCATTCCGATCACTACCATGGTGACCACGCCTAAACGCGCGAAAAAACTTCGACGCATCCTGCTTATCGCCTGACGCATTTCCAAATTGACGCTGCGCCGCGTATCGCGATAAAGCCACGCCGAATTACAAAATCCTAACCAATAACCGACCACTGCACCCAAAAGCTCTTTACGCCCCGTGATAGCTATTCCTATAAATAGTGTGGCTGTACCCACCCACAAAGGCACGGTATTACTTCTCATCGTCGGTCATCCCCAGTGCTTTCAAGGCATAAGCAAAATAAAACCCACCTAAGACCATGCCGCCGAACAGGAATGCCAACAGCAACCAAGGCGATGTATTTAGCTGCCGATCCAAAAAACGACCTAAATAAAAGCCACCCATAACCAGTGCGGCAAACGTGGCGGGAATACTTGTACCGAGGGATACGGCCTTAACCCAAGCTCTTCGCCCTTGTTTCATCTCAAACCCCTCAAACTCCTCAAACCACTTACATTCGGTTATTCGCCATTCAAGCCCTAATTCCTGCTTTTAACCTGAATAAAAATTCTATTTTACTCTATAACATCTATTTTTCGCACTAATCCGTATTCGTATACAGTATCTCGTTCAGTATTTTAACCGCACCGATTATCGCGCCCTATATTTGATGGCTGCCGATATATTCGACGATTCGAACAGCTGCCCGGCCATCCCCGTAGGGATTTAAGGCCTGAGCCATCTTCGAATATGCGGCTTGGTTGGCCAAAAGGATGCGCAATGCTTGTAATACTCCGTCATAGGATATTCCGGCCAAGGCTACGGTTCCGGCGGTTAGCGCCTCCGGCCGCTCCGTCGTATCCCTGACGACCAATACCGGCTTTCCCAGCGAAGGCGCCTCTTCCTGAATCCCTCCGGAATCGGTCAGCAGCAAATACGCTTCTGCCATCAGATTGACAAACGGCTCATAGTCTAAAGGCTCAATGAGATGAACCCGGGGATGCCCCCCAAGGACTGCATTCACGGTCTCGCGCACTTTCGGATTCTTGTGCACCGGAAAGAGAACATAACTGTCCGGGAACTCCTTAAGCGTCGTGTTTAAGGCCTGGTAAATCTGGCGCATCGGCTCGCCTAAATTTTCCCGCCGGTGTGTCGTCACCAAAATCATGCGCCGTCCCGCTTCTGCTGCCAAAATCCCCTTGAGTTCCGAATTGGCAAATTCGTAGTCTGGACGCACCGTAGCCAGAAGCGCATCAATAACGGTGTTACCCGTCACCACAATGCGCTCAGGCGCAACTCCTTCCCGCAATAGGTTTTCGCGCGCCGTCTCCGTCGGAGCAAAATGAATATCCGCTAAAGCACCCGCCAACTTGCGGTTCATCTCTTCCGGAAACGGTGAATACTTGTTTCCGGTTCTTAGCCCTGCCTCTAAGTGCCCAATCGGAATCTGAGCGTAAAAGGCCGCTAGAGCCGCTGCAAACGTTGTTGTTGTGTCCCCATGCACCAAAACCAGATCCGGACGCTCCTTCTGAATTACTTCATATAACCCATTAAGGGCGCGTGTGGTGATCTCGGTTAGGGTCTGTCCCTGTTTCATGAGGTTGAGGTCAACGTCCGGGACAATCCGGAACAGGTTCAATACTTGGTCAAGCATCTCCCGGTGCTGGGCGGTTACCACTACCCGGCAGCAGATACCCGGGGCGCTTTGCAACGCCTTGACCACGGGGGCCATTTTGATGGCTTCCGGACGGGTACCGAAGACAACCATGACCGCTCGCTGTTTCTTCATAGCTCTCCATTTCTAAAAAGCTCCCGCACCAATCCCGCTTCGAGAGACAGCTCCCGCGCCAAGGAGTCCGGGTAAGGAACCTGGTAAATAATGCGCCGGATCCCGGCATTAATCAGAAGTTTAGTACAGAGAACGCACGGTTCCACCGTCGTGTAAATGTCCGCCCCTTCAAGCGCAACCCCGTGTTTGGCGGCCTGGATCAAGGCATTCTGTTCCGCGTGCACCGCCCGACAGATTTCCGTCCTCTCCCCAGAGGGGATCCCCAACTGCTGCCTAAGGCAGCCGACCTCCGCGCAGTGTTTCAACCCACTCGGACTGCCGTTGTACCCTGTACTCAAAATCTGTTTATCCTTGACAATCACTGCGCCGACTTGCCGCCTCAAACAAGTGGATCGCCCTGAGACCACCTCAGCGAGCTGCATAAAATAACTATCCCAGCTCGGGCGTTCTTTCGCACTCATTACTTGGTACCGAACAGCCGGTCTCCGGCATCCCCAAGCCCTGGAACAATGTAGCCATGGTCATTCAACTGTTTGTCTACCGCCGCGACAAAAATATCCACATCCGGATGGGCTTCCTCGACCGCCTTGATTCCCTCCGGCGCGGCGATTAAACACATCAGCTTGATGCTGCGAGCGCTCCGTTCTTTCAAAAAAGTAATCGCGGCGCTCGCTGAGCCTCCGGTCGCCAGCATCGGATCAATCACAATCAGATCCCGCTCCTCCACATCCGGGGGCAGCTTGCAGTAATACTCCACAGGCTGCAGAGTTTCAGGATCGCGATAGAGCCCGACATGCCCAACTTTTGCGGCAGGAATGAGCCTAAGCATGCCATCAACCATCCCCAGGCCGGCACGCAGGATCGGCACCAACCCTACTTTACGTCCGGCAATCATCTTCGTTGTGGCCGTAGCCACCGGGGTCTCAATCGCCACTTCTTGCAGCGGAAAATCCCGCGTCACTTCGTAGGCCATGAGCATAGCGACTTCTTCCACAAGATCACGGAAGTCCTTCGAACCTGTGTTTTTATCTCGAATGAGCGCTAGTTTGTGCTGGATTAACGGATGATCCAAGACATATACCTTTCCCATACGTTCCCTCCCATTGTCAGGGTATCATTTAATCCAAATCGGAATAGAGCGGGAACTCCGCACAGAGCGCAGCTACAATCTTACGGGCCTCTTCCCGCTTCTCCGCGTCATTTTGGGTAACAAGTGCCAGATTAATCGCCCTAGCAATACGCTGCATCGCCTCAGGTGTCATTCCCCGGGTCGTCACTGCGGGAGTGCCCAAGCGAATGCCGCTCGTGACCAGAGGGCCGGCAGGGTCAAACGGGATGGTATTCTTGTTAACCGTTATCCCTACCTCATCAAGAATATGCTCCGCTTCTTTGCCTGTCAAACCCTTGGAACGGACATCAACCAACATGAGGTGGTTGTCCGTGCCACCGGAAACGATCCGGAATCCCTCTGCCTGCAAGGTCTTAGCCAAAGCCTGAGCGTTATCAAGAAGCCGCTTTTGGTAGGCGTTGAACTCCGGGCGCAGCGCTTCGCCGAAAGCGACCGCTTTCGCCGCAATCACATGCATCAGCGGACCACCTTGGGTTCCGGGGAAAATCGCCTTATCAATCGCCTTGGCATATTGAGCTTTGCAGAGAATCAGTCCACCCCGCGGGCCGCGCAAGGTCTTGTGCGTCGTGGAGGTGACGAAATCGGCATAGGGAACCGGGCTCGGATGCAGGCCTGCAGCAACGATCCCAGCGATGTGAGCCATGTCCACCATGAGATAGGCCCCAGCTTCATCCGCTATTTCCCGAAGGGTTTTAAAATCAAACTTGCGCGGATAAGCACTCGCTCCCGCGACGATCAGCTTCGGTTTGTGCTCGCGCGCCAAAACCCTTACTTGTTCATAGTCAATCCGTTCTGTTTCTTGATCCACGCCATAGGGAACAAATTTAAAGTACATCCCCGACAGATTGACTGGACTGCCGTGGGTCAAATGCCCACCGTGAGCCAGGTTCATGCCGAGAACCACATCACCCGGCTTCAACATCGCAAAGTAAACCGCAATGTTAGCCTGTGCCCCGGAATGAGGCTGGACGTTGGCATGCTCGGCACCAAAGAGCGTCTTAACCCGTTCACGTGCCAAATCCTCTACGATATCCACATTCTCACAGCCGCCATAATACCGTTTGCCCGGATAGCCTTCCGCATATTTGTTGGTAAGTACGGAGCCCTGAGCAGCCATGACTGCCCGGCTGACAAAGTTTTCGGAAGCGATGAGTTCGATCTTGTTCCTCTGCCGATTTTCCTCAAGCTCAATCGCCCGGGCTACCTCCGGATCCTGCGGGGCAACCCATTGCCTTATGTAGTCCATTCGTTCCACTCCTTACTTAATGATTCCTGACTCCTGATGTCACGGGTAAACGGCCCGTTTCCCGCCGATTAAACGCGGTCGGGTACGGGCTGTCGTCAAATGGGCGTGGCCCAGCGTATTCGCCGCTAGGCGCATCGGGACAACCACTGGTTTCAAATGCATGCCAATGAAGGTATCCCCAATATCAATCCCCGCATGTCCTTGAATCTGCTCAATCATGACGGGCCGCTCCGACGTTTCCCACGTCTTGACCGCCATGGCCCCTCCCGCATGCAGGGCAGGAAGAACCGTAACCGGTTCCAGCCGGTAATACTCCACACATTCTTCCTCCACCACCAACGCCCTGTTGATGTGTTCACAACCCTGAACCGCCAAAAAAATCCCTTGCTGCTTGGCCCAGCGCCTAAGCGGATGAAGGAGCACCTCTGCCACATCCGGGCTGCTCCCTTGCCCAATCCGTTCGCCGACCACTTCACTGGTACTGCATCCCAAAACCAGCACCTGTTTGGGGTGCAAATTGGCCTGTAGGAAAAACTCCGGCAGCACTTTCTCCCAGACTTGGGCTAATTCTTTAAGAAAACTTCCCACCGCATTCGGCATCATGATTACCTCCCGAATCCCGTCAACATGCGACCCTCCGTCTACAACTTTTCCCCCCGTTCAATCGCCGTAATCAATTCCACCCGTCGGGCATGCCGCCCGCCCGCGAACTCGGTGGCTAAAAAGACATCCACAATATCTAAGGCCAACCCCACACCTGTCACTCGTCCGCCAAGTGCCAAGACATTGGCGTTATTGTGTTCGCGCGCCATGCGTGCGGAGTAGGCCTCGGTACAGACAGCCGCCCGGATACCTGGAACCTTGTTCGCGGCCATGGAGATTCCCAGGCCTGTCCCACAGATGACAATCCCTAAATCGGCGGATTTGGTTGTCACCGCTTCGCCAACCGCAAACCCATATCTCGGATAATCCACGGATTCCAGGGAATCCGTTCCCGTATCGAGCACCTCTATCCCTTTATTTTTGAGGTGTATTTTGATAGCTTCTTTTAATTCATAACCGCCGTGGTCTGCCCCTAGTGCTATTTTCACACACTCCACCCCCGACTGACTAATTTCTACATTACTCAAGCAATCCCTGCAAATTAAAGCAAAAATTCGCTGTGGTTCTTCAGGATAGTTTGGCTTTTCTTAAGTAATCTATGCCCGTTTCCACGCCTATCGCTCTCTAAGTGCGTCCTTAGCCCCCTCTAGGTATTCAGCAATTTGAAGGGCACAGGCCCTGTACTCCGCAACACTGCCCCCCCAGGGGTCACACACATCCGCTTCTGAAACTGCCCAGGCAGCTAAACGCCGGATTTTTTCGGCAAACTCCGGATACTCTTCCTTTAACATCTGTTCCTGACTCTTCGTCATCGGAATGATAAAATCTGCTTCCAAAACCATACTTCGTGAAAGCCGTCGAGCGCGGTGACGCGACAGATCAAAGCCCCGTTCCCTCATCGCCTTAATAGCCTGAGGGCTGGCCTCTTCAGCATCCCAAGCCCCAAGCCCGGCTGAACTTGCCTTCACCTCAGAACCCAAAATCTCTGCGGCCAAAGCTTCCGCCATGGGGCTACGGCAAGTATTGCCTGTGCAGACAAAAAGCAACTTCCGCGCTCCGTTCTCCTGTTCCTGTTGCCTATCTCGCCTATGCTTGTCCACCACACACTTCCCCCTCGCTAAGATTGAAGCCAATGCCAGCACCATATAGTATTACCTCTCCGAACAGAATCGCAAGCACTTTCAAAAAAATATTTTAAAACCGATAAGCACTAAGGCTAATCCGCCCAACAACTCTGCCCGCTCCCCCGCCCAGGAGCCGAGAAGGCGGCCGAGCACTAAGCCCATAAGTGTCATCAATCCGGCAATTCCACCTATAATCAAAACGGTCCAACCAATATTGCTACCCAAAGCTCCCAAAGAAAAGCCGACACTTAAAGCATCAAGGCTGACACTCGCCGCCAGGGCATAGATTCCAGCCCCATGCAGCGCTGCCCCTTTCGAAAACTTTCTCCGCCGCATCTTCTCGCGTGCCTGAGAAAGGGGATACCTTTGCGCCTCGGGCCTCAGCACGCCGACAAGCATCCGCACTCCAAGCCACACTAGGATCAAGGCTCCCACGGCCTTGGCGATATTTCCTAAGAACATACCCAGTGCCTGCCCTGCAGCCAGGCCCACCAGCGGCATAAAGATATGAAATACGGCTACGACAAAGGAAAGGCGCACGACCATCGCTCTTCTAATTCCAGCCAATCCGATGGCCAAGGCCATAGAAAAGGCGTCGGCACCCAAAGCCACGGCGATCACCGTAATCCAGCCTAGGTTCAAGAGGCATGCCTCCTCGGTGTTTTCTAAAAATATTATATGCCTTCAGGTCAGCAGGCAGACCGAATCGAGGCCTCAAGCATCGGAGCTACACTCGGATAAGGCGATGCCCGGCGGCTTTTTCCAAACGATTCATCACGGCCATACCGACACCGCCTTCTTCAATAGCCTCAGCCAGGATGATGTCCATTTCCTGACTGTCGCAGAGCCGAAGTCCTTCAAATAGGTTACTGGCCACTTCCTCAGGGCGCTCCTCGGAACCGAGGACAAAGAGGAGGTCAGGCCGTTGTTCATGGAGGAAAGGGGCACTCTCCAAAGTACAGAGGATTCCAACTTTTTTAAGACGGCGGTGGGCTTTGCTGATTTCATCCTCCATTCGCTGCAAGATCTTCTCCCGGCTTCCTTGGAGGAGGATCATATCCCCCTTGGGAGCGTAGTGGCGATACTTCATCCCTGGAGCTTTAGGGACGCGTCCTTGTAAAGGTCTATCTATGCGCACCTCCCCAAGCACGTCCTCCAGTTGCTCTCTGGAAATCGCGCCCGGACGAAGAATCGTCGGCACACTTCCACTCAAATCGAGTACTGTGGACTCCAGGCCCACCGCACAGGTTCCTGCATCCAGTAGCAACGGGATCTTGCCTTGGAGATCCTGCCAGACGTGGCTGCCACTCGTTGGACTCGGCTTACCCGAAAGGTTGGCACTGGGTGCAGCCACCGGAACACCTGCTTTTCTAAGTAAGGCCAAGGCCACTGGATGAGACGGAATGCGAATTCCCACTGTATTAAGCCCTGCTGTCACTTCATCCGGCAGCGCCGGGCCTTTCGGCAAAACTAAAGTCAGCGGGCCGGGCCAAAACTTTTGCGCACACCGCTCAGCGGTCTCGGGCCAAACAGCGCTCAACCCTGCCGCTGCCTTTTGATCGGCCACATGCACAATCAAAGGGTTATCTTGTGGCCTACCCTTTACTTGGAAAATTTTCGCGCAGGCCGCCCCGTCCAGGGCATTAGCCCCTAACCCGTACACCGTCTCCGTCGGAAAAGCGACCAATCCTCCCTGCTGCAACAAGCTTGCAGCCTCGATCAGAGAAGCCTCGTCTGGCTGAGTAGCGTCAATATATACCCTTTTTGTTTTCAATTCCCATTTCACCTCGCCAATATCACCC
The DNA here is from genome assembly GCA_021811425.1 of Bacillota bacterium. GTDB lineage: Bacteria > Bacillota > Desulfitobacteriia > Desulfitobacteriales > Desulfitobacteriaceae > JAJZPA01. Next base: position 1,004 of record JAJZPA010000046.1, on the reverse strand, counting down.
GATCCCGGCCCCCTAAATCCAACATGATCTCCGTCTCAAAGCCTGCGTTCCGGAGCATTGCGTTCACTGCTTCCCCTTGAAGCCAGCCAATTTCGACGAGCATCTTGCCCGCAGGCTTAAGCAGCGGAGGAGCTTCGTGAGCTAAACGCCGGTAAAAATCCAATCCATCCTCCCCGCCTAACAACGCTTGGCGGGGCTCAAAGGATATCTCGGGAGCACACTCACGATACTCATCCAAGGAAACATAGGGCGGATTCGTGAGAATCCAATCCCAAGTTTCCCCTTGGACGGGTTGCAAGAAGTCTCCCTGCCGCCAGTCAACCCTTGCTCCTATGCGTTCCCCATTGAAGCGGGCCACCTCCAGAGCTTCAGAGGACAGATCAACTCCGGTGACCTGCAGGCCCGGCCGATAGTAAGCCGCCATAATGGCCAAGACACCGCTCCCTGTGCAGAGATCCAAAACCTTCAAGCCCAGGCCATCCCCTTTCGAAACCTGCTGCAAAAACTGTTCAGCCAGAATTTCGGTGTCGGCACGCGGAATAAGAACCCGTTCGTCCACATAGAAACGAAGGCCCATAAATTCCTGTTCGCTCAATATATACTGTAAAGGTTCTCGCCCAGCTCGGCGGGCAACAAGGGCGCCGTAACGCGCTTGACCCGCTTCCGGAACAACCCATTCCCTTTCCAGATAAAGGCGTTCACGCGGAAAGCCAAGAACCCTGCCCAGCAAAAGATCCGCGTCTAAGCGCGGATCAGCAATTCCACTGGCTTTGAGCTGCACCTCACCCCAACGTAAAAGCTCTATAATATTCATGATTCCGATTTAAGGCGCTCTGCTTGATCAGAGGTGATTAAAGCGTTAATGATTTCCTCCAAATCGCCCAGAAGCACGGTTTCCAAGCGGTGCAAGGTCAGGCCAATCCGATGATCCGTTACCCGCCCTTGCGGAAAATTATAAGTTCGGATGCGTTCACTGCGATCCCCGCTGCCCCACTGCCTCCGGC
>JAJZPA010000252.1 GCA_021811425.1 Bacillota bacterium | reverse complement strand
TGGCAGCAAAGCAGAACTCAAGGCAGCTCAGTATATTTATTATACTTTGGAGCGGGCGGGTTGGAAGGTGCATGAACAGTCATTTAGTAAAGTGGTCGTCCATGATCCGCCTCTGCAACTGGGAGACCAGAAGATAGAGCTTGTCAACAGCCAAAATATTGTCGCTGAACTGCCGGGTAAAAAGGCGGATACCATCATTCTTGGGGCTCATTATGATACAGCAGATGTCAATGCACCAGGGGCGTTGGACAATGCTTCCGGCGTGGGGGTTTTACTCGAATTGGCGCGTGTATTAGCCGCCGATCCCCATGAAGAAAGTTACCAGTTGGTTTTATTCGGTGCTGAGGAGCAGGGGTTGGTTGGTTCAGCCTATTATGCAGCACACTCTGATCTCTCAGCCGTTAGCTGGATGCTCAATCTGGATATGATAGGGACTCCGATGGAGATTGATGTAGCAGGCAAAAAGTCGGCTCCTCCCGAATTAACTCAGAGGTTAACGGCCCTTGCGCGTAAGAGCGGTATTCCGTTTCACTTGAGTCGTGAGGCTATGGTGATGAGTCGAGACTCAACACAAGGGGGAAACAGCGATTTCAGCTCATTCCTGGATCAAGGTATTCCTGCAGCAGGTCTCGGACTTGCGGGCCGCCCCCCGGGTTTTTATCATCGGCCAGAAGACCGCTTAGAAAGGGTTAGCTTAGAAGAACTACAGAAAGTAGGGGAATTTGTTAGCCTACTCGTGGGCACCGTCCGCCTAGATCAGGTTGGTCCACGCACATGGGACGAATTTTACCTGACATTCCAGTTTGGCTCTCAGGTGTTTTTCCTCCCTAGTTCTGCTCTGCGAGCACTTTATCTTTTGGTGTTTTTGTTGGTTGGGATCGCTGTCGTACGCTCTCTTCGACAAGGGGTTTCGTGGACGTGGAAAGGGTATTTGGCACTCTCAGGGGTTGTTTTTGTCATCTGCCTGGGTGCAATTGCCTTGAGCGGTGTTGGGGAAATACTTTGGCAGCTGGCTAAGCAGCGCCAGTTTATTTGGTATGCATATCCTGAACTTTTCGTGTTGGTCCGAATCGTGATAGTCGCTGGATTCCTGCTTTATCTGGGAAGCTGGTTTCCCAAATTGCCTCTGCCCAAAGAACCGCGTATCTATTGGCTGAGCGGAGTGATCGTCCTATTTTGCGCTAGCCTTCTCAGTGCGCTCATTCGGATTGACCTCGCCTTTCCTTTTGTATTTTGGCTTTTCTGTTTTGCCATCCAGCGCACCTTTCCGAATCTCATCCTGGCGCTTATCGGGCCCTATTTCTTTTACCGGTTCCATTGGGAAATGCTTCAATCGAATCAATGGCTCAGTTATTATGAGGTGGTGCATCGCTATTACCCTCTCTTCATCGCCATCTATGCCCTGATGGCTATCCCACTGCTCTTAGCGCTGCTCCATGTAGCGAGTTTTAAGCCTCGCTTTTGGCAGCGGTGGTTGCAAAAGCTCCGTTTGCCGGCACTTGGCGCTATCGCCCTAAGTCTGCTGGCATTAGGTCTTATCCCCAGCTATACCTCCCGTTATCCGCAAGGGATGACGGTTCGAGAAGAATGGACGGGTGAGGCCCAAAATCAACTGCATTTGTTTTCACGCGATAATTTTCCGAGCCAGCTGATCCGTGAGCTGCAGGCCAAGCCGGGTAAAAGCTTGATTTTACCAAGTCTGTCAGATACGCCGCCTGTGTCGGTTAAGGCCGAAGTGATGGAAAAGCAAAATGTCCCACAGAGGGCACTCGAATTGGTGCTCCAGTTTCAATTCAGCCGTGATCCATACCTTGTACGCCTGACGCTGGAAAGTTCACGACCATTTAAAATTAGCGGTATTGATGAATTCTTGCCAAGCAACAAGCTGCCACGCAAAGTGCAATTGCTGGGTAAACGCCAAAACCAAGGAAACTATGTGCTGGTCGTGGAACGGACTCCGCCCCAGCGCAATCAAATTAAGCTTTCCTTGGAAGCAGAAAGTACTCTCCGGTGCACGGTTGAAGTGAATTTTCCGGATCCGGAGCAGAATTACCGTATAAAGGCAAATGCCTTGTCCGTAGATTATCAAGCCTCTTACCAAAAAGTCATAGAATTTTAGGCGAGTGAACTCGTTCAACTAAAGTTGAACATCGAGACTTCGGTGGGGGAGTCTACCCCCACCGAAGCAAAGTACGAGGTACCACTCCCACTTGTAGAAGTGGGAGTCTTACGATTGGATGAACGACTGTTTATGGAAAATATATCCAGCATACTGTAAATCGGGATAGAGGAAAATACTTTTGAGGAGGTAAAGAATATGTACAAAAAAATCGCCGTTGAGGATGGGTTGACTAATGTCACGCAGGCCTTGCATGCCGCTGGGTTTCAGACGACAGCGTTGGAAGGCCAAACCTTTTACAATGTTCAGGCTGTGGTTGTCAAGGGCAATGGAACGGATATATTGGCTCCGGAAGCAAACTTTAAAATACCGGTCGTGAATGCAGCCGGACGGAGTGCGGAGGAAGTTGTTGACATTCTCAGGGATCGCCTGGAGTGAACTCGCCAGGCTAAAGCAAAATACATCAACGAAATGTCAATTGCCTGCAAACCCCATGCTAGCTACGGATAGTGTGGGGGTTTTCATGGAAGGATGGCAAAGGGCTTTTAGCATGATGCCCAGGTACGGAATGGGAAATGATACCATATGCTGAAGTGGAAAGAATTCTAGCTGAAAGGAGAGGTTTGCATGGGCTTTGGGTTACTCCCGTTAGGGGCCGGCTTAGTCGGTTTTGGCTTAGGTACACTTTATGGCACAGCGCTTGCCCCGTATCCCTATCCTCCCTACCCCTATTATCCGTATCCGCCGTATCCTCCCTATCCTTATCGACCGTATTCGTATCGTCGCTGGTACTAGAAATCTTATGTGATTAGGGCTGCGGGACATATTTTGCCCCGCAGATTTCCTTTCAGCGGCGAATATGTTATGATATATCGCTGAAAAGGTTTGGCGAGGAGGGGCAGCATGCTCAAGGTATATTTGAAAAAGCAACGCAAGAAGCGGCTGGAACAAGGACATCCGTGGATCTATCAAAGTGAGATTGAACGAATTGAGGGAGATGTCGACGAAGACGATCTCATTTCGGTACATAACCATGAAGGGTATTTTCTAGCCCAGGGATTTTACAACCCGCAATCCCAGATTGCGGTTAGGGTGTTGGATTACCGGGAAGACACCACAATTGACGAAGCCTGGTTTCTCAACCGGATTCGTGCGGCCTGGGACAGACGGCTTTGGCTGATTCCTAGGGTGACTTCCTGCCGGGCCGTTTATGGGGAAGCGGATTTTCTGCCAGGGCTCATTGTGGATAAATACGAGGATGTGCTCGTCATTCAGATGCTCGCGGCTGGTATGGAAAAACGCCGAGAGTGGA
>JAJZPA010000045.1 GCA_021811425.1 Bacillota bacterium | reverse complement strand
TTTTGAACGATCAGGCCTAAAAGGGGTCCCGCCAGCGGGATGGCCTGCAAGGCTGTCTTATCGAGAAACTTTGTATAATCAAGCTGGGTTAATATTTCATAAATCTCTAAACCATGATAACCTGCTGCCAGAAGAGCCGCAATGATAGCACCGGCTGATGTTCCGGCCAGGCGTTCCCACTCATAACCGTGCTCCTCCAGGCAACTGACGGCTCCGGCAAAGGCGATACCGCGCACCCCGCCTCCCTCAAAAACTGCGTCCGCTTTCATAAAAATCCCCCCATACCTTACGATATGGGGGGATTTGTTTTTTGGACCCAGAACCCGGAAACGGTTCTCTCATCTCCGTGCAGTTTTCACGAGGAAATTTCTGGTTCCATTGACGTACGATAACCCGTACTATATACTGAGATTGGAGGTGATCACCATGAAAACCATACCCGTGACAGAGGCCAGACAAAACATTTATAAATTAATCGAAGACACCATTTCCTCCAGCGAGCCGGTGCAGATCACTTACAAGAAAGGCAATGTGGTAGTGATTTCGGAGCAAGATTGGCGGGCTATACAAGAAACGCTGTATTTATTGTCTGTACCAGGGTTAAGAGAAAGTATCCAAGATGCTGAAAACACACCGATCGAAGAAATGAAAACCCTGGAGGATTTGGGATGGGATTTAGATTAGTTTTTTCAAAGCAGGCATTAAAAGACGCAAAAAGGCTCGAACAAGCAGGTCTTGATCAGAAAGCAAAGGAAATCTTAAAGATCCTGAGAGAAAATCCCTTGCAAAATCCTCCGCCCTATGAAAAGCTGGTGGGCGATCTGGCCGGAAAATATTCCAGACGGATTAACATCCAGCACAGAATAGTCTATAAGTTCCTGGAGACCGAAGGTATTGTGGTGGTATTTAGGATGTGGACACATTACGAATAGGAAGATTTTAAGCTGAGGTGGAGTATTGGCTCCACCTCAGGCCCCGATGTTTTCCGTTGGCAAAACGAGTTTACTTTAGGATCCTATGTGCTTAGAAATCAGCCTGGCTCTGCAGCGTTGCGGCTTTATCCGTGCGCTCCCAGGGGAGATCCAGATCCGTGCGGCCAAAGTGTCCATAGGCGGCCGTTTGGCGGTAAATCGGACGGCGGAGATCCAGCGCTTTGATGATACCCGCTGGACGTAGGTCAAAGTTTTTCTCGATGAGTTCGACGATCTGCTCATCGGATATCTTACCCGTACCAAAGGTCTCCACGAGGATGGAAATCGGATGGGCCACCCCGATGGCATAAGCGAGCTGAAGCTCACAGCGATCCGCGAGTCCGGCAGCGACGACGTTCTTAGCGACATAACGGGCCGCATAAGCCGCCGAACGGTCAACCTTTGTCGGATCTTTGCCCGAGAAGGCACCGCCGCCATGACGAGCCATCCCGCCATAGGTATCCACGATGATCTTGCGTCCGGTGAGTCCGGCATCCCCTTGAGGTCCGCCGATGACGAAGCGGCCGGTGGGATTAACATAGTATTTGGTATTTTCATCCAGAAGTTCTGCAGGCACGATCGGGAAAACAACGTGTTCCAGCAGATCCTTACGAATCTGTTCTTGGGTAACATCCGGATGATGCTGGGTGGAGATAACAATCGTATCCACACGTACCGGTTTGTCATCGTGGTATTCAACCGTGACTTGGGTCTTACCATCCGGGCGCAAATAATCAAGAAAGTCGGATTTGCGCACTTCCGCCATGCGACGGGCCATCCTGTGCGCCAAGTCGATCGGCAGGGGCATGAAACTCTCCGTTTCATTGGTGGCGTAGCCAAACATCATGCCCTGATCTCCGGCACCGATAGCCTCAATTTCACTGTCACTCATCTCCCCGGTTTTCGCTTCCAGGGCCTTGTTGACTCCAAGGGCGATATCTGCGGACTGCTCCCCGATGGAGATAAGCACGGCACAGGTATCGGCATCAAAGCCATATTTAGCGCGAGTATAGCCGGTTTCGCGAATCGTATCCCTCACAACACGCGGGATGTCCACATAGCAATTGGTGGTGATCTCTCCGCTGACTAAAACCAGCCCGGTGGTCACCGATGTTTCACAAGCTACCCTGGCGTTAGGGTCTTTCGCAAAAATCGCATCGAGGATCGCATCCGAGATTTGATCGCAAATTTTATCCGGATGTCCCTCTGTCACAGACTCTGACGTAAACAACTTCTTAATCATGATCCTCACTCCTTCACTTCCAGCCCGAGCATGACTTCGATCTCGAGAACGAGTCGGCGCGCCACTTCGAGCTTGGTTAATTGGGGTAAATCCACTCTCCTGCCATCCGGAAAGAGAAAGCTAACAATATTGGTCGGACTGCCAAATCCGGCTCCAGGCTTTGTCACATCGTTGGCCACCAGCATGTCCACCTGTTTGCGACGCATTTTCTCTGTGGCATGCTGAAGCAAATGCTCAGTTTCAGCTGCAAAGCCGACGAGAACCTGTCCAGGCTTTTTCTTGCGGCCCAGTTCAGCCAGGATATCGGGGTTCGCAACCAGCTCAAGGGTCAAATTAGAATCCGTCCCATCTTTTTTGATCTTTTGGTCAGAGGCAATGGTTGGTCGGTAATCGGCCACCGCCGCCGCTTTGATCACAATATCGGCATCCGGAAAGCGCTCCATGACTGCGGCATACATCTCCAAAGCCGTCGTAACGGGCACCCTCTCAACCCCATGCGGAGCGCTCAGAGCGGTCGGAGCGCTCACCAGGATTGTCTCAGCCCCTGCTTCCTGAAGCGCTGCGGCAATGGCATACCCCATACGACCGGAACTCCGGTTTGTCAGATAGCGCACTGGGTCAATCGGCTCCTGTGTGCCCCCCGCCGTGACGATCGCGTTCTTTCCTTTTAATAAGGCCGGGCGCGTAAAATAACGCACCACCTCAGCCACGATCGTCTCGGGCTCGCTCATGCGCCCATCACCTTCTGTGCCACACGCCTGAAACCCGGCTGCGGGTCCGATGATGCGCACACAACGTTCCCGAAGGCGCCCTAGATTCTCCTGGGTAACAGGGTTATGGTACATGACATGATTCATAGCCGGAGCTACCCAGAGGGGAGCCTTTGTCGCTAAAACAAGGGTAGAGAGAAAATCATCCGCCAAACCTACCGCCATCTTCGCCAAAAAATTGGCTGTGGCCGGCGCGATGATCAAGACCTCCGCCAGGTCGGCTAAGGCAATATGCTCGACCGTACCGAAGCGAGGTTCAGCATATAAATCAAGATGCACGGGGTTTCCCGAGAGGCTCTGCAGCGTTACAGGGGAAATAAACCGTGCTGCTGATTCCGTCATGATCACATGCACTTCAGCCTGCAATTTGCGCAAGCGGCTCACGACATCGGCCGCTTTATAGGCGGCGATTCCGCCTGTGATACCCACCAAAATACGCTTGCCCTCAAGCATCACTTGATCCCTTCTCTGATCCGCTCAAAATGCAGTTTACCCTCAGCGATCTCTTGTAGGGCCAGGCTAACCGCCTTGACCCCTTTTTCCAGTTCCCCATTGTTGGTATCTTCCATAATCATCCGAGCCCTCTTGGCCGCCGCCACAACCAGCGTGTATTTGCTGTCCACCTGTTGCATCAAAAGATCCAGAGAAGGTTGTTTCATCAAGATCCCCCTTTAAACAAGAACGGTTTCCGCTTCACATGGCATTTCTCCGCCGTTAAGATGCTTTTGATTTTGTCCACAGCCAGCGGGACTTCATCGTTGATGACCACGTAGTCGTATTCCGAAACATACGCCAATTCGCGAACGGCCGTTAATAAACGCTTCTGAATGACTTCCTCTGGCTCAGTCCCGCGTTTGTGGATTCGCTCAGACAGCACATCCAGTGAGGGTGGAACAATAAAGATGAAGACACCTTGGGGGAACCGTTTTTTGACCTGGAGCGCCCCCTGAATCTCAATTTCTAAAATGACATCTTTTCCGGCTCGCAGCCACTGTTCCACAGCAAAGCGGGGAGTCCCGTAATAGTTGCCGCAGAATTCAGCCCATTCCAGAAGTTCTCCCTGTTCCAACATTCCCTGGAAGGCTTCCCGCGTGCGGAAATAATAATGAACCCCTTCAATTTCGCCGGGGCGGGGCGCTCGACTTGTGGCCGAAACGGAATAAACCAAATCCGGGGACTGGCGTAGGAGTTCACTGCATAGCGTCCCCTTCCCGGCACCCGAAGGGCCGGAGAGAACGATCAGTAACCCATGACTTTCTTCCACAGGCCCCTCCTAATCCGCCGGGTCTTCCGCATGGGATGGAGATTCTTTCGAGGATAAGCGATGGGCCACGGTTTCAGGCTGGACCGCCGACAGGATCACGTGATGGCTGTCACAGATAATGACCGCCCGCGTACGTCGGCCATAGGTCGCATCAATCAGCATGCCCCCATCCCTCGCTTCCTGGATAATGCGTTTGATCGGTGCCGACTCCGGGCTCACAATCGAGATAATCCGGTTCGCCGATACGATGTTCCCAAATCCAATGTTAATCAGCTTAATATCCACCTAGAACCCTCCAATATGTATATTATTCAAGATTTTGAATCTGTTCCCTGATCTTTTCCAACTCACTCTTCACTCGGATCACCGCTTGAGAAACGCTTAAGTCGTTGGCCTTGGAGCCGATCGTATTGATTTCCCGATTCATTTCCTGAACCAGAAAATCAAGCTTGCGTCCAGAAGGCTCCACACCTTGGAGCGCGGCTAAACTTTGCTGGATGTGGCTATTCAAACGCACCCATTCTTCCGTAATGGACGCCCGATCCGCAAAATACGCAACTTCGTTGGCCAGCCTCGCTTCATCCGGCACCGTCTCACCTAAGAGCACCTGAATCCGCTCCCGGAGCTTTGTTTGGTACTCGAGAATCAGCCCTTCCGAACGTTCAGCGATGCCTGACACCTCGCGAGCCACGGCCTGCAGACGCTCCGCTAAATCGAGGCTAAGCTTTCGCCCTTCGAGACGTCGCATCGCCGTAAAGTCATTCAGGGCCAGCGCCAGGGCTTTCTCCCAGGCTTCCCAAATCCCTTCGAAATCCACCGCGCCTTCCTCAATGACTAAGACTTCCGGAAGGGCAGCTAAACGGTAAACATCCGCAGCATACGGCACATTAAGCGTCAATGCGAGATCTCTCAGTGATTTATCATACGACAGTGCTAAATCTTTGTCAACCTTAACCAATCTCTTTTTTGCTTCCGTTTCCACGGTATTAATATAAACTTCCAGCCGTCCCCGCTGCACCTGTTCCTGAACGGCCTTACGCACACGATCCTCAAGGCTTAGATAGGTTCTCGGAAGCCGAGCCACGACTTCCAGAAACCGATGGTTCACCGCCCTGATCTCTACCGTCGCCTTATACCCGTTGCGAATGGCTTCTCCCCGACCGAAGCCGGTCATACTCACAGCCATGCTATCCGCTCCTTCTTTAGATTCATATCCATCCACTAAGCAAAAGGCGGGGAAAACTCCCCGCATACACCCTACTCAGTCCACTTCGCAACTGCAAAAAACCACTTCAGTCCTCGTTTTCTCCACCTTAAACCTCAAACTTACCGAAGACCTTCTTCATGCGTACCAAGGCTTCTTTCAAGCGTTGGGTATCAATGGTCAATGTCACGCGGAAGTACCCTTCACCATACTCTCCGTAGCCGCTTCCCGGCGTAATGACGACTCCTGCTTTCTCCAGTACGAGTTCGGCAAAGGAAGCCGAAGTATGTCCTTTGGGAACAGGGGCCCAAACATAGACGGCGGCTTTGGTCTTTTCCAGATTCCAACCCATGGCATTCAGGCCTTCAATCACAAGATCGCGCCGTTCCTGATAAACCTTGGTTACAGCTTCAATTACATCCTGCGGGCCCAAAAGCCCCGCAATCGATGCTTCCTGAATCGCTTGGAACACACCCGAATCAATATTGGACTTAATCCGGCCCAAGGCCTCGATGACTTTGGCATTGCCTGCGGCCCAACCAATACGCCAGCCGGTCATGTTATAGGTTTTGGACATGGAATGAAATTCAATCCCTACGTCTTTGGCGCCGGGAATCTGCAAGAAGCTCGGGGCTTTGTATCCGTCGAATCCAATCTCAGAGTAGGCTGCATCATGGCAAATCACAACGTCGTTGGCCTTGGCGAAAGCGATCGCCTTTTCGTAAAAGGCCTCATCCGCTATGGCAGCCGTCGGGTTATTGGGATAGTTAAGGAACATGATTTTAGCCTTCTGAGCAATATCTCCCGGAATCGCCTCCAAGTCCGGCAGAAAACCGTTCTCTTCCCGCAAAGGCATGGCATAAGGAACCCCACCCGCTAAGATCGCACCGATCCCATACACCGGATAGCCGGGATCGGGAATCAAAGCAAGATCACCAGGGTTAAGATAGCAGAGATTGATATGGGCTATCCCTTCCTTCGAACCGATCAGGGTCACAACTTCCGTCTTCGGATCAAGCTCAATCTTGGGGGAACGCTGTTTGTACCACTCAGCTACGGCTTGGCGGAATTCCAGCATCCCGACATAGGATGGATAACGATGGTTTTCCGGGTTATGGGCCGCTTCCACCAGCCGCTCGACAATGTGATCCGGAGTCGGTCGATCCGGATCCCCAATCCCCAGGCTGATCACATCCACCCCTTTGGCTTTCGCTTCCGCAATCTTCTCATCAATACGGGCAAATAAGTAGGGTGGAAGTGATTGAATTCTTCGTGCTTCTTCCATTGGGTTGTCCTCCTTTATGATTCGGCCATGAGTTACATTTTTGGTAGTGGCCACATGGCGTGAATGTATCCTCAGGTGTACCGGACATTCACGTTCCTGACTCCTGTCTCCTGACTCCCGACTTGAGCCATGTCCCCCGGAAAGCATACGCCGCCGGGCCTGTCATGTAAACATGGTTATCGGCTCCCCATTCAATGAATAGATCCCCGCCCGGAAGATGGACGGTGGCTCGGCGCTCGGTCTTGCCATTGAGCACGCTGGCGACCAGGGCAGCACACGCTCCGGTTCCACAGGCCAATGTCGGGCCTGCACCTCGTTCCCAAACCTTCATCGTCAGTTCATCCGGAGCTTCAACTTTAATAAATTCCACATTTGTTTTATGTGGGAAACGCTCATGCTTTTCTAACAAGGGCCCAAAACGGTAAAAGTCCAGGCTCTCCCAATCCTCCAAAAAGATGACACAGTGGGGATTGCCCATGGAAACAGCCGTAAATGTGAAAGCTGTGTCCTCCACGGAAAGCGTCTGAGCCACAGCCTGTTCACCCGTCGCTAACACTGGAATCTCAGTAGGCTCCAGGACCGGTTCCCCCATGTCGACCCGAATCCCGGTAACTTCCCCAACCGTGAGCGTGAGCTGCAACGTGAGGATTCCCGCCAACGTCTCCACAGTGAGAGGACTCTCTAGCACATAGCCTTGATCATAGGCATAACGCGCTAAACAGCGGATCCCATTCCCGCACATCTCCGGTTCTGAACCATCCGGGTTGAAAATCCGCATCCGTACAGCGGCGCGCTCTGAAGGCAGCACCATGACTAAACCGTCCCCACCCACGCCAAACTGACGGTGGCAGAGTTTGCGGGCTAATTCCGAATGATCGATTGCGTCTATTTCGGAATGATCATAAAAATAGTCTAAGATGATAAAGTCATTTCCCAGACCGTGCATCTTGATAAACTCCACGCTCTTACCTCCTTCATACGGTCTAAAACCTGGTTCAAGGTTAATTCAGGTACTCGGCATGCAGTTGTTTTCTTATTCTGAATTACGATTCAAGAATACTACGTTGACAGGCACCGGGTCAACTTTTCACAAAAAGTATACACTGCACAATCCAAAAACGCCCTCCCATTAGGCAGGAAGGCGTTTTTGGGCTTGGCCTTACGCTTTCGCCCCGGCCGTTTTTCCACTCCAGGCGTTCTTCAGCAAACGCACAAAACCAATCAAAAACGATGGCCCCCCTGCCACGGCCAGGACAATACCCCATTGCCAGCCTACGAGGGGCGCTGTCTTGAATACCGCTTGCATGGGCGGTAGATAAATGGCACACAATTGCATCAGCGTCGAAATACTGACCGCTATGACCAAGAAGGGATTCGAAAGCAGTCCCACTTCGAAGATCCCCCGTTCTTCTGACTTACAGTCGAAAACGTGAAAAAGCTGAGAGAACACCAAGGTTGAAAAGGCCATTGTCCGGGCCACCAACATGTTGACCCCCAGGAATAAGGCGGCGACAAAAACCGTCAAGGTTCCTAAACCGATAAGTGTCCCTCGGATGCCAATCTTGCGAGCGAGCCCCCGAGCGAAAATTCGCTCTCCCGGTGCCCGGGGCGGGCGATCCATAATATCGGGTTCCGCGCCCTCAACCCCTAAAGCCATGGCAGGCAGTCCGTCCGTAACCAAGTTAACCCAAAGGATCTGAATCGGCAACAGTGGCAGCGGCAGCCCGACCAGTGTCGCCAGGAACATGGTCAAGACTTCGCCCAGATTACAAGAAAGCAAGTAGCGGATGAATTTGCGGATATTATCATAAATCGCGCGCCCCTCTTCCACGGCAGCGACGATCGTAGCGAAATTGTCATCCCCTAAGACCATCGCCGACGCTTCTTTGGTGACGTCGGTGCCCGTCTTGCCCATGGAGACCCCGATATCCGCTTCCTTAACGGCTGGGGCATCATTGACCCCATCCCCGGTCATGGCCACGACTTGGCCCCGTTTCTTGAAGGCGCGCACAATCCGCAGTTTGTCCTTGGGCGTCACCCGAGCGTAGACGGAAACATCCATCACCTGCTCAGTCAATTCTTCATCGCTCATCTGATCAAGTTCCGCCCCAGTCAGCACCCCGGCGTGCCGATCGCGTAGAATCCCCAGTTCCCCCGCCACCGCTTCCGCTGTTAAGCGATGATCCCCTGTGATCATGACCGCTTTAATCCCCGCCTGGCGGCAAACCTGAATCGCCTTGCGGGCGCTCGCTCTGGGCGGGTCGATCATCCCAGCCAGCCCAACAAAGATAAGGTCATTCTCTACATTATGAAGAGCCAAAGCAGTCCGCTCATCCAGCGGTTTCTCAGCCATGGCTAAAACCCTTAAAGCCATCCTGGCCATTTTATCGTTGGCCTGCAGAATTTCCCGACGACGTTCACTCGTCAGCTCGGCAACCCCGTTTGCCGTCAGTTCCCGACGGCAGAGTTTTAAAACCGTGTCCGGCGCACCCTTGACAAAAGCCCGCTTGCCCTGTTTTCCCTTATAAATCACACTCATCCGTTTGCGGTCAGAATCAAAAGGAATCTCATCCAGCCGTTCTTCTTTACGTTCCAGGACTTCCCGCCAGATCCCTGCCTTAGCAGCGGCAACGAGAAGCGCCCCCTCCGTCGGATCCCCGTCAATACCCCAGGGCGCTTCCTGTGCAGCATTCGAACGGAACAACCCGGCAACCCTTACCCCTTTTTTAGTTAAGGTGGAATTGTTGCACAATGCTGAAATCCTCAAGGTTTCGCGCAAGGGTTCGCGTTCTTGGGTAGGGTCAGCCCCGCGGAATTCCCCTTTTGGATCATAGCCCTGCCCGGAAACCGTGACAAATTTACCACCGGTGTAAATTTGCCGAACCGTCATCTCATTTTGCGTCAGTGTCCCCGTTTTATCGGAACAGATCACGGTCGCGCAACCCAGCGTTTCGACCGCAGGCAACTTGCGGATAATCGCCTGGCGCTGCACCATTCGCTGCACTCCGATGGCCAGGGCCACGGTCACAATGGCAGGCAAACCTTCCGGTATGGCGGCCACAGCCAAAGACACCCCAGCAAAGAACATCTTGTAGAATCCTTCCCCACGGAGAACACCCGTCACGACCACCACAATACACACGGCGATGCTCAGGATGACCAGCCATTTTCCCAGCTGGGCCAAGCGCTTTTGCAGTGGGGTTTCTTCATCCTCCACACTTTGAATCATCCCTGCAATGACACCCATCTCCGTGTCCATCCCCGTGGACACGATTACACCCGCACCCCGGCCATTAACCACGACCGTCCCCATATATCCCATGTTGCGCCGATCGGCCATCGGCATCAGCTCATCCATCAGGGGGGCCATCGTCTTCCCTACCGGATGCGATTCCCCGGTCAGAGCCGATTCCTCTACCTCCAGGTTAACCGCCTGGATAAAGCGCATATCCGCCGGGATGCGATCCCCGGCTTCCAAGATCACGATGTCCCCCGGTACGAGTTCAGCAGCCGGGATCCGTGATTCTATCCCCTCCCGCATGACCCGTGCCTCCGGTGCCGTCAGGGAGCGCAGCGATTCCATCGAGCGTTCCGCCCGGTACTCCTGGACGAACCCGAGAATGGCATTAATGATCAGGATGGCCATGATCGTCACGGCATCCGCTATTTCACCTAAAAGCCCGGAAACAATGGTCGCCGCTAAAAGTACCATGACCATAAAGTCTTTGAACTGGCCCAAGAAGAGAAAAACGGGATGCACTCCCTTCTTCTCACTCAGTACGTTTTGCCCGATTTCGGCCAGCCGCCGATTCACTTCTCTAAGACTTAGACCCTTGCCTGGATGCACATCCAAGATTTTGGTTACATCAAGCCAGGGCAAGACGTGCCATGCCTGCTGTTTCATGGGTTTGTCTTCCTCCTCTTCGCATTGTTGGTTTGGGGTGTTAGAGTTCCGATTTAGTCCATGTTTATTCCCAAACGTGGACAAAAATACCCCTTGTCCACGACTTTTGGCAAAGGGGTTTATGAGTACGTTTGAAACAACGTGTGGAATACGCTAGAATGAAACCATCTGGGTTTAAAGGAGTTTCGAAAATGGCTTTAGACGGAATAACCCTTTCTTATTTAACAGCGGAGCTGGCCCCACAATTGCTTGGGGCTCGGATTGATAAGATTCAGCAGCCGGAGAAAGAGGAAGTACACCTGATTCTGCACCAACCTGGGACATCCTTGCGGCTCTTGCTCAATGCCGGCGCGACAGGCGCTCGACTGCACCTGACCAAGGAGAGCAAGAAGAATCCCACGAGTCCACCGATGTTTTGCATGATCCTCCGCAAACATATAGAAGGCGGGAAGATCCTGGGGCTAACCCAACTGGGATTAGAGCGCATCATCACCTTGAGTATTCAAAACTACAACGAATTTGGGGACTTGGCCACGCTTCAGCTCACGTTGGAAATCATGGGGAAGCACTCCAACCTTCTCCTCGTTGACCCCAAAACCGGGATTATTCTGGATGGTATGCGCCGGTATTCCCATGCCCTAAGCCGCCACCGGGAAGTCCTGCCGGGCCGTCCCTACCTCCTGCCGCCTTCACAGGGGAAAGTCGAAGAGGTTTCCGGAGAAGACGCCTTCCGCCAGATACTTTATACTGAAGACCTGGAACGCAAGCTTACCGACATTTTGCTGGCTCGGTTCAATGGGATTGGCCCCGAACTGGCCTTGGAGATCGTAGTGACCTCAAGCCTTGACGGGGAAACCCGCCTCAGTGACTGCGGGGAAATCGACCTTGTCCGTCTCTATCAAGCCTATGCCCGCCTGGGGCAACAACGGGGCTCGAATCCGGATCCCCGGCTTTACTTTCGCCTCGATGAAGGCAAGACTCCGGCAGCTTTCACCTTTGTGCCTTTCCAACAGTATTCAGGGCTGCCCATGACAACACTTTCCAGTGTCAATGAAGTGATCGCGCGTTTCTTTGAATCCAAGGCAAGCCATAATACCCTTGAGGCCAAGCGTGGCTCCCTCCTCAAGGTCGTCCAGGAATTCCGCGTTCATTTAGCCAGAAAACTGACGATTTATGAAGAAACCCTGGCAACGGCCCGCGAGTCTTTTAAATACCAACGCTTCGGTGAACTCATCACGGCCAACCTCTACCGCATCACCCCAGGGATGGAGGCAGCGGCAGTCGAAGACTATAACCTACCCGAGCTTCCCCTAATCCAGATCCCGCTCGATCCCAGGTTAAACGCGATCAACAATGCCCGGCGCTATTATAAGCTGTATAACAAAGCAAAAGCGGCTCTGCAAAAAACAGAACCGCTGCGCCAAGCCGGTTTGGTTGAACTGGAATATGTGGATTCTTTGCTGGTGTGCCTACACCAAGCCGCCTCCGTAGCGGAACTCGAGGAAGTGCACACCGAACTCGTTGAACAAGGTTACCTGGCTGGACGCAAAGAGGAGAGAAAAACCCACCCCCTAGGAAAACAAGGAGAACCGTCTCGCCGGAAATCCAGAGGAAAATCTGACACAAAACCAGGAGACAAGCCCGGAAAGTCCCCCATTAAACCCCGATTCTTTCAATCGAGCCAGGGCCGACCCATTGTAGTCGGTAAGAACAACAAACAAAATGATTATCTCACGTTAAAACGCGGCAAGCCAGGGGATCTCTGGCTCCACGTCAAAAACATCCCCGGTTCCCATGTGTTAGTGCCGCTGGCTGAGGGCGAGGAGTTTCCAGATGATGTGACCCTCGAAGAGGCCGCCGCTTTGGCAATTCATTTCAGCCAGGCCAGGGGTTCATCTCAAGTACCAGTGGATTATACCCATGTGCGCCAGCTCAAGAAACCAAACGGTGCCAAACCAGGCATGGTCATTTATGAACAAAATTGGACCCTTTACCTGACCCCAAAACCGGAGGTTCTGGAAACCATCCTCAGTACCGAAGCGTAAAGCATCAATCGTCAAGCAGTCGTTTCAATCCACGCACCCACGCGGGGTGCGATCAAACGTTATCAACCCATTATCGACCTATTGCGGAAATTTAGCGGCAATGATATAATAATCCTAATCCTTATTTTTTGGTTTAGAATTAGGTGGTAAAATCATGTTTACTCCAAAATATAAAATTACAGACACCATGGCGACTCAGCTCATGAAAATACAGGAAGCAAGTATCCTCGTTCAACAGCTTCCCCTGCCTGTATCTATCTTGGAACAGCTTCAAAAAGCCTCGAGAGAAGAAACCGTGCTTTTATCCACCAAGATTGAAGGAAATACGTTGAGCGAGTATCAAAAAAGGGATGCTTTTTACTTGCCAAAGTTCTCTGACGAAGCACAAGAGGTTTTTAATTTAATGAAGGCGCTTGAATTTCTCGCCGAGGCTGAAACGCGTTCTCTACCCATCACAGAGGAGTTTATTAAGAAACTTCATGCCATCATTCGCGTAATCAGTCATGGCCGAAGACCCCGATCCAGTGATTATCGTACCGTACAAAATCAGGTTGGCCATCGTAACGAATCTCAGTGGTATCTCCCCCCTGAACCTCAAGATGTTCCAACCTTAATGGAGGATTTAGTGGCCTGGATTAACGCTCCAGAATCCGCTCAGGTTCCTGCCCCAATCAGAGCGGGAATTGTCATGTGGCAGTTCTTAACGATCCATCCCTACATGGACGGTAACGGTCGAACGGCTCGCATGCTGGCTACCTATATTCTGCGGCGGGCTGGATTCGGATTGAAAGGATTATTCGTCTTAGAAAGCTTTTATGATCGAAACCCAAAAGAATACTACCGAAATCTTCAAATGGAATTACATAGCAACTACTACTTTGGTCGCAACGACTGTGATCTAAGCCCGTGGTTAACCTTCTTTTTGTCGGGCTTGGCCGAAGTCTTCACAGAAGCTGCGCATTTAGTTCAAGCTGAAAGTGAGAACTACACCGCCGTAGAACCTGAGTTAATTCGCATTCTTGACCCCACCCAACGTATCGTCTTTGCTCAATTTTCCTTTCGCTATACCTCGGCCAGCACCTCTGATCTGAGAACCTGGCTCAAGCTATCTGACCGGACCATTAGGGGGAAAATTAAGAAATGGATCGAAGACGGATTTATCATGCCTCGTGATCAGGATGGCCAACGCATCCGCTCCGTCATCCTAACTCCGGAGTACCAAGCCCTTGCAGCAGCAATTCGTCAGGAACCGGACCGATACCGGTACTTATTCAAATGATTGGATGATTCGCTAACACTATGGGCTTACCTGAAAGTGCTTAAGAATAAAAGCAAACAAGTCTGTGATCCGGGGATGGTTGAGCCCTTCAGCCGTCCCCGCAATGATCATCGGAACGACGGAATCCTCCGCCTCCAGGGAACCATGGCTTCCCCCACCGGGGTGAATGGGTGCACCTTCGGCAAAATATTCGTAGCCGGCACGAGCCGATAGGACAATCTTCGGGCTGTTACGGGCATCCAGGGCTCCAACCAAACGAGAAAAGGCATCCGGGTACTGCCCGAATTTAAGGATTCCCTCCCGGGAAACCTTAGCATCAACGACCTTAAGATCGCCTGAGCAATCCCAACCCAGCCCATATTCATCCGTAAAGGCAGCGCCAGGCGCAAAATTGAGCCGTTTTTCCGTCCCCCCTTGGATGACACTGTACCCATTACGGTGGGACTTCCAGGCGACTTGGGCATTACGAGGATCGCGAGCCAGAATTTCTACCACTTCAGGCAAGAGCTGCTCGTGATCCTGCAATAGGTAGACAAAAGCCATGCGTTCATTGGGGCAGATGACGATCTCCCGATTTTTCTCATCGGCCTTTTCCCTCGCTTTAAGCCTCTTAAATGGACGCAAAGCCCGATCCAAGTCAATCAAATATTCCTCCCCAAGCCCTACCGTGGTTTGGGAGTGATCCCCTATAACAATGATGACATTTTCTTCTAAGGCCTTGTCCCAAGGGCCAATGGCATTGAGTACCGCTGCCACGGATCGATCTGCCCGCTCAATCGAAGGCCCCGTGCGCAGCGGACCTTTAACATGGGAGTGTTTATCATTGTCTGGAAAATAGACCATGAGAAAATCCGGCTGCTGGCCGGCTTCGATCAAGCGGGCTGCCATCTGACCGGAAAACACATCATTAAAACCGAAACGGTGGAATATTCCAGTTGGGGAGAAGAGTTGTCTTTTTCTCGGCAGCGGTCGCACGAGATCGCCCAAAGATAGGATATGCGGCCCGAAAACCTTTTCTTTGTAGAGACGAAAACCGCTGGCCAAGGTTATGACCGGCGGTATTTTGGTGATGTATTCCCGATGGGCGCGATGAACGAAGAAATTAATATTGCCAGTCGTCAGTCCATTTTCCTCCAGCTTCTCGTAGAGGGTTGGGGTTTGGCGGCTCAAATGCTCCTCGTTTAGGCGTTTCAACAAATTCCGGATCACCTTTTCCGGTCCAAGTTTGACCAAACTCTGCCAGGTCGCCCCATAGTCCACAACCCGGAACAACTTCTCATGATACCAAATGAATCCCTGTACTTCGTGGAGATTCGGCAGATGCCCGGTGATGATCGAACTCATGGCCACAGGAGTCATCGTCGGGAAACAGGAAACGACGTGGTCATAATAATGCCCATGGCGCGCTAAGAAACTTAATGCCGGAGCATTCCCTTCAGAAAGGGTCCTCTCTAAGACTACGGGATGAAGCGAGTCAATGATAAATAAGATCAGTTTTTTCATCGCTGACTCCACCTCCTTGGTAAATACTAACATGTGAGAGAATTATATCAGAACCCTAAGCAATTGTCACCTGCCGACTCCCAGGCTTGACGGCCGGAATCCCCTGGACACAGAGCGGACATATCTCCGGCTCGTAGGTTTGAATATTCAACTGCAGCACGCTCGCCAATGGCAACCCAAAATCGACTTTTCCGCCGCTGCGATCCACGAGAACCGCCACCCCGACCGGAATCGCCCCCATTTCGCGAACCACTTCCAGCACTTCTTTCACCGAGCCCCCGGTCGTGATCACATCTTCCACAACCAAAACCCGTTCCCCTACTGCCAAGTTAAAGCCGCGCCGTAGGCTCATGACACCATTCTCCCGCTCGGTAAACAATGCCCGTGTTCCCAAAGCCCGGCCCACTTCATGGGCTACGATGATCCCACCCATCGCCGGGCCGATCACGGTCTGAATCCCCTTCCCCTGGAACCTTGCGGCCAATTCTTGCGCCAATTCTGCGGCTAACGCCGGATGCTGCAGGACTTGGGCACACTGCATGTACTGAGCGCTGTGCTTCCCAGAGGTTAAGCGAAAATGTCCTTCCAACAAAGCGCCACTTTGGCGGAAAATCTCTAAAGCGTCCTTTTCCATAGACTTCATCCTCTCTACGTTTACATCCCTGCATTCGCTATTCGAATCCACGGCCCTGCAATCGCCTTGGTGAGCTCACTGCAGTCACCTTGATGAGTTTACTGCACAACCTCTTGATGAATTGCCTGTATCTCCTAATCCCAGAGCTTTTCTAACGCTTGCCGCGGATCTTCAGCCCCCGTAATCGGACGGCCCACAACCAAGTAAGAGCTGCCCGCCGCCAGGGCATCCTTCGGGGTGACGACTCGAACCTGGTCATAATGCTGGCTCCAGGCCGGTCGAATCCCCGGTGTAACGATGATGAATTCCGGGCCCAGGGCTTTGCGTAAAAACGCGGCCTCTTGGGCCGAAGCCACGACGCCATCCATGCCGGCCCGCTGGGCCAAGCGGGCAAGGAAAAGAACCTGTTCGTTCAGCTCCTTAGCGACCCCAAGTTCAGTGTGCAACGTCTCCCCGGACATACTTGTCAAAACCGTGACCCCAATCATGAGCGGCCGTTTTCCTGTTGAGCGCTCAGCTTCGCGCGCTGTTTCCACCGCACGCGCCATCATATCATACCCTCCGCTGCAGTGGACATCGAGCATATCCGGCTCTAACTTCGCCAGCGTCCGCACTGCCCCCACTACAGTATTAGGGATATCATGGAGCTTGAGGTCAAGAAACACCGAAAAACCCTGGTTCTTTAATTCGCGGACAATGTTAGGCCCCTCATGCGCATAGAGTTCTAACCCGACTTTCGTCCAGCAGCCGCTTCCTGCCAACGCTTGAATGATATGATTTCCTTTTTCCTTCCCCGGAAAATCCAAGGCGACGATGACTTTTCGATTTCTTTCCTGCATGCTTATAACCATTCCTTTCTTTCGGAGGGGGGACGGTTCTTTGTGTCGCACACAACACGCAAACAGAAGGGACTTTCTGGACGTCTGTTGGCGTCTAGGTTGATCATGGGAAGTCTGTCTCAAACCCCGCGGGCTAATCCCGTAAGTTCGCGCACCGAAGAAAAACCATGCCTTCTGCAATAAGCCTCAATCCCAGCAACGACTTCAAGTGGCAATCTGGGATTCTGGAAATTCCCCGTGCCAAGGCTCACCGCACTCGCTCCAGCAAGCAAAAACTCGACTGCGTCCTGCCAGGAGGAAATCCCCCCCATCCCGATAATCGGCAAGTCCACCGTCTCGGCCACTTCCCAGACCATGCGCACAGCCACCGGTCGCACTGCAGGCCCTGAAAGGCCGCCGAAGGTGTTCGCTAGAACGGGCTTTTTCTTTTCGATATCAATACTCATCCCCAGGAGCGTATTGATGAGGGATATGGCGTCTGCACCACCGCGGGCCACCGCTCGGGCCATTTCCCTGATATCGGTCACATTCGGAGAAAGCTTGGCAATCACCGGAAGATCCGTCTCCTGCTTTACCGCCCGAATGACGGCCTCGGCACTCTTGGGATCGGTGCCGAAATGCATGCCCCCATGCTTAACATTGGGGCAGGAAATGTTGACCTCCAACGCGGCCAGCCCCGAGTCCCGCTGCAGCGTCCTGGCCATAAGCGCATAATCCTCCACGGAAAAGCCCGAGATGTTGGCAATGACTTGGGTCGGGAATTCCCGCAAGCTGGGCAATACGACTTTGACAAACTCTTCGAGACCCGGGTTTTCCAGCCCGATTGCATTGAGCAGGCCTGCTGGAGTTTCTGCCAAACGTGGAACAGGATTTCCCAAACGCGGTTGGGGGGTAATCCCCTTCACTGTAATACCGCCCAAGGCTTCGAGCGGGCAGTAGGGAGCATACTCTGAGCCAAATCCATAGGTTCCGGATGCGGTAATGACTGGATTTCGGAATTCCACTCCAGCCATTTGGACGGTTAAGTCAATGGCCGCTTCCACAGAAGCGGAAGTTTCCCTCCTAGGCATCCCAAACGACCTCCTCTCCCCGGAAAACCGGCCCATCTTGACACACTTTCTTATTTCGCAGGCTTTTGTTGTCGCTGCGCACGGTCACAGAACATCCAAGACAAGCTCCCACTCCGCAGCCCATCCGTTCTTCTAATGACACCTCTACCGGAATGTCTTGAGGTAAACAGCGTTCAACCACAGCCCGCATCATCCCCCTTGGCCCGCAGGTCGCCACTTCAAGCACTGGGGGTAGGCTGGAAAAACTTCGAAGGCTTAATTGGGTATCGAGTTCATCCGTCACCATCCCTTGCCTCCCAAAGCTCCCATCGAGGGTGGTCAGGTGCAGTGGAATCCCTAACGCCTCCCAGTAGGAAAGCCCGGCACTCTCTAAAAATTGCTTGTGAGTTCCACCCCAAAAGAGGCGTACCGGAATCCCTTGGCCTATCGCTTCCTGAGCCAGAGCAAGAAGAGGAAACACCCCGATTCCCCCGGCCACCAGCCAAAGTTCACCGCCTGCCTGAACGCTGGCCTGGCTAACCTCGCCCTGCTGATTTGTATGGCCTTGATGGCCTGCGTTCGGTCTGTCGCTTTGGTGGCTTAGCTGAAGCCGCTGGCTTAGCTGGGCGGGTAGGCTGAAGCCCTGCCCGAGCGGTCCCAACACACTCAGGTGCTCACCAGGTTGCACCCCAACGAGCACCTGAGTACCCCGCCCCTGAACCCGGTAAAACAGCGTCACTTCCGCCCGTTCTTGGTCAATGCGGGCAATACTAAGTGGGCGGCGCAGGAGCGGCTCTAGATGCGCGCTCACTTGAATATGTAAAAACTGCCCCGGCCGCGCTGCCCCGATCCCCCACAGCACCAGCCGTCGCAGCCCCTCCTCCGGCGCACCCATCGTTTCATTCGCCAAAACTGTGGCCATACTTAACATTAAGCTTCCCCCTTCGGGTAATTGTCAGAATTGCTTCCGGATTGTGTGTGGGGGACAGACCCCAACGCCCAACGCCTTCCCTGTCTAGCAAAATTTGCCCAAGTACTCTCGAAAGTATGCTTGGGTAAATCTTCAAAGCAGGGGATGGTCAGCGACTAACCCACTGAACCCCTTAAGCAGACAGCTGCCAAACTCTGGGAAGGCGAGAACACGCTTGGAGGGATGGCACGCATGGACGCGTGCCACTGCCGACTGAGCCATGGAAGGCGAATACGGCAGGAATCCTGTCCCACAGCCGAGCCTGAACAGCTAGTTTGGCCTGAGCGCGCCCGGGGTGAAGCGGGTGTCGCTGACCATCCCTCCCCCCGAATTACCCCAACGCCTCCAAACTCGGCG
>JAJZPA010000251.1 GCA_021811425.1 Bacillota bacterium | reverse complement strand
TAAGATAAAAAATCACCTGTATTATAACAAGTGATTTGTCAGCAGATTGATCAAATTGATTATTATTTTTGCGGTATGATTTTATTACAATTCATTGGAATATTGACGAAATTCATATACAAAAAGGCAAATCAATGTCAAAAGTCCACTCACCGTCAAGCTCATAACCATGGTGCTCGGAGGATGAATACGCAGGTAAACCGGGCTTAAAGCCAGGAAGAGCAAGAGGAAGAACTCAGCAATGACAATCACAAGTTGGGTAATCCCAGCGCTGTGTCGCCCTAAAAGATAACCAAGCACGGCATAAAAGGCTAAAGCCGCGAGGAGAAATCCCTGGCTTGGAGCCTGAAACGGTGTGAGATTTTCAAAAATACTAAGGCTATAGCCTTTAAAAATGAAACGGAACAAATAATCGATAAGAGTGCCGCCTACCCAGGCAAGCGCCAGAGGAAGTACATGTGTCCAGCGTTTTGTCGAGACCCGGAGCGCCGTCACAACAATTACGAAGACAACCAGAATAAACAGTTGAGTCCCTATGGCATTGATCTTTTGCATAAGCGAAACCAGGAAAAGAGGTGTAGAACCTGCTAACCAATCAACCACAAGATTGTCAAATTGACCAACTTCCTGGGCAACAAAATCTTGAATCAAACCCATTAGTACTATAAACAGTGTTAAAAAGAGCAGCCCTCCAACAGTGACAAAAAGACGTCGCTTGCCCAGGGACATGTAACGTTCCGGCAAGCGCTGCAATTGACTAGACAGCCAGGGCCCTAATCGGTCGCGGTTTTTGTACAAAAGATAGAACGCCAGCAGCAGTATGGTTGCCGATACTCCGAATATCACAGAGTACCGGTGAATGATTGGAAGAATAGCTTCCCATCGGCTCCCCAGTAACCGTCCTAAACTAACCCAAATTGCGACCCATATAACTGCGCCGAGATAAGCAAAGAAGGCGAAACTCTTGTAGCTTAAACGGCTCATTCCGGCTATATAACCCGATAAGTGGCGGACTCCCGGGATAAAATAACCAACTGTTAACAGTTTGCCGCCATGCCGGTGATACCAATTCAGGACTTTCTCCAGGCGAGCGGTTCCCGCATGTTTTTTCAAATGAGTCAATACCTTTTGCTCAAAAAATCTGCCCAATAAATAGGCAATCGTAATCCCGCTTATGCTTCCGCTTGCCGCTGCCAGCACCGCTAAAACGGGGTTGAGTTTTCCTGCGAAGGTCAAGTAACCGATAAACACCATCAATGTCTCATCTGGAATGGGCAGTCCTAAAATAGATATTCCCAAAATTGCATACAAACCCAGATATCCATATTGGGTGACATAGGAAATAAGATGTTCCATAGATGCTCTTTACATGCTCCTTTCGGTACGGAGGTTATTATATGTTTGGCGTTTTTTGCCTACGGTCTTTAAGATAGATCCAACCAGTGGTCAATGCTACACCCAAACCGGTAGAAGCTGCGCCAATCAATACAATAACTCCAATTATGGGAAGATTGATAACCGAAACAAATAGCAGGGCCAAGATAAACCATTTGCTTAATGCCGGATATTCCAACAAGCGTGGTGATAGGGCTTCTTGTCCGATATACTCGATAACCGGCAGGGTTCCTAAGAGAATGGCTCCTATTCCCACAAGACAAATTAAAATAGCCAGGGGAATGCCAACTACTGTCAAAGAAAGAAGAATGACTAAACCCATCATGATTAATGCTGCTGCTAAGCCGATCGCAAACAGGCGTAAAAAGGAGTTTGCGAGCAGGTTTTTCCCTTGTTGCAACCGTTTACGCAGAAGAAATCCCAACCCGGTGAGCAGAACGATACCTAAAACGCTAAAGATTAATCTGGCCAGCCAAAGACCCAGAATCATAGCCAACCCAATAAATAGTTCATTGAGAAACTGCGGAGTCAAACTTAAGCGGAATATGCCGGTTTTCGCGCTTATATCTGCCGGGTTAAAAACCTGCCCGCCTAAATCGATCACCAGATCAGTCTGGGCAGTCGGCTCAAGATAAACATCTCCGTTGATCACCAGAACCACATCTCTGACCGATCCGCCAATATGGGCATCCGTACTCAGGGCGAAGACGGATTCCACAACCTGGCCAGCCGGAACCACTAAAGGGTTCCCGCCAAATTGGGCCGATAATTCATCAGCCAGCGCATTTGCAGGAAAAAGAAGCAGCAAAGTCATGACTAAGACTATACTCACTTTCAGCTGCGGCTTCACACGATCACCTCGTTGACTTCAAACTTGGTTAACAACGTTTTAATAATATAAAGACCTATAGCCATCACGAATAGAGATAGAATTCCTACTGACACCGTAACCCAGGGAGAAATAAACGTGACTAATGTTATTAGGGAGCGCCAGAAAGCAGTGCCTGTGAGATAAGCCAGGTGAAACACACTGGAGAAAGTTCGCGAGAAAAGGAGTAAAACCGGACTGGCGAAAACTGCTAAGAGGATGCCGGTTAGCCATATATCTTTTGCAGTATTTTGCTGCTCCTTCTCAATAGCAGAGAGAATCCGCACTGATAAGTTAGTGGGAATGGGGATGCCGGCGATGCTCAGGTTAATTTCTTCGCGTAAAGCTGCTAACTCATTTATTACTTTGCGGCAATCCGGACAACACTCTAAATGAGCTTCAATTTCCTCAACACATCGCATGCACTCCATGATGGTTCCTCCTCCTATGCCCGATCCGAAAGCATTTTTCTCAAGCGCATTCTAGCTGCATAAAGCCGTGATTTAACAGTTCCCAGCGGAATTTGTACGAGTGTGGCAATTTCCTGGTAGCTGTAACCTTGCCAATCATAAAGAACCACTATTTCCCGCTCCTCCGGGCTGAGCTTACCGAGAGCTTCCCGGAGTTCAATCCGGCGATCCCAATGGTCAGATGCAGTAGTCGGAACAGATTCAATGTTACTGTCGGGAACCAGATCCGGTTTTTTGACTTTCATCCGGTCCAGGCAGACAGTAGTAATGACTTTTTTAAACCAGGCCGGAAACGCACGGACCTCATTAAGTCGATGGATTGATCGATATACTTTTAAGAAGATTTCCTGAGAAGCGTCCTCAGCCTCAGATTCATTGTGGAGAAAGGCAAATGCGGTCCGGTAAACGTAACCGCTATAATTCAACACGAGTTGTGTAAAAGCCTCGTGGTCTCCCGCCTGCACTTGCTCAATAAGTCTAAGATCTATCTCCAGCACAGCATTTGCCCTCCTCCTTTCTCCAAACAGCTTGAACTGCTTTTCCAAGTACTGTCCGATTATTTTTTTGCTGATGCCGTTTTTCCACATCTCCCATTTTCTATAACTTTACCATATTAATACCGCTTTACTATCAAATGTTGTTTGCTTTTTAAGAATTTAAGGATTCCCGGTAAAATCGAGATGAATATTATTTTCTAAACGAAAAGACGACATGAGAT
>JAJZPA010000044.1 GCA_021811425.1 Bacillota bacterium | reverse complement strand
GACCATTAAAAGCACCCTTATCTAGCTTAACGCCAGACATAGGGTGCCTTTTAGTGGTCAGCATGATCGAGTGACACAGGCTATTTTTTCCCTTGTAGAGCCTCATCTTTGGTCAAGCCATGATTATCCCGCGAATCCATGCTGGGGCTGTTGACGGGATCGTGGGGCCAGGGTAAGGTATCGGGATTGGCTTTTCTCTTTGGAAGTTTCTTTTTCATATGCGGTTTTCCTCCTTGAGTCATGATATTCTAGGGAGGTTTTAGACACCTGGATTTAGCTTCCCCAAGTAGGCCGAAAGCTTGCAAAGTATAGCAGACTTTTTGCTGGAAGATGGCTAACGAGCCTTTGTTTTCTTTCTGGATTTAGCCGAAAGAAGGCGTGCGGGGGATTAAGCAAGCCTTAGAGCCACGGTGACAAGTCTAAATTCCTAGAGGGAAGGTTTGACACACTACATATAGTGCCTTAGAATATGAATTGCACTACATATTGGGGGTGGACTTGTGAAGTGTCCGTTTTGTGGCAACGAAGATACAAGGGTCCTGGATTCCCGTCAAGTTGAAGAAGGGACGGCGATTCGGCGGCGTCGGGAATGCGACCGCTGTTTGCGTCGCTTTACAACCTATGAGAAATACGAGGATATCCCTCTGATTGTAGTCAAAAAGGATGGGAGCAGAGAAGAGTTTTCGCGGAACAAAGTGATTGCCGGGATGCTCCGGGCCTGTGAAAAACGGCCGATTTCCACAGAGCAAATTGAGCAGGCTGCCTTTGAGATCGAAAAGTCTCTGCGCAATAACCACGAACGGGAAGTGGCGAGCTTCGAAGTAGGGGAGGCCGTGATGGAGCGGCTTTTCCAACTGGATGAAGTGGCGTATATCCGTTTTGCCTCGGTGTATCGGGAGTTTACGGATGTCCAGCGCTTCATGCAAGAACTTCATGAGCTGGTTAAGAAACGGGGGAGGCATTCCTTCGGAACCCAGGACACGGTTGAATAGGGACAGACTCCGCTTTACAGAAAGCTAGCCGAAAGCCTACGGTTTTATTCGTGGGATGAAGGCCAGGACCAAAGGCCTTGTTTCTCAGGACAAAGGGCCACTTTTCTCAAGACCATAGAATGGTTAGAGTAGAGACAAGAAGGAAAAACACGAGTATTGTAAGTATTTCAGGAAAGTCGGGGGATGAACGTGAATTTTGCAGGGAAAATGCCGAAAACCTGGCCTAAGGCCGATCTGACACCGAATGCGCGGGTGATTCTCGAAAAAAGGTACTTAAAACAAGAACAGGGAAAAGTAGTAGAGTCCCCGGAAGAAATGTTTTACAGGGTGGCTATGATTATGGCCGGCGTTGAGGAAGAGAAGTATGGCCTGAGCAAGAAGGAGACCCAAGCCTTGGCGAAGGAATATTACCATATGATGGCAAATATGGAGTTTATGCCAAATTCCCCGACTCTGATGAATGCCGGGCGCGACCTGGGCCAGTTGAGCGCCTGTTTCGTGTTGCCTATTGAAGACAGTATGGAGAAGATTTTTGATGCCATTAAGAACGCGGCGATTATTCATAAATCCGGTGGAGGGACGGGCTTCAGCTTTTCCCGTCTGCGCCCGAAAAATAGCTCTGTGCGCTCCACAGGCGGGGTGGCTTCCGGGCCCGTATCCTTTATGAAGGTTTTCAACTCAGCGACGGAGGCTGTCAAACAGGGCGGGACCCGGCGGGGTGCCAATATGGGGATCCTGCGTGTGGATCACCCGGATATCTTGGAATTTATTGCGTGTAAAGAAAACAGCAAGGAGATTACTAATTTTAATATTTCGGTGGGCGTGACCGAGGCTTTTATGGAGGCGGTAGGCACGGGAAGCGACTATGAACTGATGGATCCACACACCGGGGCAGCCGCAGGCCATTTGTCGGCGCGGGAGGTTTTTGAGACGATCGTGGCTCATGCCTGGCGCAACGGCGAACCGGGGATTGTTTTTCTTGATCGTCTGAACAGAGGCAATCCCACACCACATCTCGGAGAGATTGAGGCCACGAATCCTTGTGTTACCGGGGATACTTGGGTACTCACGGCAGCGGGACCGGCACAGGTTC
Source organism: Bacillota bacterium (assembly GCA_021811425.1). Taxonomy (GTDB): domain Bacteria; phylum Bacillota; class Desulfitobacteriia; order Desulfitobacteriales; family Desulfitobacteriaceae; genus JAJZPA01. The sequence continues at coordinate 17,399 of JAJZPA010000044.1, read as the reverse complement.
AGGAAATCCTTGACCAAAAAATCCAGCTCGCGCTCAATGGCACTTATTATTCGTCTGCCCCGGAAGGGTTTTTCTCGACAGGGGTTAAACCCGTTCTCAAATTAAAGACGGATCGGGGATATGAAGTTAAAGTTACTCATGATCACCGGATCCGTACGGCAAAGCAAGTGACTCGTTCCGAAATCATTGAGGAATGGAAAGAAGCAGGTAAACTCCAACCGGGAGACACGATTATCCTTTCCAATAATCGGGGAATTCAGTGGGAGGGAAAGGGTTCCTTTGAGGAAGGGTATCTGCTTGGTCTTCTCCTCGGAGATGGCACGCTCAAAGAAGATGGGGGCGTTATCTCAGTGTGGGGAGAGGATGAAGGAGCGTATTCTATGATGGAGGCGGCAGAGAAGGCTGTTGTCGGGCTACCGCACCGTGCAGATTTCCGAGGGTTCCAAAAGCCGATTTTCCAACGCTCAGAGCATCGTCTGCGCCTCGCTGCCATTCGCGATTTGGCCGAGAACTATGACATCTATCCGGGAAGGAAGCGAATAACCCCCAAACTTGAAGGGACAAGCTATGATTTTCATCGAGGATTTCTGAGAGGAATGTTTGATACCGATGGGACCGTCGTCGGTGCTCAGGATAAAGGAGTTTCCGTCAGGCTCTGGCAGAAGGACTTGGAGGGTTTGAGAGGGATACAGCGGATGTTGCACCGCTTGGGGATCGGTTCGACCCTCTACGAAAACCGTAAACCTGAAGGGACGAAGGTCATGCCGGATGGAAAGGGTGGACATAGGGATTATCGGATTCAGCCGGGGCATGAATTGAGCATTTCCGAGGATAATCTGTCGGTCTTCTTTGAGATGGTTGGATTTAGTCAGATTAAGAAACAGCAAGCTCTTTTTGAGAAGCTCAGTTCCTATAAGCGAAAACTTAATCGGGAACGTTTTCTTGCTACCGTGACGGACACTGTCCCCATGGGGGAAAAGCCTGTTTATGATGTGCAGATCCCGGGAATGAATGCCTTTGATGCCAACGGAATCTATGTACACAACTGTGGCGAGCAGCCCTTGCTCCCGAATGAGGCTTGTAACCTGGGGTCGATTAACCTGAAGCTGATGGTGACGGAGAAGAACGAAAAGGTTACCGTGGATTGGGATCGCTTAGGCTATGTGACCCGTTTAGCGATTCGTTTTCTTGATGATGTAATCGATGCGAACCAATACCCGTTGCCCATGATTGAAGAAATGGTCACAGGGAATCGTAAAGTTGGTTTAGGCGTAATGGGCTTTGCGGATATGCTCATTTTGCTCCAGACCTCGTATGCCTCGGATGATGCGGTGGAGTATGCAGAGAAAATCATGGCTTTTATTCAGGAAGAGGCGCGCAAAGAGTCGGAGCGCCTAGCCGGGGAACGGGGCGTCTTTCCGAATTTTGAGGGCTCGGTGTATGATGGCGTGCGCAAACTGCGCAATGCGACCTTGACTACGATTGCCCCGACCGGAACGATTTCCATGATCTGTGGAGTATCGAGCGGGGTAGAACCCCTCTTTGCGGTGGCCTACACCAAGACCGTCATGGATGGCACGGCGCTCATTGAAGTCAACCCTATCTTTGAGCAATACGCGCGGGAGTATGAGTTTAACGCTCCGGAATTAATGCGCAAGATTGCTGATGAGGGTACCGTTCTTGGGCTTTCAGAAGTCCCTAATTGGGTTCAGGAGGTGTTCATTACCGCTCAGGAGATTGAACCGGAATGGCATATCAAGATTCAGGCCGCTTTCCAAAAATACACGGACAATGCCGTGTCCAAAACGATCAATTTTGCCAAGGCGGCCACCCATGAAGACATTGCCGAAGCCTATCGGCTGGCTTATGATCTGAACTGTAAAGGTTTAACCGTTTATAGGGACGGCAGTCGGGAAGAGCAAGTGCTCTCAACTGGGACATCCCAGGTTCAAGCCAAAGACCAAGCTTTCGCTCAGGTAACGGCAACTCAGGCAGAAGATCCGAAGGGCGTGATACCGCCCAAGGCTCCCTTCGTTCCCGAGGTAAACACGGTTATGCCGCGTCCGCGTCCCTCCATCACGGTCGGGGTGACTGAGAAAATCAAGATCGGCTGCGGTACACTCTACGTCAGCGTCAATGCGGATGAAAAGGGAATTTGCGAGGTTTTTACCAATACCGGTCGTGGCGGAGGTTGTGCGTCACAGTCTGAAGCGACGGCAAGGCTTATCTCGATAGCCTTGCGTTCCGGGATCTCTGTTGATGTCATCAATGAGCAAATCAAAGGGATTCGCTGCCCAGCCTGTATCCGCCGCGAAGGAGTTAATGTCACTTCCTGCCCGGACGCCATCGCCAGGGTCATCAAGAAATACATCGACGCCACGAATGGTAATGGCAATGGAACGAACGGAAATCCCGGCTTAAACGGCTTGAACGGCTTAAATGGACTGAATGGACTGAACGAAAACGGCTCCAATACGGCCAATGATCCTTCGATGAAAATGGTTGCATCGAAAGGACTGACCAATGCCGAGCGTGCTGTTGTCAAAAAGGCCCGGACAGGAGTCGCGGTGAATAATGCCTGCCCTGAGTGCGGCATGCCGATCAACCACGAGAGTGGCTGTGTGGTCTGTACGCATTGTGGCTATTCGAAGTGCGGGTAAGGGTAATGGCCCAGGCTAGTCCTGGGCTTTTCCGTGCCTAGCATCGTAAAAAGGCATCCTGCCGCAAGTCGATGGGAGGGCTTTGAAACGTCAAAAGAGCCCTTCGCTTAGTTAAAGGCAAAAGGCTCTTTTGTCCTGACAGAAAGTATAAGTCTGTGGAGGATAAGAAAACTAGCGGTGCCGCCGTCGCCAAAGGCTTGGCGCCAGCCGAGTTTTCTTTAATAAGTTATCAGAATAGTTTCCCGTTGTGTGGGGGTACGACCCCTTACTTATTACTTACTGGCCAGCGGTAAGGAAACGGTCGCCGTTTCCCGTCCGGCCTTGCGATCCGCAACGACTTCGAACCACTTGCGAACCCCATCAACAATGATGATCACTGCCAATGCCAGCATAATCACGATCAGGGCGGACTTCACATAATCATGGGCTGGCAGGTATTGATGCATCAGAGACCAAGTACCGGCTCGGAACACCGTCGCTACCATATAGGTCAGCGGCAGAATCGTTATCCAGGAATAAATCATCTTCGTCGAATTACGCAGGATCATAGTTGTGCCGATAGTCAAAGCGAGTGTCGCCAGGAGCTGGTTCGAAACGCCGAAGATCGGCCAGATCGAAGCCACATTCCCGCCCCAGAGCATATAGCCCCAAGCTCCGGAAATTGCGGCGCTGGTAAGCAGCACCTCGCGCCACCAGTCGATATCTGAGAAAGGTTTGTAGACATAACGACCTAAAAAGTCCTGCAAAATATACCGACCCACACGCGTTCCGGCATCAATCGTTGTCAAGATGAACAGGGCTTCAAACATAATCCCGAATTGGTACCAGTATTTCATCAGGTGTTCACCCATGACCCGTGAAAAAACGTGAGCCATGCCCACGGCTAAGGTGACAGCGCCGCCGGTACGACCGGCCAGATCCATACCCACCATATCGGAAAGGTGTTTCAAATCAACGGTTTGCATATGCAGTGTCGCAAACACTTTGGCTGGCGTGTTAATGGCAAAATAGTCACCCGGCTGCAGTACGCTCGCCGCAATCAAAGCCATGATCGCCACAAACGCTTCCATCAGCATCCCGCCGAAGCCGACCAAGCGAATATCACGTTCGCTGCTGATGATTTTGGGTGTTGTTCCAGAGCTAATCAAAGCATGGAAGCCTGAAAGGGCACCACAGGCGATGGTAATACTAACAAAGGGCCAAATCGGGCCTTTGACAATCGGACCGTTCGCCGATTTAGCGAATTCTGAAATAGCCGGCATGGAAAGTTGAGGATGAACCCAGATGATTCCCAAAGCCAGTGCCAAAATGGTTCCGATTTTCAAATAGCTGCTGATATAATCGCGTGGGGCCAACAAAAGCCAAACGGGCAAAATCGCAGCGACCATTCCATAAGCGGGGAGAATAACCCACATCGCTTTCTCCGACCAGTTAAAGAACGATCCGAAACCGGACGCAGTCACCATAGGGCCAATGGCAATCGCCAAAAACACTAACCCTACACCCAGTATGGACGCTTCACCCACCTTGCCAGGACGCAGACGATACATATAAAAACCAACTAATAGAGCAATAGGCACCGTCATCGTGATGATGAAAGAACCCCAAGGATTGTTTTTCATCGCTCCTACGACGACGACCGCCAACCCAGCCATCGCCATTACCAAAATAAAGAGAATGGAAATCCCGGTGGCTAAACCGGAGACCTTGCTGATCTCTTCTTTAGCAATTTCCGAGAGAGAACGCCCGTTATAGCGAACGGAGGCAAAAAGAATAACAAGATCATGCACCGCGCCGGCCATAACTGAACCCACTAGAATCCAGACTACGCCGGGAAGATAGCCGAACTGGGCGGCCAAAACCGGACCGACCAAGGGACCTGCGCCAGCAATTGCTGCAAAGTGATGTCCGAAAACGACCCATTTGTTCGTAGGAACGTAGTTCTGTCCATCCGCCAGACGGTGTGCTGGGGTGATACGAGATTCATCGACCATGAGAACTTTGGCGGTAATAAAAGCACCATAAAAACGGTAAGCCAAAAGCAATACAGATGCAGCAATAACAACCAATGTCAAGGCATTCATGAGTTCCTCACCTCTTTCAAAAAGTAACTGTTCCTGACTCTTTTAAGCAGAAAAGGGCAACAAACTTGATCTCCTAACGCCTAATCCCTCCTTATTACAAATTTTTGAAGATTTTATCGATTGAAAACCCGAGCTTATTGTAAATCATGCTTCATTCTTTTGCCTATGATATTTCCTTGAAATACTCTTTTCCTGTCATAGATTCCAATGGATCTGTCATGAAATGCACCAAGTCTTTTTAATAAACAAAGGCGTCCTTTTTCAAGGACGCCTTAGAAATCCAAACGCTCTTTTAATGCTTTAACATAGGTTCGGCTGACTGGAATTTCTGCCGTTCCCGCCTTATCCAGCATGATTTTGTAGGTTCCGTTAAACCAGGGAATGACCTCTTTAATCCGATCAAGGTTTACTAGGAAAGCCCGATGCGTCCGCAGAAATTGAACGGGATCCAGCCGTTCTTCAATCTCTTGCAGACTAAATGTTGTTGGCCAAATCTTTTCCTCAGTCACGAGACTAGCATACCGACCTTCTGCCGTCACATAGAGGAGATCCTGCGGGTCAATCAAAGTGACCCGACCCTTGCAAGTCGCCGGAATCTTGCGCGGTCTTTGCCTTAAACCCACCTGTTTAAGGAGTTGGGCAATGGTTTTAGCCATTTCCTCCTCGCCTCCCAGGTAGCGCTTCTTCAAACGCTCAAGCGTCAGAACCAAGCGATCGAGACTGAACGGTTTGAGGATGTAATCGACCGCATTCAATTCAAAGGCTCGAAGTGCATGCACATCATAGGCTGTGGCAAAGACAACCGAGAAGTGGAACCCTAAATGTTGAAGCGAATGCACGACATCTAGTCCGTCCATGTCCTGCAAATGGACGTCCATAAATAACACATCAGGGTTGAGATCCGGCAGTTGCCGTAAGGCCTCCGCGCCGCTTTCGCACTCTCCGATGACTGTCAGTTCCGGAAACTGTTCTAATAGGTAGCGAAGTTCAGCCCTAGCTGGTGCTTCGTCATCGACCAAGACCACCCGCATCATAAGGCTGGCACCTCCTTCGCCGCCGTCACTTCCACAGGAATCTCAACCCGGACCACCGTCCCGATCCCAAGCGTACTCTCGATTGCCAAGCCCCGTCCATACAGTCCCCGCAGACGTTGATCCACATTTCTCAATCCGATGCCCTCCCCAGCAGAGGTACTATTGTGCAAAATATTGCGCAGCTTAAACGGCGAGATACCTATACCGTTGTCACTCACTTCAATGGCCAGAGAATCGATAGCCCTCCTCACGGATAAGCGCACGAGGCCCCCGCCTTCTTTGGGTAACAAACCATGTCTCACGGCATTTTCAACCAGGGGTTGCAAGATAAGCGGTGGTAAGAGAACCTCCTCGGTGCCCGGCTCCACGTCCACTTCGACCTGGAGCTTTTCGCCAAAGCGCGCTTTTTCGATGGCCAGATAAGCCTGAACATGTTTTTGCTCTTCGCGTACGGAGTGAAAGGGTGCTTCCTGCCGGATGTTATGCCGTAGAAACTCACCGAGAAAAACCAGAATTTCTCGTGCCTGTTCCGGCTGGGTACGGATGAGGCTGGTAATGGTATTCAGGGCATTAAAGAGAAAATGTGGATGAATTTGCGCTTGTAAAGCTCGGATCTCGGCCTCGGCCCGCAGTTCTTTCTGCTGTTCCACTACGGCCAGTTCCAGTTGGGTGGAAAAGAGTTTACCTAAACCTTCAGCGAGTCCCAGTCCCAGCTCTGATTTTCCCCGCTGGGCCCGGTAAAGCTTCAGGGCTCCAACCACCTTTCCTCCCTGGTGCAAGGGAACGATCACTGCAGAACGCAGAGGGCAATTCGGATGGGAACAGTGGATCTCTATTTCTGAGGAAGCCTCCAGCATCTGACCATTGAGAAGCACTTTTTGGGTAGCTTCTGTTAGGAACGGTTCGCCTGGGACATGGTGATCGCTCCCCAGCCCGATGTGGGCAAGAATTTGTTCTTGGTTTGTCAAAGCGACCGCAGCCACATCTGTCATTCGATAGATGCTTTCCGCTGCATGCTTCGCACTCTCACGGTTAAGCCCGGTGCGCAGATAGGGCAGGGTTAGATCGGCAATCCGTAAAACCTTGAGCGCTTCAGAGGCAGCAATGCGTTCCTCTTCGGCTAGAATCATATCTACAATGCTTAGGAACACTCCGACACCGAGTCCATTCACCACGATCATCGGGATTGCAATCACCTGCACCAGCTGCCAAGCCTCAGCCCAAGGCCGGGCGACGAGTAGAATAATTCCCATCTGGATCATTTCGGCGATCATGCCCGTCAAAATACCGATTCTCCAGTCCAGGGCTTTTTTTTGCCAAAAATAGGCGATCATTCCGCCAAGAAGGCCTTCCACTGTGGTCGAGAGCGCGCAGGCCAACCCAGTGAAACCACCATAAACGAGGTAACGGTGCAACCCGGCGATAAGGCCTGCTCCTACCCCAACTAACGGTCCGCCAAGAAGGCCGGCGCTCACGGCCCCGACCGCCCGAGAATTGGCTAAAGCACCACTAATTGGAATCCCAGAATAGGTACCGAGAATTGAAAAAGCGGCAAACGTAAGCGTAAGGGTAAGGATGCCTCGTTGGCTAATCTGAGAACGGATAAAGTGGCGAAAGGTTTGGTTTCGTGTCATTAGAAAAGCGACCGTCACTGTGACGCTTAATCGTTCGGCTAACGCGATTAAAAGTGTCATCCTTTCAACTCCATTCTCTGTGAAGTACATCGCAAACTTAGTCTACCCGTAGCAAAAAAACCAAATCCTCTTAAAGTCACTTTACTTCATCTCGGCGAAACTGCTTCTGTTAGTTCAAGAGCTTTTCTTTATCGGTTCCTATGTTAGGCTAAAATCAGAAAAAGTTCAACCTGAGAGGTAATGGTTTTGCAGGATTTACCTTCTTGCAACTTTAAGGCTTAGTGTTACAATAATAACTATAATAGTATTAGTGTCTATTAAGGTCTCAATACTGAAATTAGGGAGAGCAAGGAGGTTAGAAACGATGGAGCTAACAATACGTCCCGAAGTCGTACTCACGGACAGAGCACAGGCCTATTTGCGTCGCGGTGGAGTCCAAAATCTCTATGTCGAAGACGCAAACGTTCAGCAATGCTGTATTCCTTTGATAGCGCCTCCGGTTGTCCATAAAGGTATTCCCCCAAAACCGGAGAATTTTATTCCCTTGGAAGCGAACGGTTGGACAATTTATTATGAAAAAAACCTTTTGGGTCCAAAGACTTTCACAATCGATATCCAAAGCTATGTTATCGCCAAGACTCTCATCGTTAAAGGCTGGCGCGTCGGAGTTTAAATTAAACAAGCGGTCACAATATAGAGTGCAGAGGGCAACCCCTGTGCGGGTAATGTTCTGTGAATTCGGTAAAATTACGGGGGGCTCGACATGAAGATTTTGCGCGTGAACATGGCTAACCTAGAACTAAGAACGGAGATGGTTAAAGAAGACTACCGTTTCTTGGGGGGTAGGGCTTTGATTGCCCGGTTTATGCTGGATGAAGTGAGTCCTGAATGTGAGCCCCTGGGCAGGCATAACAAGCTGATCTTTGCACCCGGGCTCCTCGGCGGAAGTCAAATTTCGAGCTCTGGTCGCATTTCGATAGGGGCTAAGAGTCCCCTGACAGGCGGAATTAAAGAAAGCAATGGCGGTGGGGTTACGGGGATCAAGCTGGGCCGTCTTGGCTACAAAGCCGTGGTGATTGAAGAGATGCCTCGGGATGGTCTGACGTACCTATTGCACATTACTTCTGCAGGGGCTGAACTTCTCCCGGCCGCGGCATACTGGGGTCTGGGGGTTTATCGTGCGGTGAAGAAAATGCAAGGGGAGTTTGGGGAGCATACCGCAATTGCCTGTATTGGCCCGGCAGGGGAGCGCGGGTTGCATGCGGCTGGGATCGCTAATACGGATGGAGACGGAGTGCCCAGCCGCTACAGCGGGCGCGGAGGTCTGGGAGCAGTGATGGGCTCGAAAGGGCTGAAAGCGCTGATCCTTGACGACACAGGGGTTAAAAGCCTGCAACCTGTGAAGCCGGTAAGTTTTAAAGAGGCCGTAAAAGAATATGCCCAGATTATGAAGGAATCCCCAGTGGTAGAATCTTTCCGGGTTTATGGCACCGCCGGTATGGTCAATGTGACCAATGCCCAGGGGGGGCTACCTACCCGGAACTTTTCCACGGGTCGTTATGCCCAGGCTGAGAAAATCAGCGGAGAAACAATGAGAGATCGGATTCTCGAACGCCAGGGTAAACCAACGCATGCCTGTATGCCGGGTTGCCTGATTCAGTGTTCTAATGTCTATGCGGATCAAGAAGGTCAAGTGATTGTGTCTCCTTTGGAGTATGAAACGATCGCCTTAATGGGTTCAAACCTAGAGATTGACGATCTGGATGCCATTGCTCGTTTGAACTATTTGTGCAATGATTTAGGCTTGGATACGGTCGAGACTGGGGCGGCGCTCGGCGTGGCGATGACTGGCGGGCTGATTTCTTTCGGGGACATAGAGGGGGCCTTACGCATGGTGAAGGAAATCGGAGAGGGGACGCTGACGGGTCGCGTGTTAGGGATGGGGGCGACGACTATGGGTAAGATTTTGGGGGTGAGTCAGGTTCCAGCAGTAAAGGGCCAGGCCATGCCGGGCTATGAGCCACGTGCCTATAAAGGTTTGGGTGTCACTTATGCGACTTCTCCCATGGGAGCCGATCACACGGCAGGTTCATCCGTGCGGTCTCAAGTTAACCATGCGTCAGCAGAAGGCAAGGCAGAGCTTTCTCGGAAGATGCAATATGCGATGCCTGTCTATGATTCGTTGGGTCTTTGCATGTTTGTCTCCGTCGGCTTAGGCGCTCATCCTGAGGTGTTAACGCAGTTGGTCAACGGTCAAATGGGAACGAGTTTTAGTGTAGAAAAGGTATTCCAAATGGCTAAAGACTGCCTGGCCTGGGAGCGGGAATTTAATCGCAGAGCCGGATTTACGCCGCAGGATGATCGCTTGCCCGAGTATTTCCGGGAAGTGCCGAATCCCATCGTTGGTACGGTGTTCGATGTTGATGATGAGGAACTGGACCGGGTTCATGGGGACAAGTGAACACATTTACAATCAAGAGAAGAAAAATAGTTTTAAAGATGAGGGGGTATGAAAGTGGATCACATGAAAGTCACGGTCTTGGTGGAAAACACGGTTGGGGTGCCTTTAGGGCTTCTTTCCGAGTGGGGGCTTTCCATGCTGCTCGACTTTGGGGATGAACGGATTCTCTTTGATACGGGGGAACAGGGAAGTGTGATCCCCAATGCCCAGGCACTCGGCTTGGATCTGAAGCAGGTCGATCGGGTAGTATTAAGCCACGGACACTACGACCATACGGGCGGTTTACTCAAATTGCTGCAGCACCGGGGCAAAGTCCCGGTTTATGCACATCCGGATCTCTTCGCCGGTCATTATGGGAGGGGTTTTAATGGCCAGGGAGAACAATTTTTAGGTGTTCCCTTTCGTCTTGAGCAGCTAGAAAGTGCCGGGGCCCAGTTCCATTGGCACAGTGAGCCAGTGGAACTGAGACCGGGGCTTTGGCTGAGTGGAGAAATTCCCAGGCATACGGCTTATGAACGCATTGATGACCGATTGATCGCCGTCCGTGATGGTGAAGCCGCTCAGGATAATATTATCGATGACTTCAGCCTTTTCTATCTAACGGATACAGGGTTGGTTATCGTTTTGGGCTGTGCCCATTCCGGCTTGGTCAATATTGTGGAACATGCCAAACGCCTTACTGGGGAGAAGCGGGTACGGGCTATCATTGGAGGCACACACCTGGGCCCAGCCAACCCGGAACAGCAGGAGAAAACGATTGATTATTTACGAGCCCTGGATCTCGCCTGCCTGGCGCCTAATCACTGTACTGGCCTGGAGATGTTGACAAGGCTCGCTGCCGAGTTTCCCCGCCAGTTTACTTGGGCCACTGCGGGGAATGTGTTGGAGTTCTAACTCGAAGTAACCCAATCAACCGCTTCTCCTTAGGCAGGGGAGGCGGTTTTGTATTCGTTTAGGGGGTTTGCAAGCGCATGTCTCGGGCATGCAGTATAATAAGAACGTTCGCTACATTAGTCTAACGCGTGCGTCGCGGGGGCGACAGCACGCAGATTCCGTTTTAGGGCTGAGGAGGTTTGGCTTATGTTCGCTCTGATCCCATATTTACTTTTGATTTTGGGACTGGTGTTAGGCGTTTTAATAGCACTCGTACTCTCGGGTCGCCGTCAGCAGATTTTCTTGACCGGCGTGAAAGCAGAGCAGGAAGCAGAATTACATAGACTGCGGTCGGAGTTCAACGCGGAGGCAGCCCGGAGAGCCGCCGCAGAAGAGAAAAGTGCTCGCCTCCCTCGGTTGGAGGAAACCGTGCGTGAGAAAGAAGTTCAGCTTGCCGGATTGCAGCAGGATTTTGCCAACCTGCAGGCCCGGCTGGTTGGACAGGAGACCCAGCTCCTAGAGGAACGCAGAGGGTGGGAAGAAAAACAAACGATCATTCGAGAAGCGGAGGCAAATTTCACGGCGGCATTTAAAGCTCTTTCAGCAGAAGCTTTAAAAACAAACAATGAGTCTTTTTTGGAGCTTGCCCGGACCAGCTTGGAACGATTTCAAGAGGGTGCTCGCTCCGACCTGGAAACGCGGCAAAAGGCGATTGACGAATTGGTCAAACCCTTGAAGGAATCCTTAGTGAAAGTCGATGACAAGATCCAAGCCATCGAGAAATCTCGTACAGATGCCTATGCGACCCTCACTGAACAGGTGAAATCTTTGGCCACGACCCAAATGCAGTTGCAAAGTGAGACAGCTCAGCTGGTCAAGGCCTTGCGCACGCCGGTGGTGAGAGGGCGCTGGGGGGAAATACAGCTCCAGCGGGTTGTCGAGATGGCCGGGATGCTGGAATACTGTGATTTTGAGCAGCAACCTGTCAGTACGGGGGACAAAGGACGCCTCCGTCCTGACATGGTCATTAAGCTGCCGAACCAGCGCCATATTATTGTGGATTCCAAGGTTCCGTTGCAAGCGTATCTAGAAGCTTTGGAAGCCAAGGACGAGACCGAACGGATCGCTCGGCTCAAGGATCATGCCCGGCAGATCCGCAGTCACTTGGCCCAACTGGGGAGCAAAGCTTATTGGGAACAGTTCCAGCCTGCGCCGGAGTTTGCTGTCTTGTTCCTGCCTGGGGAAACCTTTTTCAGCGCAGCCCTTGAGCAGGATCCGGAGCTTATAGAGTTTGGCGTCGGGCAGCGGGTGATCTTGGCGACCCCGACGACGCTGATTGCCCTGCTCAAGGCGATCGCCTATGGCTGGCGACAGGAGCAAATCGCCCAAAACGCCCAGGCGGTCAGTGATTTGGGCAAATCCCTTTATGAACGCATTCGCATTTTAGTTGGGCATTTCGCGGATCTGCGTAAGGGGATTGACAAGTCGGTGGATGCCTATAACAAGGCAGTTGGCTCCTTGGAAACAAGAGTTTTGGTCAGCGCTAGGCGCTTCAAGGAACTCGGGGCCGCCAGCGGGCCCGAGATTGAGAACCTCGAACCTATGGACAGCCGGACAAGACCCCTGCACCTTGAGGGCCTAGTAGAGGAAGAGAGTTTAAACGAAGGAGACCGGACGGCCTGAGCGAAGCGGCTCGGCACTGTTCCATACATTCGCTTATCCTAGCTTGTCCCAACTGAGACAGCGGTAAAGTTGGGAAAGATTCCCGATCATTTTAACCCCGGAGACGGGTTCGAAGCCAGGGAGGGGGGCGGCTGCCACTTCGAGCATGCTTAGAGTGAGCGAAGCAATCGGCATGTTCCGCGTCTCGTCTGGGGTAAAAAAGCCTAAGTCCGCGATTTCGTTCTCATCTGAGGTGGGTTCTCCAGACAGATAACACATCAAGAAGATGACATAGAGGTCATGCGGACGCCCGTCTTCCCCAGGCCGATCCCGCACTCCGATTAAGGACAAGGCTTTTGTCTCCAGGTGGGTTTCCTCACGGATTTCGCGGATGATGGCATCTTCGATCCGTTCCCCCTGTTCCACATACCCGCCTGGAATCGTCCACATCCCTTGGCCGGGGTTTTGGGCCCGCTGTACTAAGAGGATTTTTCCTTGATGCCAAAGGACGCCTCCTACCCCCACCGTAAAATCGCCCCAGTGGACAAAACCACAGGTTTCGCAGCGTTCTCGAGGCTGTCCACCCAGCCGTTCGGTTTTTAGGGAATGCCCGCAATGCGGACAGAAGCGATATGAATGAGGGTGCATAGAAGTACCTCCTTTGGTTAGGGCAGAGCCGATGAGCCCAACTCGTTCAGGCTCATATTCATGTTCATCGTGAGTAGTTCGGCGTAGGCATTGAGAGTACCTTTTTTTCACTGTCGATGAAATTGGCAGTTGTATTCTGAATACATACTCCCAAACCCATTGTGAAGCGATTAATGAGGTGCTATACTGCAAAATGTAATTTAAAAGTGAATTGCAAATTGGGGCTGGACAAGAACGGGGTTCAGGCATATATTTTATATAAGATATAAAGTATTCAGAAGGTTTCGGCATTCATTGATGTAGAAACATACGGAAATATTGGTCAGACCATATGATGATGCCAACTTTCAGGACAGCACAGAACATGGGGTTTAAATGAACAAATGGGCTTCAGATTCTCTGAGCAGAGGGGGTGGGAGATGGGAAGTTTACGCGAGTACTGAGTAACCAGCAATAGGTCAACGATGAGAAGGGGGTTATTGAATGTCAAGAAAATATCTAAGTGTAATTGGAGCGGCGGCGCTTTCCCTGTCCTTAGTGGTTGCCGGATGCGGCGCATCGCAAGGTGGAAGCACTGCCCCAGCAGGCCAAGGGAGCCAAACGGCATCTGGCGGCGAAATCAAGATCGGTTTGCCTTTGCCGATGACGGGTTCGGAAGCCACCTATGGCAAAGACATGGAGAATTCGATTAAACTGGCGATCGATGAGATCAACGCCAAGGGCGGGATCGACGGCAAGAAGATCGTGACGGTTACGGGGGATGATGCCTGTGATCCACAACAAGCGACTGCAGCGGCCAATAAACTCGTATCTGCCGGTGTCGTGGCTGTGGTCGGCGGGTATTGCTCAGGGGCTGTCGTTCCAACCCTGACCATCTACAACGAAAAGAACATTCCTTTGGTGGTAACGGCAGCCAACTCGTCCAAGATTGCAGCCCAGAATCCCGGCAATGCCTTCGAGATCAATGGGACGGCAGTGCACCAAACCCAGAAGGCGGTAGAACTGTTCAAGAAGCTGGCTGCCAAGAGTGTCGCCATTGTTGAACAAGGGGATGCCTATTCGGCGGATCTAGCCAAGCAGACAGAAGCAGCTTGGAAAGCCGCAGGTAACACCGTGGCAGCGCATGAAGTGACGAATAAAGGGGAACAGGACTTTTCCTCTTTAGTAACTACGATTAAATCCAAAAACGTGGATCTGGTGTTCTGGACAGCTTACTATGCCGATGGTGCCTTACTCATCAAGCAGCTGCGCACAGGTGGCTACAAAGGCGCAATTGTGGTTGGCGATGGCAGCGCGGATCCGAAGTTATCCCAAATCGCCGGGCCTGCAGCCGAAGGAACCTATGTCCTTTCGCCGCCCGTTGCGGAATACTTACCCGAAGCGAAGAAGTTCGCTGAGGCTTATAAGGCGAAGTTCAACCAAAGCCCAGGTGCTTATGCCCCCCTCGCTTATGATGGGATGAATCTTCTGGCCGATGCCCTGAAACGTGCGAAGAGTACGGACGGAAAGGCTGTCATTAAGGCGCTCTCTGAGACGAAGGACTTCTCGGGCTTAGCCGGAAAAGTCAACTTTGCGGCAGATAAGACCCTTAAGGAAAGCAATTTTATCGTGCTGCAAATTAAGAATAGCAAGTTTGCTCTGGTTCAGTAATCGATGTAACGGCATCTTTCCCTGACAAGCAGAAGAAGGGCTTGGGATTTCCCAATGCCCTTCTTTGCCAGACGTTTAAGACTTAAGACGGAAGATCAATCCTCATGGTAGCTCAAATTGGTCAGGTATGCTTATCGGGGAATTGTTAAAAAAGTTGAAGGGGTGCCAAAAGCATGTCAGTATCATCTATTATTCTTCAGCAGCTGGTAAATGGGCTGATCCTGGGCTCATTTTACAGCTTGGTCGCCCTTGGCTATTCCATGGTTTACGGTATCATTAAGTTGCTGAATTTTGCCCATGGTGACATTTATATGGTGGGAGCTTTTGTGGGTTTTGCAGCGCTGGGGGTTTTCGGAGGAATGCTGGGGACCAACTGGTTGGGTATTCTGGCGGCTTTGATTATCAGTATGATTCTCGTGGGGCTGCTGGGTATGCTCATCCACCGAGTCGCTTATCAGCCGCTGATCAACAAACGGGCTCCGCGGATGTCTATTCTTATCACTGCGGTTGGGGTTTCCTTTACCTTATTCAACGGCGTGATGGTGCTCACGAATGGGGAGTACCAATCGTTTAACACGAGTTTAGGGTTTGAGGGGATTGGGATTGGCCCCATCAATATTACCTACACCCAAATCGTCATGGTTTCAGCGACGGCGATTTTAATGCTATCCCTCTACTGGTTTATCAACCGTACGTTGTACGGCAAAGCGATGCGGGCAATCGCCCTCGATCAGGATGCCTGCCGTTTAATGGGGATTAATGTCACACGAACCATTAGCTTAACCTTCTTTGTAGGTTCCGCGCTCGCGGCCGCAGCCGGGGTAATGGCCGGAGTTTACTATGGAAGCATTCATTTCTTCATGGGGTTTGTTATCGGGCTGAAGGCATTTACGGCAGCCGTTATCGGCGGCATTGGCAGCATCCCGGGGGCAATGCTTGGCGGTTTGATTTTGGGCCTGCTGGAAACGGCAGGAACCCAACTCCCCTTTGTTGGCTCAGCCTGGAAAGACGTCTTCGCCTTTGGGATCTTGATTCTTCTCCTTGTCCTTAAACCGACGGGGATCTTAGGCAAAAGCGAGATTGAGAGGATGTAGGGTATGGGCAATTCAAAGCAAGTAATCGATAGTCTCATGGATAAATTGGGCGGCAAAAAGATGAGAAATACAGCCCTCATCCTATTGGCGGCATTGGTTCTGCTACTCCCCCTCGCTGCCGATAACTATGTGGAAGAAGTGATGACCAATACCTTCTTCTATATTCTCCTGGCCTTAGGGCTTAACATTGTGGTTGGATATGCGGGATTGGTGGACTTAGGCTATGCTGCCTTCTTTGCGGTAGGCGCTTACACGACAGGGATTCTGACCAAGATGGGTTGGGATTTCTGGCTCACAATTCCGGCGGCTGTGGCTTTTTCGCTCCTGGCTGGAGTTATTATTGGCGGCCCGACCTTGAGGCTTCGCAGCGATTATTTAGCCATTGTGACCTTGGGCTTCGGGGAGATCACCCGGATTGTCGCCCGTAACTTAGGTATCACCGGGGGAGCGAGCGGGTTGGTCGGTATTGGGCGGCCCAGTATTTTCGGGTTTAAGATTTATCAGATCAGCCATTTTTATTATATTTATTTTATACTCGTGGTCTTAGGTATTGTCGTTGCTTTGAGGCTGCATAACTCTCGCTTGGGGAGAGCCTGGCAGTACATCAGGGAAGATGAAGATGCCGCCGAGGCGATGGGAATTGACCCGGTGCTGACCAAACTCTATGCGTACATGATCGGGGCTGCCTTTGGGGGAGTTGCCGGAGCCTTCTTTGCGGTCAAGATGACTGCGATTTCCCCTGAGACCTTTGCCTTTACCCAATCGGCTATGATTTTACTGGCGGTGATTCTGGGGGGCATGGGTAAGATTCCGGGGGCTATTTTGGGAGCTGTGTTTTTAGTGTTTTTCCCCGAAATATTCCGCGGAATTGGTCAGGCACGCATGCTCTTTTTCGGGGTTCTTCTTATTATGATTATGGTTTTCCGCCCGCAAGGGCTGTGGCCGGAACGGCGAAGTTGACCGAAGGTGCCTGTAGTATTGGGAATATTGGGGAAAAGGATGAATGAATATGGCTATCTTGGAAGTAAAAAAGCTGACGCTTCGTTTCGGCGGTCTGACGGCTGTCAACAATCTCAGTTTTGACGTTGAGGAGAATTCAATCATCAGTCTGATTGGCCCCAATGGCGCCGGGAAGACGTCGGCATTCAACTGCTTAACCGGCTTTTACAAAGCGACCGAAGGGGAAATCGTGTTTCAAGGCAAGAATATCGTTCGGGAAAAACCTCATAAAATTACGAAACTGGGTATGGGCAGAACCTTTCAAAATCTACGCCTGTTTAAAGATATGACAGTTTTGGAAAATGCCATGTCAGGTATGCATAGTCGTACGCATGCGGGAGTGATTGGTGCTATTCTGCGTCCGCTAAGGCAAATTAAGGAGGAGCAGAGAATTCGCCAGGTGGCCGAAGACTGCCTGGAGTTCGTGGGGATTCTGGATAAGAAGGATCGCCTTGCCCGTAACTTGGCTTATGGTGACCAACGCCGAGTAGAATGGGCGCGTGCGTTAGCGACACAGCCCAAACTGCTTTTATTGGATGAACCGGCTGCAGGGCTTAATCATGACGAAAAGGAACAATTAGTAGCGCTCATTCGCCGCAT
>JAJZPA010000043.1 GCA_021811425.1 Bacillota bacterium | reverse complement strand
GTAGGATATAAATTCAGCCAATGGCATGATGTAGGGTGGTGGGAGCTTTTCCTTGAACAACATAACGCTGAGCCCAGTGACCCACTTCTATTAAGTAATATGGAACAATATAAAATTTCTAGTGTACTTAGTCAATCTTAATTAGCCATTGCCGGGGTAACTATCTTGGTGAAACAAGAACGTTTGTATATGTGTCGGTTACGGGTAAATTTGGCTACACAACAAAAAGAGCCATACGACTTTGCAGGTCAAATGTGGTTCATGTGCTCGAGATACACGGCTCTCCTATCTGGGCGAACACCGCCGGGGTGGCCTTTAGCGTTACATAATGAAACGATGTTCTTGCAATGCGTAACGATAATGTAACATTATTGAAACAACACAAGAGACTAACAACAGAATCCCTTGGCGACGGTCGTGTTTTAGCGCTCAATTATTCGAATGCATGGTTGACTCATGGACGATTGGATTAAATTTAGGCTCGAATTGTGATTGTACTTTTTCAGTTCGAATTGGATAATAAAGAATAGTTTGCAAAATAACTGAGCTTCGGCTCTTTTTTTTGTTTTCACCCCTTAGGTTGGCATACAAGTTGCAAATAATTAAAGAACAAAAGGAGGCGAAGTAATCGTGGTTAAGAACCTTCCGCTCGTTCCTACGGCCCAAGCCGGCAGCATGGCACACTCCCCTGCTGGTCTGAGTTGGAGAGAAGAATATCCGGTCGTGTCTGATGCCTGTAATCTGTGTTTAGAATGTACTTTGTTCTGCCCAGAGGGTGCTTTAGTTCAAGACAGACAAAAGGTAAGTGTTAATATGCAGCTTTGCAAAGGCTGTGGGATATGTGCCACAGAATGCAAGCCAAAGGCCATCTCTATGATTTCTGAATTCAACGGGGAACGCGGCATTTTTCCGGCTAAGGGGGATAAACGATGAGCACAACTTTGCTAACCGGCAGCGAAGCCGCAGCCTTGGGAGCAAAACTGGCGAAGATCGAAGTGTTGGCCTATTATCCAATAACTCCGGCTTTTCCAGCCATGGAAAGATTGAACAAGTTTATCGAAGATGGAGAACTAAGGGCACGCTTTGTCAGGGTGGAGTGCGACCATAGCGCTTTGGCAGCGGCTTTGGGGGCTTCTTTAGTCGGCTGCAGGACTTTTACCGTGACAAATTCACAAGGGTTGCTTTACATGACAGAAGTGGCTTATCATGTGGCGGGGTTGCGTCAGCCTATCGTTATGGCCGTGGCCAACAGGGCACTGTCGGCACCGCATAGCCGGTTCCCCGAACAAGGGGATGCGATCTCGCAAGGCGCCAGTGGCTGGATTCAACTATTCTGTGAAAACAATCAGGAAGTCTTGGATAATACCTTGCAGGCTTTTAAGATTGCGGAGAAATGTCACCTTCCGGTGATGGTCAATTATGAAGGATATATCCAGTCTCACACGTTGGAAGAGGTCACGATTCCAGAGCAGGAACAGGTAGATCCGTTTTTGCCTCTGGTTCGCAGGGCGACCCTCGATGTGGAAAATCCTCAAGCCGTCAATACGGTAGCAAGCCCGGAATTTTATCAAGATTATAAATACCGGCAAAATGAAGGGATGGACTTGGCGTTACAGGTCATTGACCAAGTAGCGGCAGAGTATGCCCAGGGGTTTGGTCGCAATTGGTCCGGACTCATAGAAACCTATCGGATGGATGAGGCAGAGCAGGCGATCGTAGCGATGGGTTCTATGATTAGTGAAGCGAGAGTTGTTGTGGATGCCTTGCGGGAGCAAGGGAAAAAAGTGGGCTTGGTCAAAGTAAGAGCCTGGCGGCCGTTTCCGTTCCAGAAACTTCGGGATATATTGGAAGGGGTTTCACTGGTTACGGTCTTAGATAAAAACATCGTTTTTGGTCTGGGCGGAGCACTCGCTACGGAAGTTAAGTCGGCGCTGTATGGTTTCAACGAAACAAGAATTAACAGTTATGTCCTGGGCTTGGGGGGGCGGGATACCCGAGCGGAAGAACTAACACAGGTGCTTAATTTATCGGAAAGCATGACTGAACCGCAAAATACATTCGAATGGTTTGGGATGTAAGGAGGGAAACTCGTGAGTTTGAGAATAGAGGATCTGCCCCAGGCAGATTTGTTTGGACCGGGGAATGCGAGTTGCCGCGGCTGTGGAGCAGCCATCGCAGGAAGGCAAGCGATGAAAGCCTTAGGCTCGCGAACTATTGTCACCATTCCGGCTTCCTGTATGGCGACTTTAAGTGGCAGCAACCAAAAAACAGCTTGGCAGGTTCCTTTCTATCATACCCTGTTCGAAATTGCTCCCGCTGTTTCCTCGGGAATTCGAGCGGGTTTGGAAGCTCAGGGGATAAAAGAGGTTCAGGTTGTATCTTGGGCTGGCGATGCAGGAAGTGCGGATATCGGATTTCAATCCCTTTCCGGCGCAGCCGAACGTAATGAAGATATGATTCATGTCTGCTACGACAATGAAATGTATATGAATACCGGCGGGCAAATGGGGAGTCAAACCCCGCTCTATGCGGCCACCAGCAATACCACGCTAGGAAAGCCAACAAAAAAGAAAAACATGTTGGCCATTATGGAAGCCCATGGGATTGGGTACGTCGCCAGTGCTTCGATCGCCTACCCCCTGGATTTAATTTCTAAAGTCCGCAAAGCAGCGGCAAGAGAAGGTTTTTCCTATATTCACATTTTGGCTCCTTGTTACCGGGGCTGGAATATCCCAGGCGATCAAACCGTAGAATTTGCCAGACGGGCCGTTGAATGTGGTTTGTGGGAGCTGTTTGAAGTCGAAGACGGAAAACGGACCAGGAATTACGAGCCATCCTTCATCTCAGTTGCAGACTATCTTCTCCCGCAAGGACGTTTTAAACATATAACCAAGGAACAAGTTGACTCAGTTCAGGAGTCAGTGAATCGACATTATGGCCGCGGGAGGAGTGAAGGTTAATGATAGAGATTCGTTTCCATGGCCGTTTTGGCCAACCCGTGGGCAAGTTAGCCCGTTCCATCGGCAAACTTGCTTTGCAGCGTGGTAAGCACGTTCAGGTTTTCGATGCCTTTGCCGCAGTTCGCCCGGGGGCTCCGATGTATTCTGTGGTGAGGGTAGCTGATGACAGGATCCGGGAGCGTTCAGCCAATAACACCAAGCCGGATGTGGTTGTCATCTTGGACAACAGTTTATTTAAAGTTGCTGATGTAACTAAAGGCTTAAAAAAGAATGGAATTGTTATGGCCTTAGGCAGTGATGAGTCAGTTCTTGAACAAAAGAAAATAGAGTTTAAGTTTGTTCCGCTAGAATCCTTTTTTCGAGCGAATCGTTCTGAGGTGGAAAAAAACCTGCTGGCGGCTTTGGAGAACCAAGGCGTTCTATAACATAAGATCATGCTGTTTTCCGTTATTACGGTTTGCACGATAGCCGTGATAGCAAAGAAGCCTCCAAAGGATTATTACGTCTTTGGGAAGTTGAAAAGCTCTTCTCAAAGACGTCAAAGGAGGGAAAGTATAGCCCCAATTAACAGAATAGTAATCCATTTTGAACTGGGAAAATTTTAAAGGAGGGTAAAAAATGGCCAATACAGCATTAGCTCATTTTTTAGCAAGTAATCTTGATGTTATTTCTCTCATCGCTTTAGTGATCGCCATTGTTTTAACCATTTGGAAGGACACCAATTTGGGCACATTGGCTTTAGGCCTCGCTTTTCTCATCGGTTGGGGCTTCGGGGGAATCAAAATAAAAACCCTGCTTGCCGATTACCCAACAAGCTTATTTATTATGCTCGCCGGTGTAACATACCTCTTTGCCATTGCTTCGGTTAATGGTACCTTGGATAAACTAACAAAATATGCTGTGAAATCTGTTAAAGGGAAAGTTGCACTAATTCCCATCGTCCTATTCTTTATGGCCTTTATCCTTGCTTCGATTGGACCTGGTCAGGTTTCGATTGCTGCTCTCTTGGCGGCTCCGGTCATGGCTATGGCTGTAGAATTAAGGATCAACCCGCTCCTTATGGCCCTTGTTGTTGGTAATGGCGCTCAAGCCGGCGCCATGTCCCCGCTTGCCCCGAATGGTGTAGTGGGTAATGCGGTTTTAGCCAAAATGGGGATCACGGGTTGGGGGATGACCCTTTGGTTAAATATGCTTGTTGCACATATCATTGTTGGAGCGCTTGCTTATTTCCTTTTTGGTGGCTTAAAACTTTGGAAGAGTGAAGGTACTTCCAAAGAAATAAAAGCTTTGCTGGAAATTAAGGTCGAACCTTTCAGCTTGCAACAAAATGCAACCTTAGTTGCGATTGTTCTTCTGATCATTGGAGTTGTCGCCTTCAAGCTTGACTTGGGATTTCTATCATTCCTGTTAGGTTCGATCCTTATTTTCATGAAAGCTGCCAATGAAAAAGCTGTTTTCAAGGCGATGCCTTGGGGCGCTATTATGTTGGTTACAGGTGTAACTGTTCTTGTTAGTCTCATGCAAAAGATCGGTGGTATGAATCTTTTTGCTTCGATCATGAGCAGCATGTCGACACCGTTTACAGCGACTCTGGTTGTCGGTTTCTTCGCAGGTTTGATTTCCGCTTATGCAAGTACCTCCGGAGTTATCATGCCGGCATTCCTGCCTATGGCTCCAATGCTCCTGCAAAAAATTGGTTCCAATCCAGCGAATTTAATGGCTTTGGTTTCTTCAATTGTAGTTGCCGGACACTTAACGGATATGAGCCCGCTTTCCACCACAGGAGCCGTCTTCATTTCTGGTGCCCCTGATACTGTTGACAGGAAACCCTTGTTTAAAGGCATGATGATTTGGGGTTTGTCTATGTCTGTGTTCGGTGCGATTCTAAGCTGGCTGCTCTTCACTGTTATTGGTATTGCCTAACGTTAATTTAGGTATAGTTTACTAAGTTACTAAGACGTTCATTTATACCAGAGAGGCCTTTTTATTCTCAATAGACAGATTTCTGCAGAAAGAGATAAGAAGGCCTCTCTAATTTTCAGTAATATCCTATGGTTCTGGTGTCTTGTTCATGTTGAGGTGGGGGCTTCCAGCTAGCCCAAAATGCATGTCTCAATGGCATCCCGATTTGAGATTACTCACCCAGATTGGTATGAGTCCATCATTTTGGTAGAAAGTGCGCCTTGGACAAACTTAGGCAATCGTTCCACACTTGAGCGGCTATGCGGTTACAGGCGAACAGACGGTCTAGGTTGACTACCTTCTTTCATCCGTGCTATCCTTATTTTAGTGGATTGGGAACATCCGTTCTGGCATTATTTTGGGACGGCGATTCATCTCGCCACCTGGAGAGGTGGGAGTCTTCTCGCCGCACGAGGACAAATAAGAGAAGTAAAAATAGTTCCCTGTGCAGCGAAAGAGAGTGATAGAGATGCATGAACTAAAGAACGATAGAAATCGCTCTGTTAATCGTCCTAAAGAAGTAGGTTTGGCCATAAAATTGCTTTTAACATCATTGCTAACGGGTGCCTTAGCAGGTTTTCTGAAGCCAATACAATTACCGGATAATATACCGCAAATTGCTTCTTTTGAAATATTGGTTTTAATTTTATTGTTTAATGGATATATCTACTATAGCTTGTCTCTCAGACGTAACTGGGCAAGACTGTTATTTATTATCTTAACCGTCGCCGGATTGCCTTTGACGGTGACTCAATGGCCTCATACATTTTCGATAAATCCGTTATCCGGAGCCATTGATATGATAACTACCTTGATTCAATTGGCAGCAGTTTATCTGCTGTTTAAGAAAAGTTCAAAAAACTGGTTTACCTATAAAAAGTGAACTCCTTTCTAAAAGTGCTATGGTAATCAAGCAGAACCAAACGAACGGTTATAATGTGCAATTATCGGAGAAGCCTGCAGGAGGGACACCCAAGGCCTGGAGCAATCGCGCCCAATAATTGACCTGTGCGGTAGTTGAAGCCAGTATGACAATTTCCCGCTCGGAAAAGTGCTTCTTTAGTTGCTCAATTAGGGGTGCGGGAAAGGAAAGGGGACTTTTCGAGGCACACTTTGCATATTCCAGTGCGAGTTTTTCTCGGTCAGAAAACGTTGTCACCTTACTTGGATCCGTGCGTCCTTGGAGGGCTGCCATTTCCTCCTCGGTTATCCCGACCTTATTAAATTCGAAGGAGTTCATGTCAACGCAGAAGGGGCATGAAACTGTAAATGACGCCTGCACCCGAACTAGCTTGAGTATCCGCTTGTCCAGATCCTTCTTACCATTAGCTACAAGGGATTCAAGGATTCCCGAACCTATCGCGGTTTTTGGATACCAGGCAAGAAGCTTAGGCGGAAGAAGGTCTTTCCCGGTAACAAGTTTAGTTATCCAAATTCCGATTTTCAAATAGAATGGTATTTTTATGGGTGGATTGATGAAACCATTCATACATTGACCCCATTTCGCTAAATTTTACGCTTTTTTCAAGGTAAGGAGTCATATCTGCCACACCCATAATACCATACCTAGGACCATTGTGTGTGGGATTTACATCATGTTACAGAGTTATTTGAGATTGGGCCGATAAAGAGGAGATTGTTAAATTGTGTAGAATAGATAACAAGTAAATAAGGCACACGGATTATCTAAAGGAGCGTGACTCACCTATCACTAGACATCCTCAGTCAGAAGCAGGAGATCAGCCCGATCAAAACAGCAAACCCAAAACCAAGCCTACTGTCGACGATTTGCGCCGGTTAGTCGGTTATTTAATGTTGACTTTTACGTCGATATTTATCTTTTTACCTTTTATCTGGATAGGTAATTTATTGATTCCACACCCGGAATTTTATACAAGATGGTTGATATGCTCTCTGATCATTCTCGTTGTGAATATAATCTTCTATTTTTGGCGATATCCGCGAAATTGGTTTTACAACCTTTTGCTTTTAGGTTTTATCGATATTATTTTAGCCATCTATGAATATTTCTGGCTCATGAATGGGTAACATTAGGTATGATTTGCCGGGTATGTTTTTGTCGTCTTAGAAGATAATAAAGTTAGAATTTGAAAGTTAAAAAGAAGTCGGCGGCAGCGATGTAGGCCTGCCGTAAGGCTAAGATTTGAGGAGGTGGCAAGTATGGCTGCAGAGGGAAAACCAACGGTCCAACTGACCCCCGAATTAGAAACTTTCAAATATGAAGTGGCTCAAGAAATCGGGATTGCGAACCGCAAGCACAAGCGCTTTCCCAACACCACGAAGTAAATATTTCCGGATGAATAAAAGGAGCGGGCTGTAGTCCGCTCCTTTTATTGGTTCACTGAATGTAGCGTGCATAATCAGAGTGGTCAATTCCTGGGTGTAAACTCATCCCTAAAGCACCGGCGATGATTTTGGCGGTACTTTCGATTAAGCCGTCGATTTCTTTTGGGGTTACCATAAGGTTGCCGTTGTAAGGTGAGAGGACTTTTTCCATGACCCCTTGCATGAAGGAAGGGTTTAACCCTTTATAGATCTTGTAAAGCGTCGGGCTCGTTTTGAGTTCGTCAAGTAGGACGTCGAGGCAGTTTCCGGCGATGACGGCGGCATTGACGACCGTAGGAAGCCCGATGGCTAGGACTTTACAGCCGATGGATTCTTCGTTAATCCCGGTACGGTTGTTGCCAACGCCGGAGCCAGGGTGAATTCCGGTATCTGCAAGTTGAATGCTTGTCCCAATCCGATCGAGAGAACCGGCAGCGAGGGCATCAATGGCGATTACGAGATCGGGTTTGACGTGTTCGACGATGCCACGGATGATTTCAGCGGTTTCGATACCGGTTAACCCTAACACGCCGGGGGCGATGGCACTGACTTTACGGAGCTTCCCTTTTAATTCATCGGGAGAATAATTAAAGAGATGCCGAGTCACGAGGCTTTTACTGATCACTTGTGGTCCTAAAGCATCTGGGGTGGCGTTCCAGTTGCCGAGGCCTACCAGGAGGACACTGGCATCCTCATTAACTTCCATGAGTTCAATGATTTTCTTAGCTAGGGTTTGAGTGATCTCGTGATGGATATCATAGTCGTTTTTGCGAATATCAGGGGCATCGATCGTGACATAGCGGCCTTTGGGTTTGCTCATCTCCTTGACCCCTTCATCCGTTTCGATTGTAATGGTGGTCACAGTGGAGTGGTCATAAATCTCTTCGTCCATGCGGACACCGGGCACTTCTGCCCCCGTTTCGCCGCGCAGAATTTCATGGGCTTCGACCGCTAAGTCCAGATTGACATTAAGGTGACGGTAAAGTTCGGATCGTTTCATTACCCTAGCCTCCTTCTGAGATGCGGGAATCTTTATCAAAAAAGCCACTGGCCCTTAGACCAGTGACCAGAGAGGAGAACGAAAGGAACAAGTTGGGGGGAGTTTACCTGTGAATCGTTTACCTTAGCTTAGTATGAGCACTTTTTTAGTATTTATGCTGCGAATTTGGAAAGAGGCCTATGCTTTGTGGTATACTAATAATAGGCTACGTACAACCTGGACTGTGAAGGAGAGTGTCATGCGGATTATTGCGGGCGAGATGAAGGGGCGGCGACTCAAGGCCGTACCTGGAAGGACGACCCGCCCCACAGCGGACAAGGTTAAAGGGGCAATCTTCAATGTACTGCAGGACAGGCTTATGGAAGCCGTGGTTCTGGATCTCTTTGCCGGGACAGGGAATTTAGCGTTGGAAGCCTTGTCGCGCGGGGCGGGACAGGTGGTGCTTGTGGAAAAAGACGTATTGGCGCAGC
Source organism: Bacillota bacterium (assembly GCA_021811425.1). GTDB lineage: Bacteria > Bacillota > Desulfitobacteriia > Desulfitobacteriales > Desulfitobacteriaceae > JAJZPA01. The sequence continues at coordinate 10,761 of JAJZPA010000043.1, read as the reverse complement.
AGATCATTGAGGAGAATCTGCGCCTAAGTCAGGCGAATGAGAGGGCGCATTTGTACCACATGGATGCGTTCACCTATCTTGCCCACGAGCAGGCGGCTAATTATGATATCATTTTCCTGGACCCTCCCTATCACCAAGGATTGGTTGAGAGGGCCCTTAATGCCTTAGCCAGCCCTTGCTGCCTTGCCCAGCGAGGGGTTATAGTGGCGGAAACCGCGCGAGATGAGGATCTGGTAGCGCCGGATTGTTTTGAAGTACGCAAAACGGGAGAATATGGCGATACGAGGATTTGGTATCTGCAACTTACAAATGGAAAATAGATATATGCTATTGATAGTGGCAGAAAAGCCGATATATTTTAAGATAGTAAGGAGAGGATGGATTTGGAAAAGGATGTTCTAGCTCTTTTGGATGAATTGGAGGAAATCGTGGATCGGGGGACAAAAATCCCGATGACCGGAAAAGTGTTAGTGGATGATACGGTGATCTTTGAGATTCTGGATAAAATCCGGGCTGGCTTACCTGAAGAAATTCAGGATGCGAAATGGGTGTTGAACGAACGCCAGCGGATCTTAAATGAGGCACAGGCCGAAGCCCAGAAGATTGTGGAACGGGGCAAAACGTATGCTGATAAGATGGCCGAAGAGAACGAAGTGGCTAAGCAGGCTCAGGCTTATGCGGAGGATATCGTTCGTCAGGCCCAGGGCTTTGCCCGCGAGGTGAAAGCTGGGGCAGCTCAGTACGCAGATGAACTGTTTCAGCATGTGGATACCAGACTGCAGGAGACCCTCCAGTCCTTGCGGCGTAACCGGGATGAGTTGAAGTCTGTGGCTAAGGAAAGCAAGGAAAAGCCAGCGGAGAAAAAAGGTGAATAGAGGCATCAGGGGCGGATTAACAGCAGGAGGTTAGTCCGCCTCGCTAATTTGGAAGTCGGAGGTAGGAAGTCAGAAGTCGGAGGCCAGATTTAAGAGGGAAGCGGGTGCAGCTGACCATCCCTGCCTCAGAGTATTCGAGCATCGGACATCAGACACCAGACAATGGACAACGATTTAGCGTCTTCGGAACGCTAGGACTTTCCCTACCACAAGGAGTAGGAGGAAGGTGGAGATGGTTCCAATAAACATCCAGGTGCTGAGGTGGAGGGTGTTGAGCCAGAGTTCGGGAGTGGTCGCTGGGCCGGGGTTGAAACCGGTCGGAATGGGGGACTGGCTAAAGGTGGGGATATGGGCGAAGCGGAGCATAAGTTCGCTTAGACCCAGGGAGAGAAAGGCGTGAATGACACGGCCAAGGATGTAGGGAGAGATGCGGAGGTCGGTTTCGGCGGTAAATCCGGCAATCTGGGCAAAGACGGAAAAGCCGCCCCAGCCCATGACAAAAGCGAGGCCAGCGATTTGGGCATTGAGGTTGGATGAGGCTGCGACTACGCCTTGACAGCCCAAGGTCATTTCCAACAAGCCATCGAGGAGGGCTTTCAGGTTTGCAAGCGGGAGAAACGCTCCGAGGATGAGATGCAGAGCGTTTGCGAGTAAGGCGGTGATGTGCCACAGGGTCAAAACCCGCAAAGCCACGGAAAAGAAGACGATGTAGCCACCGACTGTGATCACGGTGGTGACGCTCTGGCGGATGGCCTGCCCGAAAATGAGTCCGAAGGGTCGATCGTCTTTGGCCTGAGCAGAGAGCAGCGCTCGCCAGGCTTTTCTTAGGGAAGTTTGTGGCTTCTCGCGAACGGTGAGGTTTGAGCCATAAAATCGAAAGAGGATTCCTACCAGCAGGTTGGCGAGATAGACTGAGAGGGCGAGGAGAATACCAAGTTCGGGCTTGCCGAGAAGGCCGGAAGCGACCGCACCAAAGATAAAGCCGGGGCTGGGGTTGTTGGTAAAGGTGAGCAGGCGTTCCCCTTCCTCTTGGGTAATTTCTCGGTCTTGGCGGAGGCGGGCCGTGAGGACTGCCCCCATGGGGAATCCTGAAGTGTAACCCATCGCGACCACAAAGGCGGCTTTCCCCGGAAGGTGAAAGAGGGGGCGCATGAGGGGTTCAAGCAGAACTCCGAGGAAGTGGACAAAGCCCGCTCCTATAAGCAGTTCAGACAAGATAAAAAAGGGGAGAAGGGCGGGCAGGACGAACTTCCACCAAAGGGACACCCCGGCCGAGGCGGAAGTCAGGACATCTTGAGGGTAATTGAACATGGCCAAGGCCAAGAGGGCTATGAGGAGTGGGTGCAGACTCTGGCGCAGGGAATTTGGAAGCGTTTGCCGCATTTGACCACCATCCTAGTTTATGAAGTTAGAAGTGAGAGGTCGGAAGTCAGATTCTCAGCATTATGCTTTGACACCGGAGCACCGTCCCCATGTCTGTCTTGGGAGGAATACTCCGATTAATAAAAGTATATGGATCATGGTAGGGGTTCTAGAAGGTATTCTGGAGCGTTCGGACTAAAGGCGTCGCTAAGCGTGAATCGCAATGGAGGGAAGGGAAACGATGGGCGAGAAGAAGGGTTTGGTGTTGGGAGCAGGGGGCGCGCGAGGCATGGCGCATCTGGGGGTTTTGCAGGTGCTGAAAGAGGAAAATTTGAAGCCGGATCTCGTGGTGGGGTGCAGCGCGGGGGCCATCTTTGGAGCGCTTTGGGCCGTTGGTCTCGATCTGTACCGGGCGGAGCGGCTCCTTGTTTACCCTGGCTTTACTAAACGCTTATTTGATGTGTCCCTGCCTAAAGACGGGCTTTTTAAAGGAGACAAGGTGTTAGATGTGATGCGCCTGCTCACCAAAGACGCCACGTTTGAGAATTTGGACATCCCTCTCGCGATCGTAGCGACGGACTTGATGACGGGTGAGCTGGTGGTTTTCCGTGAGGGGAGTGTGGCTCAGGCTGTCCGAGCCAGCATTTCCATACCGGGAGTGTTTAAACCGTATCGCTATCAGGAACGTTTATTAGTGGACGGTGCTGTCAAAAATCGCCTCCCGGTGCATGTTGCCAGGGCAATGGGAGCAGATAAGATCCTCGCTATTGATGTGAAACGCGGCTTGAATAATAAAATCAACTCAGCCATGGATGTCCTTTTACAGTCCATTGAAATTCTCCAGGAGGAAGTCTTTTTCCACAATTCACTGGATGCGGATCTATTGATTCAACCGGATGTTGGGCATATCGGAAGCCTACAGTTTGATACAGCGGCCGAGACGATTCGAATCGGGCGCGAGACCGCTATGGCACAATGTTCTGAAATCAAGAGATTGATGGAGTAAACTCTTGAAAATTAAAGGAAAACTGTGGTACACTGAGCCAGGGAACATTAGATGGGAGCTGAAAAAGTGTACATTCTGGTTATTAATTGTGGAAGTTCATCGCTCAAGTACCAACTGCTGGACATGGATACCCGCAATCCTCTGGCTAAAGGATTGGTTGAACGCATCGGTCTTCCTGGCGCAATCCTCACGCATCGGGCGGCGAATAAAGATAAGGAAGTTATGACGGCGGAAATCCCGAATCATACCGTAGGGATCCAACTGGTTCTGGATGCCCTGGTTCATCCGGAATACGGAGTGCTGCGAAACCTAGGCCAAATCGGGGCGGTTGGACACCGGGTTGTCCATGGCGGGGAACGCTTTGCCCAATCAGTTGTTGTTACGGATGATGTAATGGAGGCATTGGAAGCGTGTATTGAACTGGCCCCGCTACACAATCCCCCGAACATTGCTGGGATTAAAGCCTGCCAAACCCTCATGCCCGAGGTACCTCAGGTGGCTGTATTTGATACGGCTTTTCACCAAACCATTCCCCCATATGCCTATCTCTACGGCCTTCCTTATGAGATGTATGAAAAATATAAGATTCGCAAGTACGGGTTTCACGGAACATCGCATAAATATGTCAGCCAGCGGGCGGCCATCCTCATGCAGAAACCCATCGAAGAATTGAAGCTCATTAGCTGCCACCTGGGGAATGGCTCTTCGATTACCGCTATCCGTAGCGGCAAGTCGATTGAAACCTCCATGGGTTTTACCCCGTTGGAAGGCTTGATGATGGGGACACGCTCTGGGGATCTTGATCCGGCGATTGTGTCCTATATCATGCGCAAGGAAAACATGAACTCAGAGCAAATCAATGATTTTCTCAATAAGAAGAGTGGAGTGCTTGGAGTTTCCGGTGTGAGCAGCGATTTCCGCGATATCGAAGCAGCAGCCGAACAGAATAACATGCGCGCGCAGTTAGCGTTGAAGATTTTTGCCCATGATGTAAAAAAATATATTGGCGCCTATGCGGCGGTGTTGGATGGAGTGGATGCGGTTATCTTCACGGCAGGCCTTGGTGAAAATTCCGGGAGCATGCGAGACGCGATTTGTGAGGACTTGGATTACCTTGGGATTCACTTGGATGATGAGAAAAACAAAGTGCGCGGTGAAGAAGTGGACATTGCCACGGAGGAAGCCCGTTGCCGCGTTCTGGTGATTCCGACCAACGAAGAATTGATGATTGCGACGGAAACGTTGGAACTTGTTTCTTGACAAGAATTCTCTGGCTTAATATAATATAGGTTGTGTATCGAGGTGGTAGAAAATGAAGATTAACATCTCTCAGGTTCGTCGGATGACTGGTGAGACAGCCCGTTATGATCTTAAAGAGGAGTTTTCCCCATTCGAGTTCGGTATGGAGACGATTTCTTTTCTATCTCCTCTACATGTCCAACTTCAGGTGCATAACACAGGAAAGTTACTCATTGCGCACGGAACTATTGAAGCTGAACTTAAAGCGGTCTGCGGTCGTTGTTTGGAGGACTTCAGCTATCCCCTACATCTTGATTTTGAAGATGAGTGGGTTTATGCTTCCCAAGCGACGGAAGAACAACGAGAAAACGCTTTGATCTTCGATAAGGATGAGATAGAATTGCGTGAGCGAATTATGGAACACATTGTGTTAGCCTTGCCGATGAAGTTTGTCTGCTCTCCTGACTGCCAAGGGCTTTGCCCTGAATGCGGCTCGAATCTGAACCTTGGGGTCTGTAGCTGCTCGAAGGAAATGCTGGATCCGCGATTGGCTGAGTTGACAAAGTTGGCAAAACTCACTTTGGATGATTGATTTATTGATTCAATAAAGGGGGTGTAACAATGGGTGTTGCTCAACATCGTCAATCGAAATCTCGCGTACGTAAACGCCGGGCCATGTGGAAATTGTCCGCACCGAACCTCACGGAATGCCCTCAATGCCATAAACTTAAACTTGCTCATCATATCTGTCCTGCTTGTGGTTATTACAAGTCCAAAGAAGTGCTGTCGGTGAACGAGTAGCTTAAGGGTTCGTTTAGGTGCTCACGGAGCATTCCCTTCTTTGGGGCCTTAAGCAAGCCTTCGAAGCTTAGAAGGCCGAAAATCAAAGTCAATTTACCCGAACGGGTGAAAGCCATGGTGAATTAAAATTCGAACTACCAAACTACGAATATCGATTTCGACGGGGTCGGGCCTTTGGGTCTGACCCCCTTTTCTTATACCAATCAGAAAGTAATTTCGGGTGGCATAAGGGCAACTAGGCGGCCGCCGTCGCCCGATCGTCCCACCGGGACGATCGCAGCGCCAGCCGAGTTTTCTTTATCCCGTCAGAAAGTATAAGTCTGTGGGGGATAAGAAAACTTGCGTCGCCGCCGTCGCCAAAGGCTAGGCGCCAGCCGAGTTTTCTTTACAGAGTCTTGCTTGCATAAGTCCGGACCTCTGACCTCCGACCTCTAAATTCAGGCCTCTAAATTCACTCTCGGATTTCTGATTTCCGACAGGATTTTTGCTTGCGTTAGGGAGGGTTATCCACTATAATTATGACCAGGTGATAACACTTGGAAATCTGGTGATAAAATGCCGCGCTATCGGAAATCGGAAAGGCTAGAGAAGTTAAAAGGGCTGATTGCGGAAAATCCTTTCTTGACCGATAAGGAATTGGCTGAGCATTTCGTAGTCAGTGTCCCGACGATTCGCTTGGATCGGGCTGAACTGGGGATACCGGAACTGCGGGAGCGTACGTTGGCGGTGGCCAGTGAGGCCAGTACCCTGAAAGCGTTAGGCCAGCAGGAGATCGTTGGGGATTTGCGGGAATTGCTGATCGGAGTGCGCGGGCGCTCAGAACTCTATATTGATGAGAAGATGGTTTTGGAGAAGGCACAAGTGGCACGTGGGCATCATTTGTTTGGGCAGGCGAACTCACTGGCGGTGGCCTTAGTGGATGCCGAGATAGCCCTCACGGGGAGTGTTGAGATCAAGTTTATACGGCCGGTGCGCTTGGGTGAGCGGGTGGTCGCCGAAGGAAGCGTGTTAAAGCGGCGCGAGGATAAATATTGGATTGAAGTCATTAGCAAGGTGCAAGATGAAGAGGTGCTCTGGGGCCGCTGGACGATGTTCGGCTTTTCAGCCCCACCGGGGCGTGTTGCAGAGGAGGATGAACGATGAGAATCGCTCTGGATGCCATGGGTGGGGACTTTGCGCCCGGGGAGATTGTCAAAGGGGCAGTGCAGGCCGCTGAAATTTATCCGGATCTGGAGATCATCTTAGTCGGAAGAGGGGAAGCGCTGCGTCCCTATCTTCCTGGCGGAGTGCTGCCTCGAAACATAAGCATCAAGGAAGCCTCCGAAGTTGTCGAGATGGCAGAGCACCCGGCCCAAGCGGTACGAAAAAAGAAGGACGCTTCGATCGTGGTCGCGACCCGCATGGTCAAGGATAAAGAAGCGGAAGCGATCGTGAGCGCTGGGAACACGGGGGCACAAATGGCAGCTGCTCTCCTAGGGTTAGGCCGAATTCGTGGCATTGAACGGCCGGCCATTGCCACGATCATGCCCACGCTGGCCGGGGGGAAGCTAGTCTTGGACGTGGGGGCAAACCCGGATGCCAAGGCAGAGCATCTCTTGCAGTATGCGCTCATGGGCAGCATTTACGCAGAAAAAATATTAGGTCTGCCCAAGCCAAGGGTAGCACTATTAAATATTGGGAGCGAGGAAGGCAAAGGAAATGAACTGACTCAGAACACCTATCCTTTGCTCCGGAAAAGTCCGCTTAATTTCATTGGCAATCTGGAAGGACGGGATGTTCCTTATGGTAAAGGAGATGTCATCGTCTGTGACGGGTTTGTGGGCAATGTCCTCTTGAAAACGGCGGAAGGCCTGGCTGGAGCACTATTTGAACTCATTAAGAAGAAAATTACGGCTACGCCTTTGAGAAAATTAGGGGCGGTTGCCGTAAAGCCGGGGCTGAAAGAGATCGCTCAAATGATGGATTATGCCGAATATGGCGGGGCTCCGCTTCTCGGCGTGAATGGGATCAGCATCATCTGCCATGGCAGCTCCAAGGCGAAAGCGATTGTCAACGCCATTCGTGTGGCTCGGGAGTGTGTCCAGGCCCGTTTCGTAGAGCAGATCGCAGAGGCCATGCATGGAGAAGATTAGGTAGTTAGTCCGAAATATGAAGAAAGAGGGTTTAACGAGGATGTACAGTGTAGGAATCGTGGGAACAGGCTCTTATGTGCCAGAGGATGTTTTAACGAATGCCGATTTGGAAAAGATGGTAGACACCAATGATGAATGGATCACCACGCGTACCGGAATTAAGGAGCGGCATATCGCCAAAGAAGGCGTGCCTTTGTCTGAACTGTGTTATCAAGCAGCGATCCGGGCTTTAGCAGACGCTCAAGTGAGTCCGGAAGAACTGGATCTTGTGATCGTGATGACGGTCACGGCGGACTACGCCTTTCCGGCGACGGCCTGTCTGATTGCCAATCGCCTGGGGGCCAAGCGGGCGGCTGCTTTTGACCTGGAGGCGGGCTGCAGCGGCTTCCTTTATGGTGCAGCGACTGGGAGTCAATTTATCGCGACGGGAATGTATCGTACGGTGCTCATCATCGGAGCTGAGACCTTAAGCAAACTGGTGAATTGGGAAGACCGTTCGACCTGCATCCTCTTTGGGGATGGTGCGGGGGCGGCGGTTCTGCAGCGAGTGGATGAGGGCTACGGGTTCTTGAGCTTTGAACTAGGAGCGGATGGCGGGGGCGGAGAACTCCTCATGGTGCCCGGAGGCGGCTCGGCCCATCCGGCGACAGTGGAGACCGTCGCCAACAAATTGCACACGATTCGCATGGCTGGAAGTGAAGTGTATAAATTCGCGGTTCGTGTCATGGGCGAAACGGCGGTCAAAGCGCTGGCAAAAGCAGGGCTCGCCAAAGAGGATGTGGATCTTCTGGTGCCTCATCAGGCCAACATTCGGATTATTGATGCATCGGTAAAGCGTCTGGGGATTTCGCCGGATAAGGTTATTGTCAATGTCGATCGCTACGGGAACATGTCGGCGGCTTCTATTCCTGTGGCTTTGGATGAAGCCGTGCGAGCAGGGCGGATTCACTATGGGGATATTGTGCTGATGGTCGCTTTTGGAGCCGGTTTGACTTGGGGCGGTTCGGTCTTGAAATGGGCTCGGAAGGGGCTGCAAGGATGATTCGAAGCAAGGTTTCCCAGCTTCTGGGAATTCAATACCCGATCCTGCAAGGCGGGATGGCTTGGGTCGCCACCGGTGAATTGGCGGCAGCGGTTTCTGAGGCCGGAGGATTAGGCATTATCGGTTCCGGTCAAGCACCGGCCGATTGGGTGCGCCAAGAGATAAAAAAGGTCAAGGCAGTAACGTCGAAGCCTTTTGGGGTTAATATCATGCTTATGTCCCCGTTCCTCGACGAGGTGATGCAGGTGATTATCGAGGAGCGGGTGCCCGTGATTACGACAGGGGCCGGGAATCCGGGTAAATACGTTCCAACTTTAAAAGACATAGGAACCAAAGTGATTCCGGTGGTAGCTTCGGTGGCCTTGGCGAGGCGCCTGGAGAAGGCGGGAGTGGACGCCTTGATTGCCGAAGGGATGGAGTCAGGAGGGCATGTGGGAGAAATATCGACATTGCCTTTGGTTCCCCAAGTCGTCGATGCCGTGAAAATCCCAGTAATCGCGGCAGGCGGGATTGTCGACGGGCGTGGTTTGGTTGCGGCTTTTGCCCTCGGGGCGGAAGGGGTGCAGATGGGAACTCGCTTTATGTGTGCGGAAGAATGTACGGTTTCTCCGAAAGTGAAGACGATGATCCTCAAAGCCAAAGATCGGGATACAGTGGTGACCGGGTATTCGACAGGCCATCCGGTCCGTTGCTTGGACAACCGGTTTACCAAGGAACTGGCCCGCATGGAGCGGGAAGGGCGTACGGCGGAAGAAGTGGAAAAAATCGGGGCGGGCAAGTTGCGCCTGGCAATGGTTGAAGGGGATACGGAAAATGGTTCTGTTATGGCAGGGCAGGTAGCTGGCGCCGTTCGCAAAATTGAGCCGGCTTCCGAAATCATCCGTTCGTTGGTAGAGGAAGCGGAACGCGAGTGGCGGCGGTTAGCTGAGCATTTCAGCATCTAGGAAGTGGAGGGGGAAGGTATGGGCATTGCCTTCGTGTTCCCAGGCCAGGGTTCCCAGTATGTGGGAATGGGAAGTATTATGGATACCCAGATGGGAGAGAAAACGCGGGAGATCGGAAAGAGCGTCTTGGGGGATGGTTTTCTCAGATTGCTGCGGGAAGGCCCAGAAGAGGAACTGAGGCAGACAGCCAATACGCAGCCGGCGATCCTCTTGGCTAGTGTCGCAGCCTGGCGGCTTCTCGATGCAGCGGGAATCCGGGCGGATTACTTAGCGGGGCACAGTCTTGGTGAATATTCTGCCCATGTGGCGGCAGGCAGCCTGACGTTGGAGGAGGCCCTGCGGGTTGTGCGCCGTCGGGGCGAATTGATGGAGGCGGCAGTCCCCAATGGCACAGGAACGATGGCAGCTGTTTTGGGCCTTAGTTCAGAGGAGGTGGAGGCGGCATGTAAAGAGGTTCGGGAGGTTGGGGTTGCGGTTCCGGCGAATTACAACAGCCCTGGCCAAATTGTGATCTCAGGGGAACGCGCGGCCGTGGAGGCGGCTATGGAAGCAGCCAAACGGCGCGGGGCCAAGAAAGTCATCCCTCTTTCCGTGAGCGGACCATTTCATTCACCCATGATGCAAAGGGCAGCCGGAGAGTTTGCGCGGGTATTGGACGAAGTGAATTGGCAGAAGCCGACGGTTCCGGTCATTGCTAATGTAGATGGGCGTGAGGTTACGGGTACTGAGCGCTTAAAGGAGACGCTGGTGAAACAGTTGAGTTCGGCCGTGCGCTGGGAACAGTCCGTCTGCTACATGGCTGAACAAGGGGTAGGCACGTTCATCGAGTGTGGTCCAGGCAAAGTCCTTACAGGGCTCATCAAGAAGATTGTCCCGCGTGCCTATGTCGTGAATGTCGAGGACCTTCCTTCCCTGGAAAAGTCACTTGCATATTTAAAGGAGAGTCGATAAAATGATTCTGACTGAGAAGGTGGCGCTGGTGACGGGGGCGGCGCGCGGCCTTGGCCGGGCAATTGCCCTGGAACTCGCCACTGCAGGAGCCAAAGTTGTGGTCAACTATGCCGGCTCCGAAGGCAAAGCTGCGGAAGTTGTGGAGAAAATCCGGGCAGCCGGCGGTGAAGCGTTTGCGGTTCAAGCCGACGTAAGCCAGGCCGAGGATGTGGAGCGGTTGGTGAAGGCTACTCTAGAGGGGTTTGGCCGCATTGATATCCTGGTGAACAATGCGGGTATTGCTCGGGACAACCTGCTTCTGCGGATGAAAGAAGGGGACTGGGATGCCGTTTTGGACACCAATTTGAAGGGTGTTTACCTTTGTACAAAGGCGGTCAGCAAAGGGATGTTGAAACAGCGCTTCGGTGTG
>JAJZPA010000042.1 GCA_021811425.1 Bacillota bacterium | reverse complement strand
ACAGTTTGTTTCAGCATAGTATTTATCTAAATTGCTGTCAAGGAGAAACATTTTTAACCATTTTAGCATGATTCTTTTGTACCAGAGAATAGATCAGTTCGACACGAACCATCGAAGCTGTATAATAGGAGCAGATGCATTTTTAAAGGAGCAAACGCCATGCCCTATTCCTCAAAGTCCGCAAGATCGCTTCCTGGTTCTCCAACCTTTGCCGAATCTTTAGTCACTTGGTATCATTCTGTTAAACGCGATCTGCCCTGGCGGCAAACTCATGACCCCTATGCTATTTGGGTCTCTGAGGTGATGCTGCAGCAAACCCAGGTTAAGACCGTCATTCCCTATTATCTACGCTTTCTCGAACGCTTCCCTTCCCCGGTTCACTTAGCCGCAGCGGCGCTGGACGAGGTTCTCACGGTCTGGCGTGGGCTCGGTTATTATTCGCGGGCAAGGCATCTCTGGGAAGGTGCAGGTTATGTCGTAGAAACCCTGCACGGGGAAATTCCCAGAACGTACAAAGCCTTGCGCCAGATCCCAGGAATCGGGGAATATACTGCCGGAGCCATTGCCAGCATCGCCTTCGGCGAACCGATTCCCGCTATTGATGGGAATGTTCGACGCATCCTCTCCCGCCTTCTTGCCTGGCCGGATCCTGTGGAGAGTACCTTAAGCCTCCGAAAGTTCCAAACCCAACTCTTGGGATGGATGCCCTCTGGTCAAACGGAAAGCTTCCTCCAGGATCAGCCAAATCATGAGGATCAGTGGGATTTCACGGATAATAACAATCTCCCGGGGGATTTTAACCAGGCCCTCATGGAACTGGGAGCCACTGTATGCCTCCCGAAAAATCCTCGCTGCAGCAACTGTCCACTGACGGCCCGGTGCCAGGCTCAAGCCGCTGAAGACTTTCACTATCCGGTTAAACGGCCGAAGGCCAAACCCATCGCCGTGACACGCCTAACTTTCGTCCTAATCCAAGAAGGACGAGTTTATTTACAGAAACGCCCCTCGGAAGGGCTCCTGGCCGATCTCTGGGAATTCCCCGGTATCGAGCTTGAACCCCAGCCTAAGCCGGATCAAAATCAATCAGAGAACCTATCTTTATCCTCGGAAGCCTATTTCTCCTTTTACCGAAAAGCCATCTCGAATCGTTCTTATGATCAAGAAACCCTGGCCATTTTCAACGCCTTCCCAACGCTGCACGGCCCCGCCCGGCACACCTTCAGCCACCGTCACTGGGATCTCTACTGGTTCATCCTGCCCATTAGAGGCCACGCCTTCCCTGATCTCGTCAGAGAATCACCACATTCCGTAGAATACCGCTGGCTGAGCGTCCATGAACTTGACTCAGCCCCCATTCCTACTGCTTTTCGCAAAGTAATCGAGAGCTGCAAAAACGAATAGATTCATGTCAGAGCCATTGAAACAAGCCTATACCGATGTCATTTCAAAGATTCCTTTAACTAAAGAGAATTTATTGGATGCGGAGGAACGACTAAAAAGATTTGCACCTTACATTGCCAAAGCATTTCCGGAAACAAGCGAAAGCAACGGGATTATAGAGTCGCCTACTATCAGAATTCCTCGAATGAAAAAGCATATGGAGGAAATGTTTGATCAAAAAATAATATGTGAAAACGTGTTGCTAAAGTGTGACAGTCATCTCCCTATTTCTGGGTCAATCAAGGCAAGAGGCGGAATTTATGAGGTGCTTAAGCATGCGGAAGATTTAGCTTTCGAATTTGGAATGCTTACCAGGGAAGATAATTATTCAATTTTAGACAACGATAAATTTAAAGAGCTCTTTTCTCACTATTCGATTGTAGTTGGTTCAACAGGAAATTTGGGATTAAGTATTGGCATAATGAGTGCGAAGCTCGGGTTCAACGTAACTGTACATATGTCGGCAGATGCCAAGCAATGGAAAAAAGACCTTCTCCGGAGCAAAGGGGTCACTGTGATTGAATATCGGTCGGACTACAGCAAAGCAGTAGAAGAAGGTAGAAAACAGGCCAAGAAAGACCCAAATAGCTATTTTGTCGATGACGAGAATTCTAAATATTTATTCCTAGGATATGCAGTTGCAGCACTTCGATTAAACGATCAGCTTCAAGCGTTAAATATTACTGTGGATGAAAATCACCCGTTATTTGTATACCTGCCCTGTGGTGTCGGAGGAGGACCCGGCGGAGTGGCGTTTGGACTAAAACAAATTTATAAGGATCATGTGCATTGCACAGGATTTCTAGGCAACATATGCTCCACTTCCAAAGGTGTATCCGTTTTACCGCAGTAAGCACACTGATGTCCAAACTTTTCGAGCAGGTATTCTTTGGCCTCATACCCGAACAGTTCCCCTTGCTGGTATGAGATTCCCTGAATGTCAGGATTCGTCATTAACTGGGTATCGAACTTGACGTGTTCCGTAGAAACAGCGGTAATGGGCAACAACTTCCTGAGTTTGTTGACCGCGTGAATTGTTTGTTCGACCCTTGCCATGAGAGACGGTGGGAGCCAGCCATCTTCTCTTGTACGATGAGAAAATCGCTTGATCCGGTATCGGGTCTTCCGGCTCCGCCTTGATTTACGCACACCCCTCCGAGTATCTAGCTTATCCTTGATTCCCTGTTTGTGCTTGATTTCTCCCAGCCAGATAGCACGAACAGGAAAAACACCTTCGTTGAGAATGGCTGTTCCTGTTGTTTTACTGCCAGGATCGAGCTTTAGTCGAAGAGGTTGCAGATTGACTTGGCCGCTAATGTGATCCTTTAACCGGATGGTAAACGGAAAAATCTTATCCACTACGGCTTTTTTCCTTTGGAGCAGTTGCCTTGCCCGTTTTTCCGTGCAAGGCATTAGTGGTTTTTTGTGTTTGTTTAATACAAATACCATTCTTCTCTCCTCCTAACGGAGTCCCCGTAAGGGGCTGGTAACGCAGGACTATGCCTGTCTCTCCTCGCCAATGTTATAAAGGCTTGTTCGTATCCCCGCCACTGGCCTAACCCTTGTACACCTGTTTAGTAGGGACGACAGTTGCTCGGACTGGAGAAGCATCCGGAGGTGTCTTGACCTTTATAACGTAGTCCTCAAAGAACTTAGGCTGGTCAACTGAGCCTGTAAGGATTACTCCATACAAACCCCCGCCTTCAGGCGTGGAGTGGCTGACTTAACATCCCTACTAAGCACTTCTCAAAGCGCTGATCCTCTGCACTCGTCCGTTTCTGAGGACCTTTTGTCCTCCCGCCTGCACGCCGTAATTTTGCTTTAATTTCGCGTTCCTCTAACAAAAAATCTATGGTCTCAGGCCGGAACTCCCTTCCGATCGGGTTCAGAGCCTTAGCCCCCTTGCCCAGGATCATCGCCGCGAGTCCCCAATCCTGGGTCACGACAACATCCCCTGCCTCGGTTAAGTTCATAACTTTAATATCTGCCTCCTGAGCATTGTCTCCAACCACAACATGGTGATCTGATGTCACATTGTGATTAAAGCTCGCTACCGTCCAGACCGGAACGTCATATCTTTGTCCCAGCTTAAAGCAAATCTGCAATGCCGACTTGGGGCAGGCATCTGCATCCACTAATATCTTCATCATGCTTCCATTAACCACCCCGCACTTTTCTTTGTAACTCATGCTCCCGCTTGAGCCGCCTGGGCCCATTGTATGGCTTTCTTAATTTCCCGAGTAATTGACAATGACTTGGCGATTTTCTGTACCTGTTCACGGGCATCCCGGCGTTCCTCTTTATCAAAAAGCATCGGCATGAGTCCCCCGGTATAGACGAGCGCGATCAGCATCGTTTGGCGCAGATCCGGCACTTCTCTCCGTAGAATTAAACTGCGGATATCGGAGATGAGTGTTTTCTTAGGCCGGTCATCTTGTGATGGATAGCGTGTGGTCGGGAAAATCCCAAGCACCCGGTATTCTTCGCTGTGGAGGACACCTTTGTCCACCAGTTCCCCGAGCAGAGCCAGTTTCATCGGTTTAATGCGTCCGCGAATCTTGCCAATCCAAAAGGCTCCAGCCCTTACCTTTTTCGAGGAATCGATCGCTTTGAGGATGCTATCAAGCAGCGGCTCCCCCGTCGGTGCTCGGTCTAGCACTTCCAAACGTTTAGGCTCTACCACCAATCGCTTGCGCAGAATGAGTTCCATCAATAACGCCCCTGCCAAAACATAGGGCAGCTTTGAAGAGACGCTCCAACTAAAAGTACCCTTCTCTTCATTTAAGGCTAAAAGGAGTAGCTCTTCCGGCAGACTTAGCACCGCTATCCCTCCTGTTCCTTCTCGTCCCGCAGGCGTCCGGATCGTCTCGCCGCATCACGCAGCAAAAACTCAATATGGGCATTAACGCTACGAAACTCATCATTTGCCCAGCGTTCCAAAGCTTGATAAAGCTTGGGGTCAAGACGCAAAGGAAATTGCTTTTTACCTGACATAAATTTATCCACCATTCGTATTTCCTAATCAGTCTAATAAGATCAGCGTTTGCGTATACACGACGCCTAATTATCCAACAAAAGGCTCTACTCTACCCAAAGTCACTTCATGTGAACACCCGCTTGTCGCAGTGAACCTCTTAAACAAGAATTAGTATAGGCTTCCGGTGTTAATCACAGGTTGAGCCGAACGATCCGAGACGATGGCCACCAGCAGATTATTGATCATGGCCGCTTTGCGTTCTTCATCCAGTTTAACCACATTCCCCTTCTCCAAGCTTTCAATGGCCATTTGCACCATCCCCATGGCCCCATCCACAATTATTTGGCGAGCCGCCAAAATGGCGCTGGCTTGTTGTCGCTGCAGCATCGCTCCGGCAATCTCCGTGGAATAGGCCAAATGCGTGAGGCGGGCTTCGGTAATTTCAACCCCCACGATAGCCAGACGCTGGTGCAATTCCAGGGCGAGTTCCTTGGCAACCTCTTCCGCGTTCCCGCGCAGGGAATAGCCGTCTTGCTCAAAGCGATCATAAGGATAGCGGCTCGCCACATGACGCAGCGCCGTCTCGCTTTGAATCTCAACGAACTGCTCATATTTATCCACATCGAAAATCGCCTTGGCCGTGTCCACGACCTTAAACACTACTACAGCCGCAATCTCAACCGGATTGCCTTCGGTATCATTCACTTTCAGGGTTTTGCTGTTAAAATTGCGCACCCTGAGCGATACCCCTTTGCGGGCCGAAAAAGGCATAGTTAGCCAGAAACCGGGTTCACGAATCGTACCAATATAGCTTCCAAAGAAGGTCACGACGAAAGCTTTATTGGGTTGAGTCACTTGGAGCCCGCTCACCAGGATAGTCCCAAGCACGAGAGGCAAAATTCCCCATAGGTTTGTTTTGGTAAGCAAGATCACGCCAGACACCCATAAAGCAATGACAAGAATCAAGGCGAGAAAACCATTCATGGCCCAAGCTTTTTGTTCTTTCATGGATTAAAGCCCCTTTCATAGTCCAAAAATAGATACGCATTTGATATTTATTTGATATTTATATGATATCACTGTTACATTTGATCGTCAATATCATAGAACCTACAAACATAACATTAATTTTTTAAAACACTTGAAGTTCAGCCTAGTGATGTTACAATATTTTTGATAAATTCGTTGGAGTCATCGAATTGAACTTCGCCAAATATGCGGTTATGACTTTGTGCTTCTAAGCCTCTTGCGCAATTTTTCAGCTTCAAAACACTTTCCGTGTGCCGGGCAGATCATTTTGGTCTCTGCTGTTATTTTTAGCCAGCTGGCATAACATGTCTCGGGATCATATAAGAGAAACGGAAGATAGGCTGCTCCTAAAGCAGGGACTAAATTTCGTACCGCATCACCGACAAAGGCAACATCCCCCATAATCAAGGAAATGCTGTCCTCCGTGTGCCCGGGTGTGCCTAGGATTTTCCCCTGAATGCCCAGTTCAGGCAGGAGCGTGTCATTATCCTCTGGTATAACGATATCTTGGGAACGCACGACATAAGGCGTGAACTCCTCAGAAAAGCCCCCGTTTAATTTTGCAAATATTTCGACAACAAGGCGCAGCATCGAATGAGCATATTTTTGTTTTGGATGGTTGTAATGCCTTCCGGCTTCCAGGTATGACGCGCATTTTTTGCTTAGAATCACTTTGACATTCGGATTCATGGAAACCAAATCGTTGAGAAGACCCACGTGATCATTATGATGATGTGTCAAAAACAGGTAACGCATCTCCGCTATGTCAATTCCCAACGCTTGGATACTCTTAAGAAATGTCTCTTTATCATGGGCGTTACCGCAATCGACGAGCATAAAACCGTCTTTGGCTTTAAGAATGTAGCAATTCGTCTGAGAGAGTGTAATCCTATGCCAATTGAACATGAGTCTTCATTCCTTTCATCTTCTTTTTTCTCACCTGTTTGGGGGATATACCGAACGCTGATCCATATGTTACCTTGTAAGTGAACTCATTTTTCCCAGTCATTTAATCATTAATATAAAGAAATGAAGGTGAAACATGTGAATCAGCAAAAGCTATCCACCCTCAATACCTTGTTGGTCGAATTTTACCACTGTACCTCATTCCAAGAACTGTTAAAACAGATGATTTTAAAATTTCACACCCTCGTTATGTATGACAGTGGCATGTTTTTTTGTGGGATCAGCAAAGATTGCAGCTTCTTTAAACCCTATTTAACCGGGAAAATAGAAGACTACTATAAGAAGCAGCCTTTTTTGGAAAGACAGACCTATCTAAGTCAAGCTGGGGCTGTTCCCCCTGAACGTGAAGCTAACGTTTATAAAGCGTTGGATTATCAGCATGGGTTGATTCAGGTACCTGAAGAGCCACGCACCAGTTTCCTGACCGGTCAGAATGACTTCCACATCGTCTGTCTACGCATCATCCATCAGGGACAATTCCTCGGAGAAATCTACTTACACCGGGAGAAAGACAAACCCGATTTTGATGATGAAGATTTGTTTACGCTCAGACTCCTGCAACCTCATGTATCCACGATTTTTGGCATCATCCACTCCGTAACCGCCATTCAGTATCTGGAAACAACGAATCCGTCCCAGCCTCGGAAGGGAATCTGCGTATTTGACCGCGAATTAAGTCTCATCGGTGGCAATGTGACTGGGTTTGACCTGTTAAAGATCCATACTGTGTTCAATTCCAGCCTACTCTATCATATTAAGGAGCTGTGTGCTGACATTCTGGACGATGCACTACAGACCCATAAAGGCGATCCGTTCTATCATGCATCCCGATTGAAAACTCTTGATGGCGACGTTCAGATTGAAATATTTTCCAAAAGCAATCCCCGCAATGGCCGTCACACCCGGTTCGTGGTTCTTATAGAGTTTTGCGATGATAAACAGCTCACGGCCGATTATAAGTTCAAATTCACGACTCGGGAAGCCGCCATCATCGACGGCATCATCCAAGGCAAAAATAACGCGCAGCTGGCTAAAGCGCATAACCTCTCGGAAAACACGATCAAGACCCATATCCAGAACATCTACAAAAAGACGGGGGCCAGTAACCGAGCTGAGCTGACCTACGTCTTAATGCTGAACCGTGATTCTTAAATCAATAAGTATCCGATATAGTATACCACAAAAATACCCATTTAAGAGCCTGACAGCTCTTGATGATTTCTAGGCCCTCAAATTCTGCCGCTGTCATACCAAGTGTTCATGAAGACGCGGAAAGACCCCGGAGAGGTTTCCCCCTCCGAGGTCCGTTCGCCAAACTTCACGACCCCAAGACCCTTACCTCTGTTTCATCTTTCTGCTAGTTCAAAGCTGTATTCACTGTGATACCCAACCCTGCCTGAATATTAGCCGGTAAAGCAGTATTTTGAATATTCAATATCACATCAGGTGATGCTGGGACTGGAGTCGTTTTGCTGTTGAAAATTATTGTTTTGCCCGGATTTACCAGAACTGTCGTCATAGAATACGTTCCAGGTGTGAGCCAGAGCGTCGGTGTACTCATCGCAAGCAGCACCGAATCCTGCAGCACATAATTCAACTGATTTGGATCCAGAGTATCTCTGAGCCAGTGGATACGTGTCTTGTCTCCAAAAGCCAGCCAGGAGCCATTGATCATATTAGCTGCTGCAAAATCTACATAATTCAGATTGCCGGATGTCCGGTCATCCGCCAGAATTCCCTGAACGTCTGTGAAAGTGTTGCCGGTAATGGTCAAGGTACTATCAGTACTAATATAATTCGTCAGGTTCAGGGCATAACCCATCGGTTCTGCATCCCCGGATACCAAGGCTCCACCGTAGGTCGCATTCGCAGTTGCACTGGCTGGTCCGAAACCCGTAAAGGCATTTCCCGAAATATTGGTTTGAAGCTTATAGTACAGCTTGATACCGTTAAACGGCACACCGTTTAAACCAGTGAACGTATTATCACTGACAGTGGCCTGTGCGGCACAAACTACAACGGCTGAACCCACGGTGCTCGGATCATAGGCCAATTGTTCAACCCGGTTGTTGCTGACCGTGACGCTTACCGGTACAAGTTGGCTTCCTGCTCCCAGTACATAGATGCCATCCCCTGTTCCGGTCACCCGATTGCCCATAATGGAGCCGTTGACATCATAACCCAGCGTGATACCCCGGACAAATCCTGAAACAGTATTCCCAGAAGCAATTCCCTGGGAACCGTCCAGCCAGAGATTTGTCACATTGACAGTCGCGGGATGGCTGCTTCCCTCTGCTTCAGCTTGCAGGACATGGCCATAATTTAGATTCGGGTCAATGGCTGACAACGTCGGTTGGATATGCACCAGAGGCGTGCTTTGCCCGGCCCAATTCGGGCCCTTCAAGGTGAAAGATTTGAAAACGGTCTGGGTGGTAGTGTCCGGATTAGTAAGCGTGTAGTAATTCTTAACCATTTCCGGATAGGTTCCAGCCGCAACTTCAATGGTCCCACCATCGGCCACCGCCTGAACCGCCGCATTAATGGTCTTAAAATGCGTACCGTCCTCCGTGGCCAGGTTAGCATCGACGTAGACGGTCGTATTTGCCACCCCAGCTGTCTCTGCCGCATAGGTTTTTTCCGTTCGCGTGCTCTCCGCTTTTCCCGTGCTTGTCACACTGACCCAGACACTGCCGCCCGGTGAATTCAGATTCAAATTGGCAAGTCTGACCGCAAGATCGCTGACACCAAGCGTTCCACTCGCTAAGGGCTGTGCAGCGTCTAAAGCACTGTAAACCTTAAGGACATCTCCTATTGCCAAACCAGCGACGGTCACTACATCGGTTGCTCCATTGTTGTTGTTGACAAAGATACTATTCGCATCCGGAGCCGTACTTGGCGTGAGTGTGCTTGAATCAACAGTACTATCGGTCACGCTCTGACCCGTTAGGTTCGCCGCAACATTTCCAGCCTGGTCCCTCACAGGGTTAGTCCCCTTGGTATAACTCACTGTCACCGTATCTCCGGCACTGACTGACGCTGGCAACGTCAAGACTAGCGTAGTTCCGCTGACTGTAACATTGCTGACTGTAGCCGCAGAGCCATTGACGCTCACTGCAAAGTCCCCCGCAGCAGGCACCGAACTTCCATCCAGAAATTCAGCATAGGTCAGAGTAAGAGTACTTCCGCTCACTTCGGCACTCTGGAGAACAGGTGCGATCGTATCGGGTGGAATTGAGCCACCACCTGCTCCGCCTCCTGTTCCACCACCCATTGCACTGCTCAGATCCGGCAAGGCGCAATTATCCGCAATAGTCCATGGATCTGAATTGCGAGTTCCGGTAATCGAAGCATAGACAACTGTGTCACTTGTATGATTGAATCCTGTAAACATCGTCGCACCACCGGCAGTGACCACTGTTCCCGCCCCGGTACCGATCCCTGTGACATCCGCATCCGTCAGATGCAAAGCAGTACCTCCGTCTTCCAATGCCGACACAATTTGTCCCGGTGCATTCGCGTCCACTGTGGTCATGGTAACCCGACGGGTCATCAATTGTTCCAACGTAGCATAAACCGTCGAAGTCGTATTATCCGCTGTCGTCAGATACACCTTGGAATTCTGCAGGTCGATGTTATAGGTCGTTGTCAAAGCATCCCAGTTTATCTTATTGCTATACCGATCCTGGAATCCACTCAGATCAATATACAGACTTCCCGTCGCTGCCCCCAGATTAAAGGCTGCCGGCTTACCTGGAAAGACCTCTACATTGAACGTGCTGGTTCCGCTGCTGTAATCGCTCTTCGCTGCTGTCACTGTGATTAACGCCTTGCCGGCTGTTTGTCCGGCAGTTACAATAAGTTTATTGGCACCGCCATCGATACTGACATTTGCCACCCTCGTGTCAGAAGAACTTGCCGACAATATAGGATTAGTGACATTAATACCACTTTTGATATCACTCAAATCGCACCAATCCGATTCATTGACAAATATCCCCATAGGGGTTATTGGACTAACCGTTATCGTTTGGGTTCCCCCGGTTTGTCCCCCGCTACTTCCACCACTACTCCCGCCTCCGGTTGTCGGCGGATTCGTTAAAGGCGGAGTCACCACCACGGGCGGTGCGGTTGTATCTTCGGACGTCGCGCTGCCGTTCACGCTTCCGCCGCCCGTTGCCGTTGTGCCCATTCCTTTAGGATCGAGCTTGCCTACTTCGGCCCCCTTGGGAATCTCAAAATCTGTTTTGGCATTTGTCACGGCCTCGCGCACTTTGGCCTGATCCTTGAGTTCGATCTTGACTTCTTTATTCACTTCCAGGTTGGCAAACTCGCCATCCAGCACAACCCGTTGTCCGCTCTGTTCCGGAGCGACCTGAAGCTTAGTCACATTTGCACCCTGAGCCGCCTTGACCTGCACCTGTCCACTCACGGCGATGGTTTGCGCAAAGGTTCCGCGCAATTCTACGACCTGAAGGGATGCTGCGCCGGTCCCCGGCGTTGGAATTCCCTTCGGATTCGGATTCGGATTGGAATTAGGACTGCCAATCTTGGCGCTCAAAGTGACCTGTCCGAAACTCCCGGCGGTGGCATCAAGGAGCGCGGCCGCATTGACCACTGTGCTTCCCACCTGAGTATTGGCTGCCAGGGCCACTTCCGCCTGGCGATCAATATTCAGGGCCCGGATCGTTCCCTGCAGACTGATATGCTGAGCACTGCGTTCCGGCGCTACCGTCAATTGGGCTACACTCGCCCCGATTGCCGCTGTCACGCTGGCCCCCGTGCTTACCACGATCATCTGGGTAAACACGCCGCGCAGTTCCACACTGGGAGCGGCTAAACCAACAATTTCACCGGCAGAATTCCCCGCATTTTCCGGAACACCGGGATTCGCCGGGGTTTCACCGTTTCCTTGGCCTTCGGTTATTCCCGTCCCTGCAGTTCCCATACTTCTCGCCACTTCCACCTGGCCCAAATTACCGGACGGTGCATCGAGAATCGCATTCGATGCCACCATGGTATTGTTGATCTGGGTGGCACCCTGGGAAACCACATGCACCAGGCTGGAGCTGATCACCTGAAGCAGCTGACTGATGACATCTTCAAAAATAATGCTGTGATCCGCACCGGATAACACCACGATCCGCCCGGCCTCCACCCGGCTTAAATTGACGCTGCCGTTGGCTCCCGGATCGAGGTATAACGTTCCCAAAACCTTGACGTGACTGAGCTTGATTTGATCACCCTGTACGGTCAGACTATGGGTAATTGTGGCATTGGCCAAGGTCATTTTTGCTCCGCTCAGCACCATGTTATCCTCATAGGTGACGGGTTGCGCCGGATCATCGGCCCCGAGGGTTGATCCCTCCCGGCTCAACACCTGCACTGCACGCAACGGGCTGAGCACGCTGCCGGGCACTACCCCTGTTCCGCCTAAAGCTACCACCTGTGAAGGCAAATTCTTAAGGGCAAATTCCTGAGTCACCGCATCCGCAATCCCCGACGTCAAAAGCACCGGGGCTCCGTTCTTGGCCGCCAAAGACGCTCCTGCCAAAGCATCAGCCATAGAACCATCCTGTCCATTAGCCAGATAGGCCAGCCGGTTTTGGAAGCTGCCCAGGAAGTTCTGCACCACCTGACGGTTGGTAGCATAACGATCCGTTCCACCAAGCCGGGTAACCGACCCCGGCAAAGCGGCAGCCGCCGTTTCACTCACCGCCCCTTTTCCCCCGATGACATAGCTCTTGTTGATAGTCGCCTGTTTAGCTGCCAAATACTCCTGAACGACTGCCGGCAACTGCTCCGGTGCTGTGAGCAGGATTGGCATCCCTTTTCCGGCGGCGACCGGCGCGATCGAGAGCGCATCAGCCTGACTGAGTCCTGTAGTAAGGGCAACCTGATTCACCGCTACTCCTTGATTTTCTAGTTCCTTGGCGATATTGACAGCAGTCGCATAGCGATCCGCTCCGCCCAGACTTTTCACCGTCAGTCCCAGCCTTTGCAAACGATCCCGAACGGAATCCAAAATCACCCCGCTGCCGCTGGCAACGTAGACGGTTTTAACCTGGAGGCGTTTCAGTTCAGCCTCTGTCACCGGAGTCAGCGCAGTTCCTTCTGTAAACAAGATCGGGGCATTGAGCTGATAGGCCAAAGGAGCTGCCGTCAGCGCGTCCACCAAGTTCGCGTCCGCCCCGGCTGCCAACACGGCATACGCCGCAGTACCCGTCCAACCGGCCTGACTGATTTGCACGGCGGTCGCATAGCGGTCACTTCCACCCAAACGATCCGCCGCTGCTGCCGATATAGAAGCTGCACCCGCTCGAGACGCAACAGGCGACACCCCGTGTTCCGTCCTGCTCACCGTGGCTGCTTTCTCCGCCGCGCTCGCGCTCCCCGTACTCCCGAGCTGCACTCCAAGCAGACTCAGGCTGAGTAGAATCGCCAAAATTCCCCGCACGCCAAGACCTGTTCCGCTTCCTTTGCTGCTTCTCCCAGTTTTCCCGAACATACTTTACCCATCCTTTCTTTTCGCTTCGCGTCACACTGTGGATTCTGCCGCGTGTATTTCGTCGCGTGTTGATGATCAACCCAGTATAACCTCAGTTTACTGAGGTTCTTTTCGTTGCCCATCCCCCGATCGGGTGATCTTGAGCGCCACCCCGCGCAGTCTTTGCATTGCTTCCTCGATTTACGTATAATAAAGCCATAGAAGTGAACTCGTTATAAATCTCACCGATGGATCGATGGAGGACCCGAGGTTATGATTATCCTGCATGCAGGCTTTGATGGAAAGCAATTATTTCTCTGGGGAGAAAAGTCTCTTGATAAACCTTTGCCCGCCTCCAAACGACGCGGTCGCCCGCCAAAAACTCAACCCCCTCAGCCTTATCCTTATGCCGTCAACTCAGAGGAACTGCTGCAAGTCTGTGAAGCAGCGGGGTTGATCACAAAACCCCAAGCAGTTACGCTTAAAGACTCGATCTATGGGCTACCTTCCATACATGGTCGTCCCATCCCCTCAAGCCCTCTCATCGCGAATATGGATGCGAACACTTCAGAAACCTTACTCAGCCACTACCTCATTCCCGGCTGCACCCTGCCCGCTGCGGAGACGCTGGATCTTTTGACTGCCTGTGCTGGGCAAGATGTGATCATTCCCGGCCTACTCGCTGGGTATGATCTTTATTTTTGGCTCGAGGTCGTGCGTTTCGCCGCCATCCTCGTCGCAGAACAACAATACTTGCCAACGCTCAATGAGCGTAGCGGCTCCTATCATGCTCAGTGGCAAGCCTTTTTGCGTGGGAGCAAAGAGGAAGAATTTAAGAAACTCGCTGCCGCCATGCCTGCAGTCTGCCGAACCCTTGGCGCCGCTTCATTTTTTTCACAAATCACCCCCGACATCGTCCTGTTGAACTTCCTCCATACAATGATTGACGCGATCGTACGACTCCATTCGGAAACGCCCATTATTCCATCCGCAAAAGGCACGGTCTTACCGCTGCAAAAGTCCCTTAGCCCTGCCAACCTGCACGATCGCTGGCTGAATGCCCTAACAAATCCCGCTGGCACGTTGGAGGGGGAAAAATCCGAGTTACAGGCTCTCACCGAACATATTCAGGAGTGGCAACGCCGCCTAACTCTCACCGCCCACGCTCCGTTTCGCCTCTGTTTCCGTCTGGAAGAACCGATCGACCCAGCTGATCCCCCATATTCTCCAGATTATCCAAATTACTCAGATTCCCCAGACTTACTCGATTCCCAACATTTACTTAATTCCCCAGGCCAACAAGAGTCTACGAGTCCGCTGAGTCGTACAGATTCATCAGAATCCTCCTGGTATCTCCGCTATCTCCTCCAGTCCAATCAGGATCCAAGCCTTTATGTATCCGTAGACGATGTCTGGAAGGAAACTCACCGCCGACGTAAGTCAAAACAAGACTTGGTCGGAATCAAAGAGTATTTGCTAGCTGCACTCGGACAAGCCTCCACCTCGAGTTCCTCCGTCGAAGAAAGCCTCAAATCTCCTGCTCCCGGGGGTTGGACATTAACGACGGCAGAGGCTCATGCCTTTCTTACCGATGAAGCGCCCGCTCTGGAACAGATGGGATTTGGGATGCTCTTACCCTCCTGGTGGGCTCGTCAAGGCAGCATTACCCGTCTTAGCGTCCGTGCTAAAGTCCGCAGTTCTAAGCTGCAGACGAGCGGTAATTTATCCTTAGATCAGGTTGTCCATTTCGACTGGGAAGTGGCTTTAGGTGACGAAAACATCACCCTGGCGGAACTACAACATTTAGCTGAACTCAAGTCCCCCTTGGTGAAGCTGCGGGGTCAATGGGTTCAACTCAGTGCCGCAGAAATCGAATCTGCACTCAGCTTTTGGCGGGGGAAAGCCAAAAACAAAGGATCGGTTCGGGACATTGTCCACCTATCCTTGGGCGCTGGGGCACGGTCCCTGCCAGAAAACCTCCCTCTCGCCAAGTTGGAAGCCGATGGCTGGATCAAAGACCTGTTGGAACAGCTAAACGGCCAGGCCGAATTCGCCGAAGTCGCACCCCCTCCTTCCCTCCAGGCCACACTGCGACCGTACCAGGTGCGGGGCTACTCTTGGCTCGTGTTCCTCCGACAGTGGGGCTTAGGTGCCTGCCTGGCCGATGACATGGGTTTGGGCAAAACGATCCAGACACTCACCTTTCTCCTCAAGCATCAATTGGAATCTGCGGTAAACCCGGATCCTACACTTCTGGTCTGCCCAACTTCCATCCTCAGCAACTGGCAAAAGGAAGCCGAGCGCTTTACGCCGGAACTCAAGGTGATGATCCATCACGGTCCAAGCCGCAGCCAAGATGACGTTTTTGCAGCCGAGGCCCAGCAGCATGCTTTGGTGCTCACAAGCTACGGTCTTTTGCATCGAGACTTTGCCACCCTGTCCAAGGTCTCCTGGTCCGGAATCATTCTGGATGAAGCCCAAAATATCAAAAATGCGGAAACAAAACTAGCCCAAGCCGCACGCGCCCTGCCGGCAGGCTTCCATATTGCTTTGACAGGAACTCCTGTAGAGAACAACGTCGGGGATCTGTGGTCGATCATGGAGTTTCTCAATCCTGGTTTTCTCGGAACGCAAACGGACTTCAAGCGCCACTTCTTGCTCCCTATTCAGGTCGAGCACGACCTTGACGCCGTCGAACAGTTAAAGCGACAAACCAGACCTTTCATTTTGCGCCGACTGAAAACGGACAAGTCCATCATCGCCGACCTTCCGGAAAAAATCGAAAACAAAATCTACGCTAATTTAACCCGTGAGCAAGCTTCCCTTTATACCGCTGTCGTCGAGGAAGTCAACGACGCCTTGAATGAGGTCGAAGGCATTGAGCGCCGCGGTTTAATTCTCAGTACGCTTTCGAAACTTAAACAGATCTGCAACCACCCCGCCCAATTTTTAAGCGACAACACTTCCCTGCCTGGCCGTTCCGGCAAACTGATACGGCTGACCGAAATGTTAGATGAAGTCAGGCTGAATGGTGAAAAGGCTTTAATCTTCACCCAGTTTGCTCAGATGGGTGAACTGCTGCGCCGCCATCTCCAAGAGATGTTTGGACGCGAGGTGCTTTTCCTCCATGGAGCACTGAGCAAATTACGCCGGGATGAGATGGTACAACGCTTCCAAGGGGATGAAACAGGGGAATTGCCTTTCTTTATCTTATCCTTAAAAGCGGGTGGAACGGGTCTTAACCTCACCCAGGCCAATCACGTCTTCCACTTTGACCGTTGGTGGAACCCTGCCGTCGAAAACCAAGCTACCGACCGCGCTTTCCGCATCGGCCAAACCAAAAATGTTCTCGTGCACAAATTTGTCTGCGCCGGAACCCTGGAAGAAAAAATTGATGCCATGATTTCCCACAAAGCGGAACTTGCTAACCAAGTCGTAAGTCATGGTGAAGGCTGGCTGACTGAGCTGTCAACGGATCAACTCCGTGATCTCTGGAGCTTAAGCCGAGATGCGGTACAGGATTAACCACGCCGCCCTGATCTTGACCGGAAAACTTAGCCGCAAGCCCCTGGCTTTGGACATGGAGAGATTCAGTCGTTCTCTGCTCCTAACTCCGGCTCGGACTATAGCAGAACCAGCGTGAATCCTTTTTGGGAAAAGGACAATAATAATGGATGAAAGGAAGGTATCCCCGCATGAGCTACTGGGACGATTCCAACTATTTTCCTCCCTCACAGCCGAAAAAAGTTGAGGGAGGCATAAAGGCCCAATCCCAAAAAGGCGGCTTTGGTACGAACTGGTGGGCCAAACGTTGGATCGCGGTTCTGGAAGGTTTTCGCATCGGAGCGCGCCTCAACCGGGGAAAATCCTATGCTCGCTCCGGCCAGGTCTTGTCCATTGATATTGCCAAGGGAAAAGTAAAAGCCCGGGTTCAAGGTTCCCGTTCCCGTCCTTACAACGTGGAAATCACGGTTAAACCCTTAGCAGACACGGACTGGCAAAGACTTAGCACTAGCCTGAACAGCCGACCCATCTATGCCGCCAAACTCCTAGCCGGGGAAATGCCCCCGGACATAGAGGAAGTGTTTACACAGACAGGTTTGTCCCTCTTTCCGGAACGCTATCAGGACTTGCATACCTATTGCAGTTGTCCCGATGCGACGAACCCCTGTAAGCACATTGCTGCGGTCTATTACCTGCTTGGTGAAGAATTTGACCGGGATCCCTTCCTGATCTTTCGTTTACGCGGTCAAGATCGCCAAGAACTGATCACAGCACTGGGTGCGGTCGAAAACACACCCCCTCCTAAGCCTGCAACAACGGATTCGGCTCAGCCTCTAACCACGGCACTTAATCCCCCTCTGCCTACTGCTTCGGTCCCGGAACCCAAAGAAGATAAGCACAGTGACCCCGTTCTCATCGATCTTTCCTCGTTTTGGCGGGGAACACCGTTTACGAATGCTTTCCACGAAGACATTCAAGTTCCCACTCATCCGGCTCCCCTCATCCGCCAACTCGGAAACTTTCCCTTTTGGCGTGGAAATCAGAACCTCAACCTAACCCTGCAGACGCTTTATGCGGAGGCCTCCCAAGCCGGGTTAAACCTCATAACCAAGCTTGCAGAGCGTTCAGAAGAAGACCCTAAACCAAATCCCGAGTAACGGGAAGGTAGATGGCAAAGATAGCAGGCAAAAATATTTTTTCTCTAAATCGAATTTACAAGCAGGAAAAGCCGCAACTTTGTAGAAGTATATTTACATAATAATTATTCCAATAAAGGAAATTGAGAAAGAGGTGTCCAAAGATGACAAAAGTCAGGGAGTTGTACAAATGCAGCATTTGCGGAAACGTGATCGAGGTGGTTAACCCCGGTGCACCAGCCTTGGTGTGTTGCCATCAGCCCATGGATAAACTCGATGCTTTAGCTCAAGACGGTGCCAAGGAAAAACACGTTCCCGTGCTGGAAGCAACAGCCGCAGGGCTCTTGGTTAAAGTGGGCGAAGTTCCCCACCCCATGGAAGAAAAACACTCCATCCGTTTCATTGAGGTCTTGACCGCCACTCAGGTACTCAGGGCAGAGCTGACCCCCGGCCAAAAGCCTGAAGCCGTCTTTGCCGTAGCCAAGGAAGATGTGCTCGAAGTACGCGAATATTGTAATCTGCATGGGCTGTGGAAAGCCTCGTGAACTCGTTCAACTTTAGTTGAATAAACGATTGGAGGAAAAACGCATATGGATCTCAAAGGATCAAAAACTGAACAGAATCTCATGGCTGCTTTTGCCGGTGAATCCCAAGCCCGCAACAAATACACCTATTTTGCCTCGCAAGCCAAAAAGGACGGCTATGAGCAGATCGCTTCCCTCTTCTTGGAGACAGCTGACAATGAAAAAGAACACGCCAAAATCTGGTTCAAGCTCTTAAACGCTCTCGGCGACACCGCCGCTAACTTGGAATCCGGAGCCAAAGGCGAAAACTATGAATGGACAGATATGTATCCGGGCATGGCCAAAATAGCCCGTGAAGAAGGGTTTGCAGATATCGCCAGTCTCTTTGAACAAGTGGCGGCCATTGAAAAAAACCACGAGGAACGCTACCGTAAACTCCTGCAGAATGTTCAGGACAATGAGGTATTCACCAAAGACGGCAAGGTCTACTGGCGCTGCCGCAACTGCGGCAATATCCATGAAGGCCCGGTAGCTCCGGATATCTGTCCGGTCTGCAACCATCCTCAGGCCTATTACGAAGTGACCGCTACCAACTATTAACGAAGCGCGTCGATCGAAGTTTGTAGTCCGAGGTCCGAAATCTGCAACCTCGTGATTTCAATAAGGCAAAAGACAAGTCCCACGTCACATTCATGTGCGTGGGACTCTTGCTTAGAGCTCGACAATCAGATCTTCAAGTTTACGTTTCGGAACATGGTGGATACCCTGTTCATCCCGCCAGTATTTCACCTGACCGGAGGCGTCCATATCGTCCAACACGACCGTTTCCTTTGGTTTCCCCACGGCCATGACCAGGACGATCTCGTAATAATCCGGTAACTGAAGTTCGGACGCCAGCAGAGGCCGGTTTACATTATTGAATTGACAGGCACCCAGACCCTTTTCCGTCAGGCCCAGAAGAATGGACTGGGCCGCCAGACCATGATCCCAGAAATAAGTCTTGCTGATCCGCGTGTCATGAAGCATGATGATATAAGCGCTCGGCTTTTCCCCTTCTACCGGACCGTCCCAATCACTCAGGTAACCCGCCCACTTTAGGGTCTTGAAAATACGCTCGTTTCTCTCCTCGTCATGAGCTAACACATACTTCAGAGATTGCAAATTCGACCCGGTTGATGTCAGCCGGGCCAGGTTAATCACCTCTTTGAGCGTTTCCAGCGAAACCTTTTCCCCTTGGTAAAATCTCCTGTAAGTACGGTTCTTAGTCACGAGATCCATGAGCATACCTTATCCTCCCCTTCGCATAATGATGAAGCATAGGAAGCATAGGGACGGTTCTCCTGCCCCCCCATTTCCCCTTGTTGAAAATTACATCCCGTATTATAGTACGTGCCGAAAAGTGAGAACTTTAACTGATCTGCTCATTGTTGTGAAGAAACAAGCAAGTTATGTTAAAATGTCATGGAAGCATCGGAACCGTCCCCGCGCTTCCCCCTCAGTAAGTTGCCGTCTCAGCTTAATAATTCTGCTTTAATCTTCTGCACAGTTTCCAGAGGCAGACCCGTTATCTCAGCCACATCATCTAATGCGAATCCCTTTTTCAAGGCATTTCGGGCTGTCTCCAACTTGCCTTCCAATTTGCCTTCCAATTTGCCTTTCAGTTCGCCTTTCAGTTCGCCTTCTGCCAAGGCTTCTTCTCTCAACCATTGTTCAATCTGGGTCATGCGTAACACCTCCAGTAATCG
>JAJZPA010000250.1 GCA_021811425.1 Bacillota bacterium | reverse complement strand
ATAGAGGCCAGATAATGCGGCACCGCCCCGATCAGCAAGACATTCACCCTTGATGCTAAGGTCGCGTCAGAACCGTTCGGATTAAAAACAGAGGCGAGTGACCCCTTCTCTCCCCCTCGCTGCCAGTTATACCAGAGAAACCCGGAGGCAAATACAACGATGAGTCCAAGAACCATTAAAACAATTTTCATTTTTCTCTGCACATCATCAACTCCAACCAGTAGGTATATCTTCTTTATTATAACTCGATTCGCAGTCATTGGAAACTTTTATATCAAACGGGCCTTTTCAAAGTCACGAAGCTTTAAAAACCCTAGAGTATACTTTTCTTTTTTTCGGCTATAGTAATCAAGGAGCTGTGGCCGAAAGGAAGATCACCGTGAACGGTAAAATAGTTACTCGGCTTAAGGAATTTTATCTGTTAGAAAAATTTCAAGTGGCCTATTATCAATCTCAATTATCTTCCACCGAAAATGAATACTATGTGAAAGCTTTTGAAAAAATGGTACAAATAGAAGGCGGCCATGCGGATTTCTTTGCCCAACAGTTAATAGCTTACACGGGGGAGGTCCCCAGGCTGGCCGGTTCTTTGTTTGATCAGGCCGGAACCATTCTCGGCGAATCCGTGGAATTGACCGGCCCCTTTTACACCACTAAACTCGGCGTTGCCCTGGAAAGCAAGGCCATGGAAGCGTACCGCCACTTTATCACAGAATCTGCCAGGGAGAACTTGTCCCTGAGAAATAAGCTCATGGAATATCTGCTTGATGAAGAGTTCCATGCCCTTTGGTTGCGCAATTATGCCAACTTTCTGGAGCAGAAGAAGCCCAAAGGGCCGCCTGAGCAGAGGCAGGTCACTGAACCGCCTGCTAATCGGACGCGGTAAACAAGGAGGCTCCTGTCATTCTGAACGAAGTGAAGAATCTTACGTGTTACCCGGGGAGTTACCTAGGGCGTACCCTGGGGCCTGACCCAAAAACCGTCCCTTTGCAACTGCATTGCTTGTCATCTAGGTGATCGGAAATCCTTTCCCAATGCAGTAAAGCTGGCCAATACAGCTAAGTTCAATCATTACGATCTCATAAAGAAAACCCGGCTTGGGCTGCGATCGTCCCGGTGGGACGATCGGGCGAAGGCGGAAGCCGAGGTTGCACTTATGCCACCCGAAAGTTATACTTTCTGAATGGTATAAAAAAAGGGCAGTCTTGCTTAGACTGCCACCGGAATACCGGACACGATACCACGCTTCTGTTAACGCCTGACCTCAAGAAAAATTGGAAGTAAGCGAGTTAGCCACCCGCTTGCGGATACATCAATTCCTGTAGGATACATCAATTTTCCCCGCATCCCCAGCGAGCACGCGGCCGATGACGGCCTGGGCCGGCGTGTTACGTGTTTGCAGTTCAGCGATGAGTACCTCAGCCTTATCCGCGCTCACACTGAAGAGGAGCCCGCCCGAGGTAATGGCATCAACCAGTACCCAGCGCCAATCCTCTGGAACTTCACTCTCGAACCTAACACTTTCTTCCAAATAGCGGCGGTTAGACTTCGTCCCCCCCGGGATCGCCTTTTGTTCGATACAGCCCCAGACACTCTCGAGAACGGGAACCTTCTCGGCAAAAACCTGAGCCTTGGCTCCACTGGCCTGCATCATCTCCCGCAAATGGCCCAACAGCCCAAAACCCGTGACATCCGTACAAGCATGAACCCCAACGGCTAAGGCGGCCTCTGCAGCCTCTTTATTCAAAGTAGCCATCACTCGCACCACGTCTGCTTCGTCTTCTGCAGACACGATCCCCCGTTTAATCCCTGTAGTAATAATCCCCACCCCCAGCGGCTTGGTTAAGATGAGGACATCTCCGGGCTGGGCCGTAGCATTCGATAAAACCCGATCGGGATGAACAATTCCGGTGACCGACAGGCCGTATTTCGGTTCCGCATCATCAATAGAATGCCCCCCGATGAGCAGTGCGCCTGCCTCCCGGACCTTGTCGCTCCCGCCCTGAAGAATCTTTGCCAAAACAGACATGTCCAGTTTGCTGACTGGAAAAGACACCAAATTTAACACCGTTAAGGGTTTAGCCCCCATCGCATAAATATCGCTCAAAGCATTGGCTGCCGCAACTTGGCCGAAAGCATACGGATCATCGACGATTGGCGTAAAGAAATCCACCGTTTGCACAATCGCCTGTTCTGAATTCAAACGATACACTCCGGCATCATCCGCCGTTTCCAACCCGACCAACAGGTTGGCATCTTCCTGGGTGGGTGGTAAATGGCGCAAAACTTGCGCCAGGTCCGCAGGACCGATCTTACAGCCTCAGCCAGACTTGCTGGAATACTGGGTGAGACGAATTTTTTCCGAAAGATTGTCAATTAGCATTCCCTAAGCCACTCCTTTCTCTCCGCCTGAAACTATGTTATCATCAATTTATTACGTCGTCTATCACTAATTCATTATTATCTCATCTTATGATCCTTTCCTGATTTTATTCGAACACCCTATGCAGTGCATCTATTCTTCCTATTAATTCCGCGATACCAATACCCCCTACCCGTTGATTTTTATCTATAGCTTTGTTATGATAAGAACATAAATCGCATATTTGGGCAAAAGGGAGAACGATCATGAACTTTCATCAACTGCATATTTTTAATGTGGTCGCCAGACATAGAAGCTATTCGAAAGCTGCCTCTGAGCTGTATCTAAGCCAGCCGACTGTTTCGGTACACCTGCAGAAACTCGAACAGGAACTGGGCATGGAACTTTTCGAGCAACTCGGCCGCAACATTTATCTTACGGACGCAGGGCGTATGCTATTCAGCTATACGCAGAGAATTTTTTCCCTGGCTGAAGAAGCTGAACGGGCGCTTGAAGAACTCCAAGGGCTTCATAAAGGGCGCATTCGCCTGGGAGCCAGTACGACACCCGGCATATATTATCTGCCGAATCTGCTCGGACAATTCAAAGAAGATTATCCTGGGATTGAACTCATTCTGGATGTCGCCAACTCCTTAGAAATTGAAAAGAAGGTCTTGGCAAATCATCTGGATATCGGAGTTGTGGGCAGACCGTCCCATGAAGCGGATTTGATCTCAGAGTCCTTCCGCACCGACCGGTTGGTTATGATCTTAAGCCCTCAGAATCCCCTCTTGCAGCAAGAACAGATCACACTCGAAGACGTAGCCCGCCAACGTTTTATCCTACGCGAACCTGGCTCCAGCACCCGCCAAGTCACCGAGGACGCGTTTTCTAAAGAAGGAATTCACCTTAGGGTTGCCATGGAATACGGCAGCACAGACGGGATAAAACATGCCGTCGCCGCCAACCTCGGCATCAGCATTGTTTCCGAACTGGCTGTGCGTCTCTGTGAACAAACCGGCCTCGTCATTGTTCGCGACATCCCTGACCTCGAAATCACCCGCGAGTTCGCCCTCGTCTACCATAAAGACAAACACCTCGCCCCTTTAACCCAAACCTTCATCAAAGCGATTAAAAACTACGTCGCCAAAGAAGAAGCCAAAGACCAAAGCGCGAGATAGACTCCCAATCGAAGT
>JAJZPA010000041.1 GCA_021811425.1 Bacillota bacterium | reverse complement strand
AGCCGGCCCTCACGAGCAAGTCATGAAAAAGGTGAAAGAGGTTGCGGCGACCCAAGGTCTGGATATTGAGATTAAGGTTTTTAACGACTATGTTCAGCCCAATTTGGCCTTGTCGGAAAAGGCGCTGGATGTCAATGTATTTCAACACGAGCCCTACCTGGACAAATTTAAGACCGATCGCAAGTTAGACCTGGTTGCCATCGGGAAGGCCGTCACCTTTCCCATGGGAATCTATTCGAACAAAGTAAAATCGCTTAATGACCTTAAAGAGGGAGCCGTTATTGGCCTTCCCAATGATCCCACGAACGCAGCCCGCGCCTATCAACTATTTGAGCAAATTGGCCTCATTAAGTTAAAAACTGGTATTGGCTTGAATGTCAAAGCCACAGACATTCTAACCAATCCTAAAAAGTTAGTCTTTAAGGAAATGGATGCAGCGTTTGTACCCCGTGCTTTAGGAGACCTGGATGCTGCGGCGATCAATACGAACTTTGCTCTGACTTCGGGACTGAAGCCAAACAAAGATGCGATCGCTATTGAACCCAAAGATAATCCCTGGATTAACGTCATCGTGGTTCGTGGGGCCGACAAGGATAAACCCGTCTTGAAAAAGTTTGTGCAAGTCTACCAGTCGCCGGAAGTGAAAGACTTCATCAATAAGACGTTCGAGGGAGCAGTGATCGCGGCCTGGTAAGGGGGAGGACCAAGAATGAAAGCTGCAGCGAGGATGGATCGTCTGCCTCGACATTTCTTTTCGACTTTGGTGCAAAAGGCGGCTGCGTTGAACAAGGCAGGATTCGATGTGATCGATTTGGGGAGAGGCAGCCCTGATTTGGCAACCCCTCCTCATATAATCCAAGCTTTACACGAAGCTGCACAAAACCCACTGTATCATCGCTACTCTCCGTTTGAGGGCTACCCCGAAATTCGGGAAGGAATATCCACTTGGTATGCTCAGGAACGCGGAGTAACCATTGATCCAGACCTGGAAGTTTCCATTCTTTTTGGATCCAAAGTTGGTCTGGTTGAAGTGGCGCTCTGTCTTTTGGAACCGGGGGATGTCTGTCTTGTCCCGGATCCCGGCTATCCCGATTACCTTTCCGGGATAGCACTGGCCGCTGCGGAGGCCTATCCGATGCCCTTGTTGGCTACCCATGATTACCTTCCTGGTTTTGAAGCGATTCCCGAGGATGTATTAAAACGTGCGAAGCTCATGTTCTTAAATTACCCCGGCAATCCCACAGCGGCGTTAGCGCCGAGAGCCTTCTATGAAAGGGCAATCCGGGTGGCTAAGAAACACGATATCATCATTGCTCACGACTATGCTTATGGAGCCCTTGGGTTTGATGGCCGACGTCCCGTCAGTTTTCTGGAGCTGGAAGGTGCGAAAGAGGTTGGAATTGAGTTTTACTCTCTGTCTAAAACTTACAGCATGTCTGGTTGGCGCGTCGGTTTTGCCCTGGGAAATCCGGATGTCGTAGGGTTAATCAACAAACTGCAGAATCATTTTTTTGCTAACATCCCGCCCGCTATTCAAATGATGGCTGCCCAGGCCCTGGTGGGTCCCCAGGACTGTGTGGACGAAATGGTACAAGTTTATGAAACGAGAAGAAATGTTTTTCTGCAAGGACTGGCGCAGATTGGCTGGAAGGCGGATCCACCCGGAGGTACTTTTTTCGCCTGGCTTCCGATCCCCGAGAAGATGACATCTCAGGATTATACGGATCTTCTCTTGGAACAAGCCCATATCGTTGTGGCTCCTGGTACCGGTTTCGGAGTTCATGGTGAAGGATATGTTCGAGTCGGCCTTCTCCATGAAATACCCAGGCTCATGGAAGCAGTCGAACGCATCAGAAAGCTGAAAATTTGGGAATAGCTTGGGCACCCGGCGAAAATATGGCGTTAGGGACGGCTTGGGGGGGAGTACGTTGATTGAGATAAAGAACTTGCACAAGGTGTATGCCTTTGGCGAGAAACAGATCGAAGCCCTCAAAGGGGTTAACTTACGGGTGGAAAAAGGAGCGATCTACGGAGTAGTCGGCTCCAGTGGGGCCGGTAAGAGTTCCCTCATCCGCTGCGTCAACCTGCTTGAGAAACCCACCTCCGGTCAGATCCGCGTCGGGGGACTGGATATAACGAGCCTAAAAGGAGCGGAGCTTCGCAATGCACGCAAGCGAATTGGGATGATCTTTCAGCACTTTAACCTTTTGAGTAATAAGACCGTATTTCACAACGTTGTGGTACCTCTCTATTTGGCTGGAGTAGGTAAGAAAGAGGCGGCTCAGCGGGTTGTGGATTTGTTGCATTTAGTGAATCTGGATGCTAAAGCAAACGCCTATCCAGGGCAGCTCTCGGGAGGCCAGAAACAGAGGGTAGCCATTGCTCGTGCCCTGGCCACCAACCCTGAGGTCTTGCTTTGTGATGAGGCAACGTCAGCGCTTGACCCGCAAACCACGGATTCAATACTTCAGTTGTTGAAAGAAATCAATCGCACCTTGGGGATCACCATTCTCATCATCACCCATGAAATGAATGTTGTGCGCGAAATCTGCGATCAGGTTGCCGTCATGGAGGATGGTCAAATCATTGAAGAGGGAACAGTTGTAGAGCTCTTTACGATGCCCAGAACCGAAACGGCCAAAGCCTTTACCAAAGCCGTCATGGGGGATAGTGTTCCAGATGATTTACTGAATCGTTCACATGCGGGTCAGCTGGTGAAGATAACCTTCCTGGGGCCTCATGCATCTGACCCGATTTTATCGACGCTTTCCAAACGTTTCCCGGTGTACGCGAATGTTTTGCATGGACATATAGCGAAGATCAAAGATGTGCCCTTTGGGATTTTGGTCGTCGAGTTGACGGGTGAAAAAGACGACATCTTGGCAGGGATTGAATTTCTCGATCAGCAAGGGATGAAAACGGAGGTGCTGCAGCATGGATAACCATTGGGCGGAATTAGGAAGCATGCTCCTGCAGTCTCTGAATGAGACGGTGATGATGGTAACCATCTCCATTCTCATTTCGGCACTCGTGGGGCTGCCCCTGGGGATTATACTCGTGATTACCAGGGAGGGGCATATTGCGGAAAATAAATGGGTTCACCGTTTGTTAGGAGCGTTGATCAATGTTTTGCGCTCCATTCCCTTTATTATCTTGATGGTCGCGATAGTTCCCGTTACGAAAGCTATCGTTGGCACTACCATTGGCACCAAGGCTGCGATCGTCCCTCTGGTTTTCTACGCAGGGCCCTACATCGGCCGATTGGTGGAATCGTCTTTGATGGAGGTTGACAAAGGCGTGATTGAGGCTTTCCTCGCGATGGGGGCCTCACCTTTACAAATTATTTGGCGGGTTTTGCTACCTGAATCCATTCCGTCCTTGATATTGGGTATTACCATTGCCACGGTTGGGCTCATCGGGGCTTCGGCCATGGCGGGCGCGATAGGCGGCGGCGGGTTGGGTGACTTGGCGATTCGCTATGGCTACCAGCAATTTGAAACGGATGTTATGGTGATTACCGTAGCGGTTTTGGTGGTGCTGGTCCAAGGCATTCAGACGTTAGGCAACCTGCTTGCCGGTCGTCTGCGGCATGGTTAACAGGGATAAAAGTAGAGCCTGTTTGTAAGATTACACAAGTAGGGTCTACTTTTTTATACCAGTCAGAAAGCATATGTTTGTGGTGGCATAAGGGCAAGGATGATTGTGCAGGGATTATTGAACACAAAAGCGAAATAAGTAATGGCTATTCGGTATTTGAGGGGTCTCAGTAGGAAAGGATGGAAACGGTGAAACATGCGAATCAAGGTCATGGGGTGCTCAGACCAAAGGTTAGAGTCTGGCTATTGGCAGCGTTATTGTTGCTGACCATCCTTAATATAGCTCTCTTCTATGCGAGACAAAGAGAGAACCATGTCGCCGAGAAACCCCCACAATATCACTTTTATATGATTTTGCAGAATTCGGTGGATCCTTTTTGGCAGGATGTGCGTCGTGGGGCCCAGGACGCAGCGAAGACGTTAAATGTAGCTATCGAATTTCGAGCCCCACAGTTTAACAATAGCGAGGAAGAGCAGAAATACATCGACATTGCCACACTCTCCAGGGTGGACGGCATCATCACCCCAGCGGTAAATAATCCGGACTTTATTAAGCTGATCAATCAAGCGACTGCGCAAGGGATTCCGGTCATAACCATTGAAAATGATGCTAAGGACAGCCAACGTCAGGCTTTCATTGGCTCCAATAGTTTTATGCTGGGGGCTGAAGCAGGAAAGCTGCTGAATGATGCCGTGCAAGGCAAAGCCCGGGTGGCGGTGATTATGAGCAGCGAGCTGGAAAAAGATGCGCTGACCCAGAATATGATTATGAACGGATTCTCAAGCACCCTGAAAGACGCGCCAGGGATCCAGGTGATTAAAGTCTATACGCCGAAAATGGAGATCTTGAGCACCGAGGAGATCACCCAGGCAGTACTTCGGCAAGGGGACATCAACGCGGTTTTTTGTCTGGACGCGATCAACACGGTCGGCGTAGCCCAGTCCATCGTAGATTTTAATAAAGTCGGTAAGATCACGGTGATTGGCTATGGCATCACTCCCGAGATCAAAAACTATATCGAGAAAGGGGTTATTCACGGCACCGTTGTCGGCAATCCTTATACGATCGGCTATTATGGCGTGAAATCCATGCTTGAAGTCAAACAGAATCGTACAACTTCTTCCGTGACGGATACAGGGGTGCAAATCGTGGATAAAGCCAATATGACAAGCTACGAAATGCAGAACTCCGGGGGTAAACCATGAACGTGAAGGAGTTTTTTCGCCTCACAGGACTGCGCAAGAAGCTCTTTATCTACTACTTCTGTGTTATGGCAATGATGGGTCTGACCAGTTATTACTCCTACTACAATGCCAAGTATGTATTAGACAAAACAAATACCATTTTTATGGACTATATCCATCTTAACCGGTTGTATGTGGACATTAATGCTTTGGAGTCCAATTTGGAAACGTTTTTGGCAACCCAGTCTTCCGATGCCCTCTTGAACTACTATAATGCCAATAACCGTCTGCGGGCCATAACGGATGAAAGACCACTGGGTTCGTCGAAGGATGCCAATGATTTAATGTTCGTGGATATCTACCATATGACTGAGAATCTGATTAAAGAGACGGACGCGGCGGTGACAGCGAAGCGGGGACGCAATACGGACGAATATCTCGCCCATTTTAGCAATTCGCAAAAGATCAGTGGCTATATCGACATGTATATTAACGATTTGTTGTACAATAAGTTGGCAGCCGGATCCAGCCAATACGAAACCACTGCCCGTCGGATGAACTTGATTCTAGGGATTAACGCCGTAATTCTGATCGCATCTTTACTGCTCAATATGCTCCTGGCTTTGTACTTGACCTATCGGATTACCAAACCGCTGGTGCGTTTAGCCCAGGCAGCAAAGCGTATTGCTCAGGAGGATTATAACATTGCGGCGGTGTCGGTGGGCAGCCAGGATGAGATTGCCGTTTTGACCCAAGCCTTCAATCAAATGGTTGTCAGCATCAGGAACCACATTGCCAAGCTCATCCAGCAAAAAGAGACCGAGGAACGCTTAAGAGAGCAGGAAGTTCAGAATCTGACGATGAAAAACCTCCTCAAAGAGGCGGAACTGAAAGCTTTACAAGCGCAGATCAACCCCCACTTTTTCTTCAATACTCTGAATTACGCTGCCCAGCTGGCGATGATCGAGGGAGCGGATGCTTCCTCCACGTTTATCCAGAAAGCTGCAGAACTTTTTCGTTACAGTCTGAAGGGATTGGATCGTCCCGTCACTTTGGCAGACGAAGTCAGTAATGTCGAGTCCTACAGCTATATTTTGAAAGCCCGGTTTAGCGGTCGTGTTGATATTTATTTTAATGTCGATGAACGCCTGTTAGATACCGTGGTGCCGGGGCTGATCATTCAACCCGTCGTAGAAAATGCTTTAATCCATGGGATTGAGGGCTTGGATCGCAAAGGGCTGATCTATCTCAATGTCCAAAATAGCGCCCAAAACATTCTAATCGAGGTCATCGATAACGGCAGAGGCATGAATGAACAAAGAAAAGCAGAAATCCTGGCTGTTCGACCCGATCCCGAGAAAGCGCACGATTATCACACAACAGGGTTAGGACTACGCAATGTGGTGGAGCGGCTCATGCTCTTTTACAATGTCTCCCATGCCAGTGAGGTCATGGAGATCTATTCGCAGGAAGGGGCAGGGACACGGGTCGTTTTGAAGCTTCCCTGGAAAGGAGAACACGAAGTTGTACCGATTGCTGGTAGCAGATGATGAGCCTATTGTGGTTGAGTCGATCCGTTTCATCGTCGAGAAAAACTTTGACAATGTCGTAGTGATAGCTGAAGCGGGTACTGGTAAAGAAGCCATCGAGCATGTGGAGATTTTCAAACCGGATATTGTTTTTATGGATATCCGCATGCCGGGAATCGACGGGATCGAGGCGATTAAGGAGATCAAGAAGCGGCATCCGGATACGTTGGTGATCATCCTCACGGCTTATGACTATTTCACCTATGCCCAGGAGGCCTTGACGCTTAACGTCTTGGACTTTCTGGTTAAACCCATTGATAAGAGCAAAGTGGTTGAAAGCATTCAAAAAGCGATTCATATTCTCGCCAGGAAGATGACCGATGTACAAAACGAATTGGCGATGAAGGAAAAATTGCGACGACTGGCTGATTATCTGGAACATGAATTTGTCTATTCCGCTTTGCTCGAAAATGACCAATATAAGCGTTTGGAGTTTTACCAGGAGATATTAAACATGGACCTCCGCAACGGTTATGTCATGCTCCTAAACCTTGATGAGAGTGTCAGTGGTTCTTTGAGTGGTGAACCGATGCGTCAGAGTCTCAAGAAACAAGAAATTCAGGATTTGTTTCGGATGAGCTTAAAGAGTAGGGCGAACTGCTTGGTGGGTGCGGTCACTTTGAACCGGGGGATTGCCTTTATACCGGTGGTCCAGGGGATGGATGAATACGCGGTGCGCAACCGTTCTATCGAAATCGCCAATGAAGTCAAAGAAGCGCTTGATACTAAATTGAACATGGGTTGTGCCATCGGGATCGGTCGCGCTTATAACGTCGAAAACCTACTCAAATCTTATGAAGAAGCGGACAAAGCGATCAAACTCGCACAGGCGGCAGGGGGTGGCTGCGTTTCCCACATCAGCGACATTATTCTACCGAGCGAAATCCAGGATTATTATCCTTTAAACAAGCAAAAGATCCTGATTGACCGGATTGTAGGCGGGGATACGGAGGAAGCCAAAGAATTATTCGAGGAACTCTTCAACTGGATGTCTTTCATGGATAAAGATATGCGCAAGATTAAGAATCGGTTTTTCGAGATATCCTTGGACATCTTGCGAGCCTTGGCCGCCCAAGGCCTGGAGAGCGGTCAGATCGAACATCAACGCTGGATTATGGAGACTTTAGAGAGCAGGGATCTGACGCTATTGAAAATGAACTTCTGGCGTCATATTCTCGAAATCACGCTGGAACTAAAAAGCCAGAGAGCGGAAAGGCGTAATGAACTGATTGAAAACGTGAAACACCATCTGGCTGCTAATTTTTCCAAAGACATTAAACTCAACGATGTGGCTAAAGAAGTGAACATGAGCTACCATTATTTCAGTAAATTCTTTAAAGACGAAACCGGTCATAACTTTACGGACTATTTGGTGAATATCCGGATCAAGGAAGCCAAGAAGCTATTAGATGAGGATGCCTGCAGTATCAAAGAAGTGTCGGTTCAGGTCGGCTATAAAGATCCGAATTATTTTAGTAAAATCTTTAAGAAAATGGTGGGTCTGACTCCGACGGAATTTCGCGAGCGAACCAGGAATGCTTGAGGCAGGGGTGGTAATATGTGGCGTAAATACAAGAACGGCATACTGTATGGTCTTCTTTTTCTCCTGATCATCGTAACGGCTTACAACTTGATGGCTTTTGTCCGATCCTCGGACGGAACGCGGACGACGGGGAATCCGGACAGCCCTAAGATCCGAATCGGTATTTCTTTGGGAACCATGAAAGAGGAACGTTGGGCCAGAGATCGGGATATTCTGATGGCCAAGGCCAAGGAGCAAGGGGCTGAGGTTTTTGTACAAAATGCCAATAATGATGACTCCGATCAACTCAATCAGGTCAAATATTTGCTGAGTAAAAATATCGATGTTCTGATTATCATACCCAATGACCTCGGCAAAGCAGCAGAGGCGGTACGCTTGGCGAAAAGTCGGAACGTCAGAGTGATCTCCTATGATCGACTTGTGCGTAATTCCGGGGTGGATCTCTATATTTCCTTCGACAATGTGCAAGTAGGCCAATTAATGGCGCAGTACTTGGTAGCCAAGGTCCCGAAAGGGAATTATGTGATTGTCAACGGGGCGGATACCGATAACAATACCCATATGCTGAAAGAAGGCTATGACAGTGTACTGCAAAAATATGTTTCAGGCGGCAATATCCATATCATCGAAGAAACGTGGACGCCCAATTGGCTGGCAGAGTCTGCTTATCAGACGGTCGGTAAACTGCTGCAGGATAACAGGAAGATCGATGCGATTATTGCCGGCGATGACGGCCTCGCAGGCGGCATCATTCAGGCTTTAGCAGAATACAGACTGGCAGGGATAGTGCCGGTGGTCGGACAGGATGCGGACTTAGCCGGCTGTCAGCGTATTGTGGGCGGAGTCCAAAGCATGACGGTCTACAAGCAGATTGACAAGTTGGCTGAAGCAACTATCCGCATGGCTGTGAGGCTGGCTCAGGGAGAAAAGATAACGGCTAGCGGGACCATTTCCGATGGGATGTATCAAGTCCCGTACGATGCCATCGAAGTTCTTCCGGTTGACAAGAATAATATACAGTCGACCGTGATTAAAGATGGCTTCCAAACATCTGAGGATGTTTACCGATATGCCAAGTGAATCCATCTAATTGATGCGGTTTAAAATCAGCAGGCTATTTTCAGCCTGTATTTTTTTGTCTTAAAAATTTGCTAGCCGATCACGCCTAAACGGTTTGAAGGATGAAGTCGGTAAATTAATCAAGATGCTGAGAGAAAATAACCAGAGGCCTACGGGCTCCGTTTCACGAATTATCAATTAGTCAGACAATGGATCAGAGATTTTAAATTTTGCTGCAGGAGGTGAATTTCTCATCCTTCAGATCGTTTGGTCCACTTCGTTATCAGGTCAAAATTAATTCAAGGAGGTGTAAGCCTGGTGCTTACCAGGCGATGTCATGCGCAAACCATCTAAGTTTCTCGTAGCCACGATGATTGCTGCCTTAGCTTTAGGACTCGTGGCAGGATGTGGAACATCGGGAACCTCGGGAACAGCGAATCAAGCCCCAGTCAAGAAGATCAAGATTGGATTCTCGCTACCCACGCTTAAAGAAGCTCGCTATCCCATTGACAAAGATTCCTTTGTGAAGGCAGCCCAAGATTTAGGGGCCGAGATTTTGGTTCAGACCGCCAATAATGACGAGACTTTGCAAAAAAGCCAAGTTGAAGATTTGATTACCCAGGGGATTAACGTCCTAGTCTTAGACCCGCAAAACGCGGTGTCCGCTGCTGACTTGGTGAACGAAGCACACAATGCCAAGATCAAGGTAATTTCTTATGATCGTCTGATCATGAATGCGGATGTAGATGCTTATGTATCCTTCGACAATGAGAAAGTTGGCGAGTTACAAGGAGAATACATTACTAAGCAAGTCGCCAAAGGCAATTATTTCGTGTTTGCCGGTGCACCTACGGATAACAACGCCACGCTCTTTAAAAAAGGCGCGATGAAGTTTATCCAACCGTTGGTGGACAAAGGCGACATCAAAGTTCTCTTCGATCAACCGGTTCCAGATTGGGATCCGGCGAAAGCTATGACCATGGCGGAAAATGCCCTCACTGCAAACAAAAACAATGTCAATGCAATTTTAGCCCCCAATGACGGTACAGCGGGTGGCATTATCCAAGCTTTGGCAGAACAAAAACTGGCTGGTAAGGTTGTCGTGACCGGTCAAGACTCGGAACTGGCGGGTATAAAGCGCATTGTAGCCGGTACCCAGTCCATGACGGTTTTTAAGGATGTACGCAC
This sequence comes from Bacillota bacterium, assembly GCA_021811425.1. Taxonomy (GTDB): domain Bacteria; phylum Bacillota; class Desulfitobacteriia; order Desulfitobacteriales; family Desulfitobacteriaceae; genus JAJZPA01. Next base: position 9,828 of record JAJZPA010000041.1, on the reverse strand, counting down.
AGAGGCTCAAGAAACTGCTAAATTGGCTGTGGAAATGGCCAAAGGCCAAGCTCCCACTTTGAATTCCAAAGTGAATAACCAAAAAATCGATGTCCCTTCCCTGTTGCTGACTCCAATTGTCGTAACCAAAGACAATATCGACAAGGTGCTCGTTGACAGCGGTTGGTTCACCAAGGCTCAAGTTTACGGCAACTAGGTATTTTGCCTGGCGATTGCGGAGCAAAGAGGCTTTGCTCCGCGTCTCCATCCCTTGCGGAAAGAGAGGGTTAGCATGAGTGACGATATCTTAGAGATGAGGAACATCACCAAGAAGTTTCCGGGTGTTCGAGTGTTGGATGATGTATCATTTCGCCTGAAAAGGGGCGAAATTCATGCCTTGTGTGGCGAAAATGGCGCCGGTAAATCGACGCTGATTAAGATCTTAAGTGGCATCTACCCCCATGGTAGTTTCGACGGCGAAATTGTGTTAGAGGGTGAAGTGCAGAAGTTCCGTAACATTAAAGAGAGCGAACAGGCAGGGATTTCAACCATTTATCAGGAACTTACCCTCGTTAAATATATGACCATTGGCGAGAATATCTTCTTAGGCAATGAACCGCTAAAAAATAGAGTCATCGATTGGAACCGTGTCTATACTGAGACCAAGAAAGTTCTAACAGAGTTAGGCTTAGATCTTAACCCCCGGACTAAAGTGATGAATCTAGGCATTGGGCATCAGCAGCTAGTGGAAATCGCTAAGGCCATGACCAAGAATACCAGGGTTTTGGTTCTTGATGAACCTACGGCAGCGTTGACCGGAGGAGAATCCGATCATCTAATGCGAATTCTTGATCAGTTGAGGAAGAATGGAGTTACATGCATCTACATTTCACACAAACTGAATGAGGTCTTTAAAATTGCTGATACCATTACTGTGTTGCGTGATGGTAAGGCGGTTTGTTCTGAGCCGGCCATCCAGTTAACGGAAAATAAGGTGATCTCGCTCATGGTAGGGCGAGAACTAAGTCAAAGGTTTCCCAAGGTAGAACATATTCCTGGAGAGAAGGTTTTAGAAGTCCGCCATTTGACCCTGGAGGATCCGGAGTTGCCCGGTAAGAAAAAGGTGGACGATGTCAGCTTCAGTCTGCGCCAGGGAGAAATCTTAGGGATCGCAGGCTTAATGGGTGCGGGCCGGACGGAATTGGCTCAAGGTATCTTCGGTGTCTACGAAGGGAAGCGCAGTGGTGAGGTTTATCTGCATGGAGAGAAGGTTAGCATCAGGAATCCCCGGGAAGGTATCGAAAAAGGGATTATTTATCTCTCAGAAGATCGGAAGCGTTTTGGCTTGGTCTTGGGGATGAACATCAAAGAAAATATCGTTTTGCCTAATTTGGAGGCGATTTCCAAGTGGGGAATTATCAATAATAGCCAAAAAAACAAAGAACCTCTTAAATATGTTCGCGACTTAAAAATTAAGACACCTTCCCCGGAACAACTGGTCGGGAATCTCAGCGGTGGCAATCAACAAAAAGTGGTCATTGCCAAATGGCTCATGGCCAACCCTAAAGTGTTGATTCTGGATGAGCCCACGCGGGGGATTGATGTGGGAGCTAAATATGATATCTATCTGTTGATGAACCAGTTGGTCGAACAAGGTATCGGCATTATCATGATTTCCTCTGAATTACCGGAAATACTGGGCATGTGCGATCGGATCCTGGTGCTCAACGAGGGGAAACTGACCGGTGAATTTGTCAATGAAGGGGTAGATCAAGAAATGATCATGCATAGGGCAACAGGAGGGCTGCAATGATGCTTGCAAATAGGTGGTGGGGTCGGAATAAATCAGAACTCAACGGACAAGAATCCTCACACAAAGGATCCGGTGTTGATCTCCGGGCTTATACCATGGTCCTGGCCTTATTGGCTATTTGGGCTGTCTTTGTCTTTTTGACGGATGGCCGATTCATCTCGGCTCGCAATATCTCTATGTTAACCCGGCAAATGGCGATCACTTCGATCTTAGCGGTCGGGATGGTTTTGGTCATTGTAGCTGGGCACATTGATTTGTCAGTCGGTTCCGTGGCAGGATTTACCGGAGCGGTAGCCGCTGTCCTCCAAGTTTGGTATCACTGGGGAACCCTGCCCACGATTTTGGCTACTTTAGCCGTTGGCGTGTTGATCGGGGGTTGGCAGGCTTTTTGGGTGGCTTACCGGGGAGTGCCGGCTTTTATTGTAACTTTAAGCTCGATGCTAGTGTTTAGAGGGGGGATCTTGTTAATCACCAAAGGTGTCACAGTTTCCCCCCTTTCGCCTAGCTTTAAGTTTTTGGGCGAAGGGTATGTTTCGCCGCTGGGTAGTGGGATTTTGGCGATCTTGGCCAGCTTAATCTATGTTGGGATCGTCATCCGGGCGCGCAGTTCCCGCACGAAGTATGGCCTGCCCGTCAGTACCTTGATCTTGGATATCGTTCGGGTGGTCTTGGTTGTCGCTCTAACAGGCCTTTTCACCTTTACCATAAATTCCTATGAAGGACTGCCTATTCCTGTCTTGTTGCTGATCATTCTGGCCATCGTGTTTACCTTCATTGCCGATAATACCAAGTTTGGTCGGCATGTCTATGCCATTGGCGGCAACAAGGAAGCAGCCATTTATTCCGGAGTCAATCTGAAAAAGGTCAACAGTATCATCTTCATCCTCATGGGAACTTTAGCTGCGGTAGCGGGAATTCTTTTGACCGCCCGGTTGAATGCCGCGACCACTAATGCCGGCAACATGTTCGAGTTAGACGCCATTGCGGCAGCCATTTTAGGAGGAACCAGCACGCTGGGTGGCGTGGGGACCATTCCGGGTGCTCTTTTGGGTGGCTTGATTATGGCCAGTATTGATAACGGCATGAGCCTTTTAAATATAGACTACTCGATCCAAACCATGGTCAAAGGACTTATCCTGGTTTTGGCTGTGGCCATCGACATTGCCAGCAAGAAAAAGAATTAGCATCCATTTTGTCGGGCCGATATAAGGTGAAGGAAAAGAATCCTTTTAGGATACGTTCGCGCGCAGATAAGGCAGAACACTACTGGGTTTTCCTCTCCTGAGGGTATTTCGGATAGGTTCAGAGAGCGGTTGGTTGGCTTGGATTAAGGCTGTGAGGGTGCCGGCTCGCTCTGTATTCCCGACCAGGACGAATCCTTTTAAGGTTTCGCCCTGCCATACCAGGCGTTGATAGGTTGGATGGCCTGAACCATGTTGTAAGTAAAGATTCTCGGTTCGCCAGGGGGGTGAGGTTGGGGGTTTGACGATTCCTACGGAAATTATCCGGAGCCCAAAGAAGTCCACGGCATTCATGCCCATCGAACCGGGATAGGTTAAGGCAAGGCCGGACATGTTGGCTCCGGCGATCCGTCCTTGCGTCGTGGCGTTGGGCCAGATCGGGTTCAGACGCTGGGTTTGATGGAGGCGATCCCAGGCTTCGGCCACATCTCCGGCAGCGTAGACATCCGGAAGATTCGTCTCCAGATGTTCATTGACCAAGATACCCTGCCGAATCGTCAAGCCGGAGGTCAAGAAGGGCTGAGTATTGGGGCGAACCCCTTTTCCCACGATGACCAGATCTGCGGGTAGGTTCATTCCACTGCGCAGCCGCACGGCCTGGACGTGCCCGATTCCTTCAATGGCTGTTACATCCTGGTTAAGCACAATGTTTAAGCTATGTTTGACCAGGTGCTCTTGTAATAGTTTGGCGGCTTCTTCATTGAGCATCTGAGACAGAATTTGACCGGAGGAAACGACGACATGAACCTTAAGTCCCTGCTTAAGCAGGGCATAAGCAGATTTCAGGCTGACTAGGCCTCCGCCGATGATTACGGCCTGCCGCCCGGGAGCGACTATGGCCTTAATTTGCTGCACATCATCTAAATGCCGCAAGGTAAAGACTTCAGGGAGGGTGGAGCCAGGGATTTCGAGAGACACCGCTGACGCTCCAGTAGCGATAAGGCACTTATCATAAGAGTAGTGCTCTCCGGAGGCTGCGAAGACAACCCGATGCGTGGGATCCAGCCCTGATACAGAACAGCCATAGTGGACCGTAAGGCGAAGTGCTTGCAGTGCCTCAGCTGAGCGGAGGAATAGTTGAGTTTCCGGGATGTCCCCAGCCATGTAATAGGTGGTCAGGCAGCGGGAATAGGACGGATAGGTATCCGCTGTGAGGACGGTAATTTCGGCACTGGAGTCTTGCTGCCGGATTGATTCAGCTGCGAAGAGGCCTGCGGCGCTATTTCCCACCAGAACATAATTCATCAGCGACCCCCCCTTTAATCCACGTTTCAGACGCCCACTGCTTTAAGTGGGCGTTCACTTGATGTGACTTCAGACGGAGTAGAGTCTCCATCTGAAGTCACGTTGTTTTGCTGCTAATTCGTCAGACCGAGTGCTTGCCGTTTCGTGCGAATGTCGGCGATTAGACCTTGGGCCGCTCGGAGCGGGTCGGTCTCTACATAGAATTTGCCGCCGATTACGCCCGTGAGTCCGTTGGTGAGGAGTTCGGTTACTTGTTGGCTGCCCAACACCGGAGGTACAACCCCAAGATGGGTGGTAATCCCCATAGTCACGGCCCAGGTGCCGATGCTTAAGGCTTTCTCATGCTGAGGTTCGGGGGCGCTGGCCGCGACCGGAAGCGCTGCTGTGTCAACACCAAGATAGCTGGCAATCGCCGTGACCAAGTCCCCGATGCGTGAGTTGTCGACACAGCTTCCCATATGGAGAACCGGTGGTAATGGCGCTCCTAGACCAGCCGCTTGCCCAATGGCGGTTAAGACAGCTTTCAGGGATGCTCCGGCATAGTGTTCTGTTCCTTCGGAATTCATCAGTCCTGCTTTGGCCAAAGCGTGGGCCGAGCAGCCGGTCGCAACCACTAAGACGTTGTTTTTCAAGAGTTCCTTGACCATTTCCACGTGGAAGAGGTCTTGAGTCACTTTCACATTATTGCAGCCGACGGTTGCCACTACTCCGAGAATGTTGCCGTTAGCAATATTATCCACGAGCGGCTTCAGGGGTTGCTCCGCGTCGATAGTGGCGAGGGCAGCGGAGATCGCTTCCACACTAAAGCCTGCCATGATGGTGCTGCGGTGATCCGGGATCTGGATTTTCCGGGGATCCCGTTTCGTATAAGCCGTCAGAGCTTTGCGAACGATCACTTGGGCTACTTCATCGGCATGTTCCAGCGAGAAGGGGATATGGGTAGCCCCCGGTATCTTCACGATCGGCATGGTCGTGATGAGTTCCGTATGATAGCACGAAGCCACTTGGGCTAAGGAGGGCATAATGCATTGCACATCGACGACCATGGCGTCTACCGCTCCGGTGACGATGGCCAGTTCCTGAGCGAGGAAATTTGTGGCCAACGGGACACCTTGGCGCATCAGGACTTCATTACCGGTGCAACAGATCCCGGCCACCTGAATCCCTTTGGCTCCGACGGCCTCGGCCTCTGCTGACAATGACTTAGCCCATTGCACGATTTTCTCCGAAAGCAGGGGGACGTGTCCGTGGACGATGAGGTTGACATAATCGGCTTTCAAAACCCCCAAATTGGCTTGAGTCACGACAGGAGTCGGGGTCCCAAACAAAATATCCTGCATATCTGTAGCCAGTTTGAGACCCGCATAACCATCCACTAACCCCTGTTTCGCTGTGGCTAAGATGAGATTTACGGGGTCTGCGTCCATTCCCATCGTGGTTTGGTGCAGGGCTTCCCGAATTTCGCGATCCGGGTTACGGGGGAGAATGCCGAGACTTTTCCACACGGCGATCCGTTCCTTGGGGGCATGGGCCATTAACCACTGCATCGGTTTTTGACTGTGGTTTGCCATATCGGCGTAGGCTACCTTGACAACCTCCAACGCCAAGGCATTCATATCTTTACCCGTGGCATCCAGCCCAAGGCCGGCTGCAATCGTGCGAAGCTTATTTTCATCCGTAATCGGATAATCGATCTTGCCTTGGGCGGCAAGTTCTAAGGCCTCTACGGCTTCATAGGCATGATCCACATGAGCTGCGGCCCCGGCAGCGACTTGACGGAGCAGGTTACGGGCCACGATGACATCAGCGGTCGCTCCGCAGATCCCCCTCGTTGGACCTTGGCCAAACGGATCGATGCGGCACGGTCCTTGGATACAGTGGCGGCAACAGATGCCTAAGCTGCCAAAGCCACATTGGGGTTGTTGGGCATCATAACGATCCCAAACGGTTTCGATGCCGTCCACGGCGGCCTTTTTTAGTAAATCTAAGGCTGCAGGATCAATGCTTCGCTGGTTAAGCATGGTTGTTCGCCTCCTTTAAATGATCAACCCAGGAACGGCGGCCGACAGCTGCAAAATGGTCGACATCGACCCATTGGAGAGCTTTGGTCGGGCAAGCCGAGACACACGCCGGTTCATAATCCAGTTCTCGGCAGCGGTCGCATTTGACAGCTTGGTGTGAGGGACCTTCTGTGATGATCCCAAAGGGACAAACCATGACACACATCCAGCATCCGACACATTTTTCAGGATTGACTTGTACTAGGCCGGTGGTGGGATCCAGATGCATCGCTCCAGCCATGCAGGCATGGACACACGGCCTATCTGAGCACTGACGGCACTGTAACGGAAAGTTTATCCTTCCGTCGGTTTCCACGAAGACGCGTTTCTTAGGACGCACGGGTTCCAGAAACGCGCCAAACAGAGTCTTGCTCTGCGAATGGGCCACAGCACAAGCCAACTCGCAGCTTTTGCATCCCACGCAGACCTCCGAGCGCACGAGCAATTGTTTCACGTTCTCCCTCCTATCTTTCACGGTTAGCCTTCTTTTAGATAGATTTATAATAGCGTAATATTCAGATAAGTTCTGTCGGGTTGCCGACAGTTCGGGGTGAACAGGGTTCTTCTCGGTTCTAAGTGTCCAATTTCTCCTCTAAGCGGTCAAGATTGAGGATGAGAACCTGTCCGCGTTGGGTGGTCAGGATACCCTGACGTTCCCAGTGGCTCAAGATTTCGCTTACCGTTTGGCGAGTAGTTCCACTCAGAGAGGCCAATTCTTCGTGAGTGAGATGTACAGAGCAATAATCTGAGGATGTAGGAGAGTGTTGAGCCAACCCCGATGACTCTGGGTTCAAGATCATTCGCTGGTTTTTCTCAGACTGAACTGCACGCCAAAAGACGCGGGCCAGGCGTGAAGCCGCTTCGCGAAAAGCCAAATCGATAACCAAGTCATTGGTCATACGCAGAATTTGCCCGAGAACGCGAATCAGCCGCCGCGCCAATTCCGGTGATTCGTCCATCATCGAACGAAAGTCGGCCATACTCAGGTAGAGCACTTCCGTCTCTTCGACGGCGGTGGCTAAAGCCAACGAGTGCTCACTATATACCTCCCCGGCAGAAAGGATAGCCACAGTGAACTCTTTCCCGTCTTCCGAGTAATAGGAGATTTTCACTTTGCCTTGGAGGACAAAAAAGATGACGTCCGGGCAGGAAGGAGGAAAGCGCAAGGGCTGACGCTTAGAGACACGCTGGCGATTGAACCTCGGTTTCCAGGATTCCAACAGGGAGGAAGGCAAACCGCGAAAGAATGGAAATAGCCCAAGGTCAGGTAAATCCGAGCGGTTAGGCAAAATACCACAATCCCTTCTGAGCCCCAATATTAAGACCCGAAATTTCCTTCTTTGGTTAAAGCTTCACCGTAATTGGATTCTATATCAGTGGCTGGAAGTCCTGCAGTAAACGCGGGAGCGCTTGCTTGCTGGGCCTGAATCGTCTACAATTAATAGTGACATGAGTTGAAAGTTATAGAACATGGGAGGAATGCAACGATGACTATCGACATCGAGCCGAAAAAAGTGGAATCTAAACGAGAAAATCAGTGGTTTGTAAGGGTAGGAGTTTCTAGAGCCCATGTTCATCTGACGCAGGAACACGTCGAGGCCTTATTTGGTCAGGGTCATGAATTAACTGTCTTACGGGAGTTAGGTCAGGCCGGGGAATTTGCAGCGAAAGAAACAGTGAATGTTGTCGGCACTAAAGGGGTTCTGCAACAGGTGCGGATCATCGGTCCCGCGCGGGCCAAGACCCAGGTTGAGTTAGCCCGTACCGATACGTTTGTCCTGGGGATCGATGCACCTTTGAGGGATTCAGGCGAGGTTGAGGGTTCTCCGGGTGCTGTACTGATAGGGGCGAAAGGGGTTTTGGTCTTAAATCAGGGCTGCATCATCGCTAAATCCCATGTTCATTTATTGAAAAAGGATGCTGAGCGTCTGGAGCTAGCCAACGGTGATAGAATTAACATCCTGATCAAAGGGGACAAGACGGTTGGTTATCATGATGTGAAGGTGCGGCTCGTCGAACATGGCTTGACGGAATTCCACATGGACACGGATGAAGCCAATGCCGCTTTCGTTGACACCGGAGATTTAGCGATGATCAAACACAAAGAAATTGTGATCAAGGATAACTTTGGCAACATCATTGATGTGAACACAGACAATATCAAATTTGTCCAAGGGAAGGCTCCCCATGATCCTTATGCTCAAGAGGGGATTACTCTGTTGCGCACGGTTTTTGAATATCCAGATTCCGTGCAACAAGACATTGAGGCTAAATTGTTGTATCCCGACAGGATCGATCCGAATAAGTACTACTTATACACGGCCGTTGAACGCGATAAAGTGATTGGGATAGCCTGTTTCTACTGGATGCCCCGTGTTAAAATGGCCTACTTCGAACATCTCGGCATTACCCCTGAATCTCAAAATCGCGGCATAGGCAGCTTTTTATTCTACAAAATCATCTCTTTTCTGGAGAAAAACCATCCAGAGATTGAGGGGATCCTGTTTGAGGTCAGAACGAACAAGGAACATCTCGATGATCGCAAACAGTTTTTCCTGAATGTCGGGGCAATCCCTGTCGATACGACGTTCTATCCTTCCCATCAACTAAAACTGGGAGAGGAACTCCTCTTGATGTTCAAACCTGAAACTGCAGATGCTCGGCTGAACACAGCGACGATGGAATTGGCTTTGCAGACATTGAACAAGATTTTGTAAGTCATAACCTCTAAGTTTAGCTCTGTGACGGGCACAAATTCAGAGCGGAAAGACGGGCTGTCCAGAAAGCGAACCGTGTTCGTTTTTCCGGTAAGATTTACCTAAGAGGTGATCCTATGCAAGTTTCCGAATTGCGGATCGAGAACCTGCTCGAATTCCTGCCTGAACAAGGGAAAATTCTTTTAGAAGGTTCCCGCGCGATCATCATTGATGCAGCCTCTCTGGGCATGCTGCGTAAAGACTTAATAACCACCTTGGGAATGGACAGGGCTAAAGGGTTTCTCATTCGTTACGGTTGGGCCTGTGGTTTTGAAGCAGCCATGAATACAAAAAGACAGTATCCGTGGGATGAAGACAGGGAAGAGGTTTTTAGCGGGCCTATCATGCACACCTTACAAGGTTTCGTCTTATCGCATCACTTTAAAAAAACCGATCAGCAGACAGGGTCCCGTTTTTATCATGGGACTTGGACGAACTCCTATGAAGCCGAGTGTTGGAAAACCGTCGCCTGGAACTCTTATCCATTGGCATTTCAGGCGGACTGTCGCCTAAAGATCAGTTGATCCCTTACCTGCCGATTGCAGACAGCCCTTCTTTTCAAAATAACGTTGACTTTTATAGGCAACAGACCCGCTCATTTGAAATAACTGATCAATATCAGGATATCCTGATCAATCGTTTGGTAGGTCCTATCATTGTTGGACAGCAATTACTTGGTTTTGTGTCCTTTCTGCGCTCAGGCCTATCCTTTACGGAACTGGAGCATATTGCGG
>JAJZPA010000249.1 GCA_021811425.1 Bacillota bacterium | reverse complement strand
CTGCAACCGCATATCCGCTCAAGTCTGGAATGATTGCCTCAGTTTGGCTAAGGCACACTTTCAACAATCCGGTGGCTGGATTGAATCAACTATTAGAATATTTGCGAATGACTCCCATAAACAGAAGGACCGGAGGAGCTAGCCGGGCATCTTTGGGATAAGTCATAATCACCGGACAGCTTAGTCCGACCGACTCAGCGTACAAATATCCATGATCCATCTCTACTCTAATCAGGTTTTCCGGCAAAATACTACACCCCGTTCCACTTATAATAGCTGTCTTAATCCCCTCTAATGATTCAATGACGATCGGTAATCCCTCCTGGGTAATATCCTGTGGCAAAACTTTAAGATAGCCTTTGGTTAAAGAACCAACGTCAGGGGGATAAATGAAAGGGGCATACTTCTTAAGATTGGCTGCGATATCCGAGCCAATGGGTCCAGGGGCAACAAAGCATAACCTTTCCAAGCAAATCTGTTCCAGAGTCACCAAGACATTCTCACCCGGTTCCCCACAGAAATAGGCCAAATCCGCTCGCCCGTCCGCCAGGATTTCCGGAAGCTTGTCTTGTGGATAGGTGAGAACCCGCAACTGTAAGCCGGGGTAACGTCGATTAAATTCACCGGCAAAACGGGGCAAAAAATATTTGCTCAAATACGCATCGGCGGCTACTGTCACCATCCCCTGACGCAAGTCCTGCAAGTTTTGCAATGCACGTGTGGCTTGCTCCAGGGTTTGGAGTACCTCCTCGGCGTAAACAAGCAGTTTCCGTCCCGGGTCTGTCAGAACAATATGGTTGCCCATGCGCACAAATAAAGGCATACCAATCTCAGCTTCCAAGGAGGAAATCTGCCGTGAAACCGCCGGTTGACTAACAAAAAGCGCTTTCGCTGCCCCTGAGAAACTGTGTCGTCGAGCCACTTCCCGGAACGCTCTAAGCTGTTGAATATCCAAGGTTTCCATACTCCCTTTGCATAACTATTATGTTAATAATGCATTTCTATTATAATATAAAATATGTTATCCTGGCAATTGTTAAGGAGGTGCAAGCATTGTTCAACTCAAACCGCTCTATCCGATTGACAAACTACTCTCCCGGCTCCGGCTGAGCGTGTAAAATAGGTCCGGAGGACCTAAACGCGCTTTTAAGCTATTTACCTAAGAACCGTCCGCTTGGATTGTTAACAGGTATGGAAGATGATGCGGCGGCTTTTCGGGTGGACCAGGATTTAGCGGTTGTGCAAACGGTCGATTTTATTACTCCCGTCGTTAACGATCCTCATTCCTTTGGCGCCATCGCCGCTGCTAACGCTCTCAGCGATATCTACGCCATGGGAGCCTCCCCCATCTTCGCCCTTAATATTGTCGGTTTCCCAGTTAAGAGTATGCCGATGGACACCTTAGGAGCCATTTTAGCCGGAGGAGCCCAAAAGGCCGGAGAAGCCGGAATTGCCATCGTTGGCGGACATTCGGTGGATGATACCACCCCAAAATACGGGCTCACCGTAACCGGATTGGTTCACCCACAGAAACTGATTCACAAAACCGGAGCCCAGATCGGAGATGTTCTGATCCTGACGAAGCCCCTCGGAACAGGCATTTTGGCTACGGGTATTGATAGCGGCATCGTCGGTGAGGAAATGGAGGCCGTCGTTACCGGTGTGATGTTAGAACTTAACCGCAGCGCGGCCGAGGTGATGGCATTGTTTCCTGTACATGCCTGTACCGATGTCTCCGGATTCGGTCTCTTGGGACATTTAAATGAAATGCTCAATTCCGAATTAACGGCAGTGCTCAACTATAGCGAAATGCCTATTTTGCCTCAAGTCTGGGACGTACTGAAGTATGGCGGTGTGTCCAGCGGCACCCACGCGAATGCCCGTTATTTACGGGAGCAGGTCCGGTGGGAAGGTTCTTTCAGTCCGCAAGAACAGTTAGTCCTCTTTGATGCACAAACCTCTGGAGGACTTCTGATGGCAATCCCGGAAGCAACAGCCCCCGCGCTCATTTCGGCTTTGCAGAAAGCCGGAACTTTGGCCGCTGCTCCGGTAGGCCGATTGGAGAAATCCCAGGGACTTCCTTTAATTATCAAGCCCTAGTCTGTGATAAATGTAACCGGGCAAATGTGAGAATGTGCGAATGGAGGTGGATTCAAATTGTCCAAACATCTTATGGTTCTCTTAGCAACGACTCCCTATAGTTTCGAAAATACTTACACTGCCTTCAAACTGGCCGAAGCGGCACTTGATCAGGGACACCGGGTCACCCTTTTTGCTTCCGGGGATGGAATTCACAATTTTACAGTGAAGCAAAACCCCAAAGGAATCCTTAACCCAGAAGAGAAGTTCGGACAACTGATCGAGCGAGGCATGCGAGTGGATCTATGCGGTACCTGTCTGCAATTTCGCGGGATAAAAGCTGAACACAGAGTAGAAGGGGCAGAGCCCAGTTCCCTTAAGAATTTGTTTGCCTTGATGGATAAGAGCGATGTGTTTGTCAACTTAGGATTTTAGGAGGATGAAGATGGCTAAATCGGTTTGTATTCTGGTAAGACACGCTCCCTATGGTATGACTCACGCTGCAGAAGCAGTGCGTCACATCAACGGGGCGGTGACCAACGGCTTTGCAACCACGGCTATTTTTGTCGATGACGGGGTCTACGTCTTAAAAACTCAACAGGATGTAGCTGTAACAGGTTTTACCAACCTCGGAAATGCCCTGGCTGATGCCTTGGCTAAAATGGAGCCGAAAGCCAGCATCTTGGTTCACCGGTTTTCGGCCGGTATGAGAGGGTTAGGCGAGGAAGATATCCTGCCTGGGGTTCAATGGGTTGATGATGCGGAATTAGCCGAACTGTTAACGGACACCACTAATCTTATGCTGTTTTAGGGAGGGACTTTAGATCCTCCCGTGAATACCATAAAGAAGAGAGGGAATAACGTTTGAAAAAGGTATTATGTTTGATCTCCAGCCCTCCGGAGTCGGTCCAGGTCACCAGGGGGTTAGCACTAGCCCGTGAATGGGTGAAAAAGGGAAATGACGTTCAGATCTGTTTACTTCAAGACGGTATTTATACCGCAATTGACGGGTCTGCGATCTTAGACGAAGAAGCTCTACCAGATGCCAAATGGTATGTGCTCGCGGATGACCTTCAATTGAGGGGATTTTCCTCACAGGATTTGCGTCAAGGATTCCGAACCTTGGATTATCCGACTCTAATGAAAATGATGATGGAAGAAACGGATCAAGTTTTGGGAGCTTTCTAAGCTGACCAATCAACTCGACAAAATTCCAAGGCCCCATATGGGGCCTTCTGTATTTTTACGGTTGAAGCAAGAAGATCCGATACCACTCCCTCGAGGCATTGGGCAAACATGACAACCCGAGAATTTATCGGAACCAGATATAGCTTATGCCAAAAAGGATAGGAACTACTCCTATCCTTTGTTCAGATGTCCGTTGCTGCTGCAGGAATTTTATTTATTGGTTTAGCCGTTCACGTAAGGCTTCCTGTAAAATTTGAGAAAAGTTAACACCGGCTTTTTCAGCCTTAACATTCAGCCAACTGGGAATAGTCCAGGTAG
>JAJZPA010000248.1 GCA_021811425.1 Bacillota bacterium | reverse complement strand
CATGGGGGTCTGATTGGTAAAATAAAACCTGGCCGTTTCCAGCCAGGCTATGCCTTTGCCCACGCCCTCAAGCCTGAGCATGTGCAGACCTATCTTTCACTATCAGCCGACGACTGCAGATTAGCAATGTACCTGCTAACCCAGCACCCTGGCAGCCAACGCGACCAACGCTCCATCAACACTGGTACCGATTCCTTTACGGATGATATCCAGAGCTTCTCCAGCTGCGAGCGCTTTCCGATAAGGTCGCTCTTCCGTCAAGGCGGCAAACATATCGGCAATGGCCATCAAACGTGCGCCCTGAGAAATCGCTTCTCCCTTCAAGGCAAAGGGATACCCTTTGCCATCCAAGCGCTCATGATGATAAGCCGCCCACGTCACAACCCGCTCGGGAAAACCAGCCTCCGTGAGCAAGCGATGGGTGTAATAGGTATGGGTACGAATCACATCAATTTCCTCAGCAATGAGAGGACCCGGTTTATCCAAAATCTTTTGCGGCATCGCGAGTTTACCCAGATCATGCAAGAGCCCGGCAACGCGCATCTCGTAGAGCGCCTGTTCCTGCCAACCGAGCGCTCTCGCGAGCCGTTCGGCAGCCTCAGACACGGAGGCAGAATGGCGTGCCGTGAATTCGCTCTTTTGGTCTATCAAATCTGCAAAGGTTGTCGCCAGGTAATCGGTAAATCCAGTCTCTAAATCCTCCCGCACCGGAATGGCCCATTCCCTGAACAAGTGACCAAGGCAAATCTGGAACAAATCCGGCTGTTCTAAGTCTAACCAGAAGGATTCCTTCCCGATCAATGCCAGGAAAGCAGGGACAATCTCGGGATAGAGGAACTTGCCATCCCCTTCCTGAATCCAGTGCACCAACGCTTCCCGTTCTTGACGAGAGGTATACCTGCGAGCTAAATGGACATCCACTCGATCCGCAAAAGCCAGAATCTTAGCTAATAACGGAACTTGCCCCGCTGCCACACCCAAAGCCCCCCGGCTCGCATCCGGAGCCTCATGATGCAAACGGACAATAGGCGCTAATCCCTCGCCCGAAGGAAAACGCTCGACCAGCTTTTCTCCCGCCAAACAATGCTTAACCATCAGACGGTGATCCCCGTGATAACGCCTGAAGCTCCCAACAGCCCCAATATCGTGTGAGAGCCCCGCTACCATGAGCAGCATTTTATCGTCTTCAGACAACTTGAGCCCGGATCCTAAGCTCAGGGCGATATACGCGACCCGCTCGCCATGCCGCTCCCCAAGAGCAATCTGTAAGCCGCGTTCAATCTCTTCATCCACCAAAGCCAAATCCAGCGCCTTCGAGAAACTCCAAATACGCCGCAGATAAAACGTCTGGTTCATGGTCTTCACCTAGAGCCCCATCTGGGCCAATGTCGTCGCTGACTGGGCCACATCCTCCGAAGCCGCCCCAATCTGCCCTGCCGTTTGCGTAAGGGCATCGATCTGAGTCGCGATCTCCCGCACTTGCTGGATGCTCGAATTGATCGCTGCCATAATCTCGCCAAAGCGCTGAACGACCTGATTGGCCTCAAGCGCTGCGTCCTGCATCGCTTTGGTCGTTTCCCCAATAGCTTGATTGACCGCCACCGTGTTCTGCTTCGTCAGGGTAATCATGGCACTGATCTCCTGAACGGACTGTTCCGAATGGCTCGCGAGTTTCTTTACCTCTTCGGCTACCACTCCGAAGCCACGCCCGCTCTCCCCAGCCCGTGCAGCTTCAATGGCAGCGTTTAAGGCCAAGAGATTGGTTTGGGAAGCTATCTCCTTGATAACATCCGTGATCGAGGCAATTCGGGCCGAACTTTGATCAAGTTCCTTCATCTTCTCCTGCATTTTCGCCGTCATCTCGGCGAGTTGCAGCATGCGATCAGAAATCTGTTGAATCTTCTGTGCCCCTTCCTGGGCCAGCGTATCCACTCGCTGCGAGAACTGAGCCGCTACTGATGCATTGTGGGAAATTTGTCCGGTTGCTTCATACATCTGGCTCGCTGAGGCCGCCGTCTCTTCCGAAGTAGCAGCCAAAGCCTGACTGGCATCGCTCACTCGCCGCTGCAAAGCGGAGAGTTCAGAAAGCGCCGATTCCAGTTCCGCTTTTTTATCAATATCCGCCATGTAAGAGTGAATGTAGCTCGCCATGACTACCTGTTGATCAAAACTTAACATCCGGCTTACGGCAAGAACAACTTGAAGGGCTCGATCCGTTTTCTTGCGATAGAAGCTGAAAATCCGTGGCCAAATCTCATCATAGAGCACTTGGTTCGCACTTAAATAATAAAAAGGCGGCAGGTCGATCCGTTTATGCACCTCCCCGATCGTGATCCGCCAGGCCATAAACTCGGCGTCAATCCGTTCCGGGAAGAGGGATAACAGGTATTTTTTCATCGTTACTTGCAAGCGCTCGACAGAGGAGAAGCGTCCAATGATCCCATTGAGCCCTGGCACCTGGGTAACATGGGCATAGAAACGCCGGACAATCTCATCCGCATCCCGTTCCATCAGCGGGCGGATTTCCTTTAAAAGGTTCAGTTGGGCTTGATCCAGCTTGAGCAATTGCAAAGACTCCTCCAGGGTAAATCCCTTGAGTTCAATCATCATTATAAACCTCCCTTTTCCTGGAAACATTAAAATAATTCTAAATGATTCTTTTAAAGTAAGTAAATTCTTCTTAGCTGCGAAAAACTCCTGCTGCAAGCCGTTCCATTAGAAAATTTTCTTACTCAGCTACTCTGTCCTAGCTTATCTGGGTGACCGCTATGCGCTCGGTCGGTTTTCTGACTGGTAGAAAACAACGCAAAAGAGCGAACTCCATTTCACGCTGGAATTCGCTCTCCACTCAGCGTCCCTCTATCGCTCACGTAGAGCAACAAGCCTGTGCCGCGCTGCCATCAACTCCCTACGCTCTGCGATACTGCGCCTTTCCTGTCTCATAGAGGTTGTTTCCCTGGCTATCAATAATCACTATCACTGGAAAATCCTTCACAACCAAGCGTCGAATGGCTTCAGGCCCCAGCTCAGGATATGCGATCACCTCGGCTTCTAAGATCCGCTTGGCGATTAAGGCCCCGGCTCCCCCAATCGCACCGAAATAAATCGCTCCGTGCGCTTTCATCGCCTCAATCACTTCCGGCAAGCGCAGCCCTTTACCGATCATCCCAGTCAACCCCTGGGCGATTAAGGTAGGAGAATAAGCATCCATCCGCCCGCTGGTGGTCGGCCCCGCTGAACCAATAACCTGTCCAGGCTTCGCCGGAGTCGGCCCGACAAAATAAATAATCTGATCTTGAACATCAAAAGGCAACGCTTCTCCGCGCGCCAAAGCCTCGACCATCTTCTTGTGGGCCGCATCCCGGCCCGTATAGATCACGCCGCTGATTAAAACATTGTCCCCAGCCTTTAATTGTGCCAATTTCTCCTGGGTCAAAGGGGTTTCAATCCGAATCACGTCCGCCATTCAGGCATCCCTCCCTTCGAGGGTTATTTCTTTATGTCGCGTAGCATGGCAACCGATATTCACCGCGACCGGCATCCCAGCAATGTGAGTCGGATGCACCTCCAGGTTGACCGCCAACGCG
>JAJZPA010000247.1 GCA_021811425.1 Bacillota bacterium | reverse complement strand
GTACCAGTTCCCGATAAACCTGTTCGTAAGCTTTGCCCATGAGTTTTGCTGAAAACTCCCGTTGCACCCGCGCATATCCTCTGTTTGCCAGGCGCTCCCTCATCCCTGTGTTTTCCAACTGGCGTAGAGCCTGCAGAATTCCGGCCAAGTCCCCTGGTTCATACAAAACCTTGCTGGACACCATGTGGTTTCAATCAGCCAACAAATCCTCCCTTTTCTTAAAGAAACCATCCTGTTATTCTTATGAGCAGAAAGGCTATGTATCGTGAGTAAGAAGACTCCGCATCACGAATAGAAAATCGCCGGGAGGATCGACGCCTATGACATCCAAAGTCCGTTCCTTATTGACCCTCAGCATCAGCATCGCCTTGATGCTCTGGCTTTACCCGAAGGCATCGCAGCCCGAAGGAATCAGAGAACTCCTTCAGACCTGGGGCACTGCTGGAGTAGTTCTCGATTTACTCATCCTGGCCTTACAGATGCTTTTTCCGATCATTCCTTTTCCTTTACTTGCCGGAATCAACGCCTTAGCTTTTGGCTGGCCGCTCGGATTCCTCTTTGCCTTATCCGGAAGTATGCTAGGAAGCTCTCTCGGCTTCTGGCTCACCCGTAACCTGACCCCGCAGCGTTTTCGCACTCGGCTCTCTATCTGGTTTCAGTCCCGGGGAACCACCATTCAAGAAGGCTTTATCCCAGTCTTTTTGGCTCGCCTCGTACCATTCGTCCCTGCGGCCGCCGTCAACTACCTCGCAGGCCTGTCTTCCGTGCGTTTCGCCACCTTTTTCTGGGCCAGTCTGCTCGGAAAGATCCCGATCATTGCCTGGGAAACAACCCTTGGCCAAAATGTTTGGCAGATTTCCAGCCATCCTTGGCGCTTCCTGTTGACCTTATCGGCAGGACTCGCAGTGCTACCTGCGTACCTTTACTATCAAAAGATCCGTTCACGCAAACGAACCCAGGCAAAATATTCCTAGGTCCGGTTTACGGTTTAAGTTCTATTCCTCTACTGCTCCTCGCCTCGGGCTAACCGGGCGACTTCCAAGGCATCTTCTTGGTAAATCTTTGACAGCACCCATTGCTCATCTTGCCAAACAAACTCCCAGAACTCTGTAAAATAGAGCCGTTTTTCTTGATCTCCACTCATTGCACGTCCCTGAGTATCGAGCGTGTAATCGACCAAGCTGGCAAAAATCATCGCGATAAAATGTTGTCCATCTTCTCCCAAATGGCTGTGGATGAACTCCACATCTCCATTTTCCAAAACCGGATCTTTAATCATATTCCGTTCACCACGGGAGCGCATGGCGTTAAGATCTTGGCTGTATTCTGCCATTAGGTGGGGAGCGAGATGTTCAGCGCCATCACTCATATCCTGACGGCTCCAAGCATCTTGCAGCCAAAAGAAAACCTGCCTCACCCTAGCAACAAGATAGTCTCGATCCCAACGGGGAAAGGTTTGGGCATAATAGCTCATGTTCTCCCGGGTAAACGCGATGGCCTTGGCAAAGCGACCCAGTTCCTCGTGGTTCGTGATCGGTCGTCCATTGAGATCAACAGGGCCTTGGCCAAAATCCTCAGACGGCAGTGGTCGAGGGCCGGGAACACCGTAGGGACGACTTCCCCCAAAACTCCGCCCGTGCCTAAATCCCTTCAGCAGTTTGTAACCGAAATAAAGCAGCAAAAGAAGGATAATAAGGCTGGAAAGCCCGCCAAAAATCCCCCCGCTACCGTAAGACGGTCCGCCCCAGAAAAAGAAGGGAAAGAAACTAAAGCCGCCCAATCCTCCAGAGGAATATCCGCCCGACAAACCGCCGCCCGACAAACCACCACTAAAGCTCCCGCCTGAACTGCCGCCAAGACTTCCCCCTTTTCCCCCACCTCCACGGGCCAGGGCCAGAGAAGCCTGGCCCGCGAGGAGCATGAGGGTTGTTGCAGCCAAAAATGCTCTTTTCTTCCACATCCTCATGACATCACCTTAATCTCTTTCCAAGTCTGCCTTTAGTGTCCCACGCTTTCCCTCCAACTATGAGCGCAGACTCTCCTTCAGTTTAGCCAGTTCATCGTCAATTTCGGAGTTTGCTTGGCTCTTCTCCAATTCCGCAAATTGATCGTCAATGGAATTCGTCGCGATGAGTGTACGCGAAGCCTTGGCTTCGGCTTCCATGCGATCCACTCTATCTTTCATACGATCAATGTCAGCCAGTGGATCCCGCGTCGAGAGCCCGGAAACGGCTTCATTAGCCTTTTTCATAGTCTGGGCCCGGCGTTGACGCATTACCAGGTTGTTGCGCTCCATCTTGGCTTTCTCCAGCTTTTCCGTGAGTATCCTCAGGTTTTCCTGGAGATCCGCAACGGCCTGAGTCTGATCGGCCAGTTGTGCTTGAAAATCCGCCAAACTCTGTTCAGCTTGCTTTTTGAGGGCCAGCGCCGTACGTGCTAAATCATCCCGGTTTTGCTGAACCGCCAATGTTGCCTGTTCCGTCCGCTGTCCGATTTCTTTTTCCTGCTCCTTAATCCGCTCTTCCAATTGGATCTTGTCCGCAACCGCACGATTGACTTGGATCTGGAAGTTGCGCACCTCTTCCGTCGCCCGCTCCACATACAGAGTCAGCATCTTCTCCGGATCCTCAGCCTTATTTACCAAATCCATAATATTCGCTTGCAGTAAGTCCTTGACTTTTGTGAACAAACCCATTTTAAATATCCCCTTTCGTTTTTGATCCCTTTCGTTTCCCGCAGATAACGTCTCTTTTAGTGACTTCTCTTTTTGTAATACGTTAAAGACAGGCCTTTTGTTTCATCTAGGCAAAAGTTTTCGTCCCTGGCTTTGCTAACCGAGTCTTACCGGTCATATGGAACCTCCTTTCAATCTTTGCTTAAAGTTTCTGCCCTCGCTCACCCCCAAACGATGCGGCCTGCTGCGTATAATGTACGCAAAAAGACCTCACCCTTTGGGTAAGGTCTTGCAACCATCATCTGGGGATAGGCCGGGCCTCTTCGTCCGAAGCCGTATGTCGACGCTATCCACGACATTTCTGCCGTTCGCTACTCCCCTTAACACGGAGCTTAGACATTCACTTGTTACGAGCATTATCATATCAAATTCTAAAAAATTGTCAAGGAGATAGTCCTCAAATAAACAAAAATCTCTTATAATACGGACAAGGGGGTCGAGACACGTAAACTACTCACAATCTAGTGGTAAACAAAAAGGAGGAATAATCATGCCTGTCGGCCACGTTAAGGAAACACTCGGCACACGAATCGACAATGATCTCATGAAGAATGTCCTCAAGAAGGTTCTGATCTCATCCCAAGACGGCTGGAACGGCTGGGTGATGCGCTTATTTGAACTTGGGGAAGGAGGGTATTCCCCTCGGCACAGCCATCCCTGGCCCCATATCAACTATATCGTCAGCGGACAGGGAACGCTCCACTTGGATGGAGTGGATCACCTGCTCCAAGCAGGCTCCTTTGCTTATGTGCCAGATGATGCAATCCATCAATTCTTAAACCGGGGGGAAGAGGAGTTCCGCTTTATTTGTATCGTCCCCGAGGAAGGCGACAAGTGAAACTCACCAACCGCAGCAGGAAAG
>JAJZPA010000246.1 GCA_021811425.1 Bacillota bacterium | reverse complement strand
GGAGGGAGTTAAGTGGAAGATGTCGTTATCGTCAGTGGAGCACGGACTCCCATTGGCGATTTTCAAGGGTCTCTGAAGGATGTTTCGGCTGTAGAATTGGGTATTATTGCGGTGCAGGGGGTACTCAACAAGGCAGGCGTTAAGGCCAGCCTTGTTGAAGATGTCGTGGCCGGAATGGTGTACAAAGCAGGAGCCAAAGGTAATCCGGGGCGACAAGTACAGCTTGCCGTGGAAATTCCGGTGGAAGCGGCTGCGACAACGGTCGATCAACAGTGCGCTTCGGCCATGCGGGCTCTGGAAATTGCTGCGCAGCAGATTCTCCTCGGTAAGTCCAGCGTGAGTGTGGTGGTTGGCATGGAGAACATGTCCCGTGCCCCACACCTCCTGCTGAATGCCCGGCAGGGGCTGAGACTTGGCTCGGATACCGTCCAAGATCACCTGCTCTATGATGCCTTGATTGATGCGTTCAAAGGATACCATATGGGTGTTACTGCGGAAAACTTAGCGGAGAAATACGGGATTTCGAGAGAAGAGCAGGACGAAGTCGCGTATCTTAGCCACGCCCGGGCTATTGCAGCCATCAAGCAAGGGAAGTTCAAGGAGGAAATTATTCCGGTTGAGGTCAAGACCCGGAAAGGAATAGTTGTTGTCGATGTCGATGAACATCCCAGAGCCGATATTAGCCGGGAAGGACTGGCTAAGTTGAAGCCCGCCTTCAAACAAGATGGCACGGTGACAGCGGGAAATGCCTCCGGCCTCAACGATGGAGCTTCCTCGCTCTTGCTGATGGCGGCGAGTAAGGCCAAAGAACTTGGAGTCAAACCGTTAGCCAAAGTGCTTTCTACGGCTTCCTATGGTGTTCCTCCGGAAATTATGGGAATTGGTCCCGCGTATTCGATCCCGAAAGCCCTGAAATATGCAGGGCTCACTCTCAAGGACATCGACTATTTCGAAATCAATGAAGCGTTTGCCGCTCAGTTCTTAGCCGTTAACCGTGAACTCAACATTGATCTAGACAGAGTGAATGCCAATGGTTCGGGCATTGCCCTTGGACATCCGGTTGGCTGTACTGGAACCCGGATAATTGTTACGATGCTGCACGAAATGCAGCGACGCGGAGGAAAGTATGGCGTAGCATCCCTGTGTGTCGGCGGAGGCCCGTCCATGGCTACCGTTATCGAGATGCTATAGGATGTGGGGAGGGGACACTGTGGAAAATGTAATCGTTTTGGGAGCGGGCACGATGGGGGCGGGTATCGCCCAGGTGGCGGCAGAGGCCGGGTGCAAGGTCATCCTTCGTGATGTGAGCCAAGAGCTCATCGAGCGGGGATTGAAAGTGATTCATAAGAACTTGGATAAAGCAGTAGAAAAAGGGAAGATAACACCCGAGAGACAGGCGGAAATACTTCAGAATATTCAAGGTGTTGTGAGCATTGAGGAGGCTATCGAAAAGAGAAAGCCGGATGTCGTCATTGAAGCCATCATTGAGAATATGGCTATTAAGAAAAAAGTCTATCAAGATTTAGATAACCTGTGTCCGGAAGAGACTGTCCTAGCCTCTAATACATCGGCTCTGAGTATCAGCGAGTTGGCCGCTGCGACGAACCGTCCGGACAGAGTGATTGGTATGCATTTCTTTAACCCTGCAAACATCATGAAGCTTGTAGAAGTCATCACTGGGGCGGCGACCAGTCCGGAAACC
Source organism: Bacillota bacterium (assembly GCA_021811425.1). Taxonomy (GTDB): domain Bacteria; phylum Bacillota; class Desulfitobacteriia; order Desulfitobacteriales; family Desulfitobacteriaceae; genus JAJZPA01. The sequence continues at coordinate 1,922 of JAJZPA010000246.1, read as the reverse complement.
TTAAAGGCGACGAACAAGTTTGTGGCGAAGTTGGGAAAAACCGGTGTTCAGGTTCAGGAAGCTCCGGGCTTTGTTGTCAATCGGATGCTCGTTCCTTTAATCAATGAAGCGATATTTATCTATATGGAAGGAATTGCCTCCATAGAGGATATTGATACGGCCATGAAACTCGGAGCCAATCATCCGATAGGCCCGTTGGCACTAGGAGATCTGATCGGTCTAGATGTTTGCCTGGCGGTCATGGAGACCTTGTATAGCGAGTTTGGGGATCCGAAGTATCGGCCTTGTCCTTTGTTAAAGAAAATGGTTCGGGCCGGTTTCTTGGGCCGGAAAACGGGTAAGGGGTTCTATCCATATTAAGCTAGAGCTTTGGCAAATACGAAAGTTCGATGATGAGACGAAAGGGGGACTAGCATGGAAGGGGCTGTGGAATTCCTCAGGAAAATGCTTCGTTTGAAAAGTGTCAATCCGCCTGGGGACGAGGAACCTGTGGCCAAGCTAATCGAGTCATTGCTTCAAAATAACGGAATTGAAGTGGTCGTAAAAAATTTAGGAGAGAACAGAGCCTATTTGGTGGCACGTTTAAAGGGAAGCGGCAAAAATAAAAGCCTTGTATTCACGGGTCATATGGATACTGTACCACCTGGGGAAATTGAATGGGAGTTTGACCCGCATGCGGCACTTGAGCATGAAGGGAGAATTTACGGACGCGGCGCTTCAGACATGAAAAGTGGCCTGGCGGCTATGGCCTGGGCAATGCTGCAGATTGCGCGTTCGGGAAGGGTTCTCGATGGTGATCTCGTCTTGGCGGCAACGGCTGGCGAAGAGGTGGATTGCCTTGGAGCGAGGGCCATGGTAGAAGATGGCCTGCTTCAAGGGGTTGGGGCCATGGTTGTGGGAGAGCCGAGTAATGGAGAAATCTTTATCGCTCATAAAGGGGCGCTCTGGCTGGAGGTTATTTCTTATGGCAAAACGGCCCATGGTTCCATGCCGGATCAGGGGGTTAATGCCATTGAGCACATGAATACGGCCATCAACAGGCTGCATGAACGTTTTCAGTTCAGATTTTCTCCTGATCCTTTGCTGGGTGGGCCTACATTAAATTTGGCTACGATTTCTGGTGGGGTAAAAACGAATGTCGTTCCGGATAAGTGTCAGCTCCAGATTGACATCCGCACCGTGCCGGGACAGAGTCATGGAGAAATCATTCAAGATATTCAAGCCTTGTTGACGGAGATTGAGCGGGAGTCTTTGGCTAAGTTTGAACTAAGAGTGCTGAATGACAAAGCTCCAGTCGGTACACCTGCGGATGATGAGTTCGTTAAGTTAGTTCAGGGCGTTGCTCAAGATACGTTTGCCAGAGAATTTGGTCTCCAAGGTGTCCGCTATTTTACTGATGCTTCAGTTTTCTCAGTGGCCGCAGGTGGAGTATTGCCTGTTGTCATTTGGGGGCCAGGTGATGAAAAACTTGCGCATCAACCGAACGAATATGTTGAGGTGGAAAAGTTTCGCAGTGCCATATCGTTTTACAAGCACCTTGCTGAGAAATATTTGGGTGCTTAATTCTAAAGAAGTACTGTACTCATAAGGGATCTTGAGCCTGGTACATTAGTATAGAGATGAACTACGAAAATTGTTTTCAGAGCTTTCCTTTAAGAAGGAAAGCTCTTTTATTTTCAATGCCACAGTTTGTTTGCGTTTTTGGAACAATAACACAAAGAGAAACATGGCATAATATTCGGCACTAGCAGAAAACTTGCGGCGATAGCGAATGTATGAACCAAGGATCTAGCAGGAATGAAGAATAACACTAGCGAATAATTAACTAAACGGTAATCAAAGACGGCGTTCGGCATTATCGAATGATTCTTTTAAAAAATGCTTCGAGGGAGTTGATTTTTCAATGCAGAAAGAGCCTTCTG
>JAJZPA010000245.1 GCA_021811425.1 Bacillota bacterium | reverse complement strand
TAGAATTCGTTACGATATCTGACGGGATTAATGCTTGATCGGATTTAATCTATTTATAATGCTACTTCCTGGGAGAAGATGGCTTGGATCTCCGCAAAATCTCGGGTAACACTGAGAGCTAACATTAGGAGTAACCTTGACTTGGCCGTCGATAAACCTTCGGAAAAAATACATCCCAGCTTCTTCAACCGGGCACCGCCGCCAGGATAGGCATAGATAGGCAACACACGGCCATCAGGTGAGCGGGAAGTTATCACGATAGGGATACCTTTTTGACAGGCCCACTCAATTCCGTTCTCCAATTCAGGCGGCATATTGCCACGACCAAAGGCCTCCAGGACAAATCCCTCAGTCCCCTGGGAAATCAGATGCCGGAGGATACTACTTTCCATCCCTGTGAACACGAGCAAAGGGATCACCTTTGGCACCTTTTCAGGTAAAGCAAAAAAACGTCCCGCTTTGTGTGGGTGATACCAGTTAATCCTGTCCACATCACAGTAGCCTAAAAGTCCGAAGGGACCCGAATTAAAAGATGCCACACTACTCGTGTGAGCCTTGGTAACATATCTGGCGCAGTGAATCTCCTCATTCAGCAAAACCATAACTCCCCGGTCCATAGCATCAGGGTCAGTCGCAACTCTAACCGCATTTTTTATATTGCGCGGTCCATCAGAATCAGCTTCAGAAGCATCACGTTGTGCTGCCGTCAAAATAATCGGGCGTTTATCCTCAATCGTTAACTCCAAGAAAAAAGCCGTTTCCTCCAGGGTGTCAGTTCCGTGCGTAATGACTATCCCGGCGATTCCTGGATCGGCCAGACATTGTTGGACGACCGCCGAGAGCTTGACAAGTGTCTGTGGATCCATGTTGCAGCTCGCTACATTACTAAATTCAACGACCTCGCAAGCCGCGATGTTTGCTAAATCCGGTACACTCTGGAGCAGTTCCCGACCGGAAACTGCGGGCACGGATTCTCCCAAATCATTCTTTTTCATCGCAATCGTACCGCCCGTTGCGATGATTATTACCCTTTTCACACAAATCCTCCATCTCGACCGTATTCTTGCTCAGAATATTATTGCTTAATTCTTTGCAGAAGTTGGTAACTAAGTTGCCCAGTTCTCAATGGTAATGCCAGTTCCATTATCGGTTTTTAAGCATCCTTGTTCTTGTTCCTTGCTTCTCTTCATTGATAGTCAGTTGAAAAATGTCAGGACGGGCGTAATGACCAACGACGTCAAAATCGAACCTGCTTTGGGGAATCATATCTAAATCCAAATCGGCAATCAGTATATCTTCTTGATCAAAAACCGGTCCGGCAAGGTAATCCCCTAAGGGACTTATTATGGCACTTCCACCACGGCACATAATCTCCGGTGCTAGAGCCAGTTCATCATAGCAAGCCAGATCCTTTGGGTACATATCCTTCGTGACAAACTGATTACAGGAAAGGACAAAACAGCGACCTTCCAGGGCAATATGCCGGATGGTGGATTGCCAGACTTCGCGGGCATCTGCCGTGGGGGCGACATAGAGGGTAACCCCCTTGGAATACATGGCCGTTCTAGCTAAGGGCATATAATTTTCCCAGCAGATCAGTCCTCCCAGTTTACCATAAGGAGTATCAAGCACTGTTAAAGTACTCCCATCCCCCTCACCCCAGATTAACCTTTCTGAAGCAGTAGGTTTAAGCTTCCGGTGTTTGCCCAATAATTGACCATCCGGTCCGAAGTAAAGGGTTGTACAATACAATGTACCGGCACTGTATTCATTATCCCTTTCAATGACCCCGACGATTAAGAATACTCCGGCCTTTCGCGCGGTTTCGCCCAAAATATCAATAGTTGGGCCAGGTATCACCACGGAATTCTTCCAATAACTGGCAAAGTCCTCTCTTCCAGCCTGTGAACGCGCCCCTACGGCGGTTCCAAAGTTCAGCCCTCTGGGATAGGCCGGTATAAACGCTTCCGGAAAGAGAACAATTTTAGAACCCTTATCCGCTGCCTGATAAGTTAATGCTACAACCTTGTCTGCAGTCAGTTCGCGCTCCATAATAATAGGGCTAGCCTGAACAACCGCCACGCGAACCATGTTTTCGTTCGCCAAAAGAGTTACCCCCATTCCACTCCAGATTACTCGGATACTCCGAGCAATTCCTTGATTTTGTCAACTGCTACGCTGGCATTGCTGGCATAACCATCGGCTCCGATTTCATCGGCGAATTTCTGGGTAACCGGAGCTCCGCCTACCAAGACTTTAACTTGCTGCCTAAGGCTGGCCTCCTCTAACTTCTCAAGCACTATCCTCATTCCTGGCATAGTTGTGGTGAGAAGACTAGATAATCCAAGAAACTGCGGTTTATGTTCCCTAACCGCGTTGACAAATTTTTCCGGAGCAACGTTATTTCCCAAATCAACGACGACACAACCGGCACCTTCCAACATCATACCCACTAAGTTCTTCCCTATATCATGTAAGTCACCTTTAACCGTACCCAAGACAACTGTTGCCAGCTCCGTGACTTTTTCGTCGCCGGTTAAATAGGGTTTGACAATTCCAAGTCCTGCCTGCATTGCTCTGGCTGCAATGAGCATCTCCGGAACAAAAATTTCCCCTTTTTTGAAGCGGTCACCAACCACGCCCATGGCCGCAATAAAACCTTTTTGAATGATATCATCAACTTTTAAACCTTCAGCGATTGCTTTTTTACTTAGTTCTACCACGTTATCCCGATCACCACGAATCGTTGCTTCTTTGATATTTTCCAAAATAGACATTATAAACCTCCCCTTGATGGTAGCGATCTGAAGTTAATAAGTTACTGCAATTTCACAGAATGTAGTTTAACGTGATTCTTGACTAATCTTAATTACAGCTTCCACGATTGATTTTAAGTTGGCATTGGGTACCCTTAAAGGGACTGCACACTCCGGGCCAATGATTTCAATACCTGCAGCCATGGCTTTCCTCACTTCTTCTTCCACCTTTTCCGGGGTGCCTTTAAGCAATGTCTGAACATTGTTAAGGTTCCCTGACAAGGAGATTCGTCCTTTTACTGCTTCCTTCGCCGCAAAAGGATCTACTTTCGATTCAAAATGGAAGTTATTAAAACCGGCCTCTGAAATATAGCCCATTCGGTCTAAAGTATTACCGCATATATGCAAGATGGTAGGTCCGTTAATCCGAGAGGTTACTACCTTATGAACCGGAAGAAGAAAATCACGGTAAGCATTGGGTCCTACTAGGTCACCCGTAGCATGATCGGCAAGCGTTACAACGTCAGCCCCATAAGCAAATTGGGCATTAGCGAAAAGAATAGATACTTCTTTAAAAACATCTAAGAAAGCTCTGACTTTGTCAGGATCCAAGATTGTATCCATCAGAAATCTTTGCGTACCGTACAGATGATATGCTAACGTCCAGGGCCCCATCACTTTACCGACAATCGCGCATCGGTCACCATGCTGCTTTCGCAAAAGCTTAATGGAGTCCAATACCGTTTTAACGGCTGGCCTATCTAAGAAATCTTCCGGTATTTTCACCTCATCCGGTTCTTCAAAAATCGGGCTCAGGCTGTCCGGCATACTGTCGATTTCGCCCCAGGACATTTCACAGCCGAAAGCCGCTGCTTCCTGTTGT
>JAJZPA010000040.1 GCA_021811425.1 Bacillota bacterium | reverse complement strand
TTACAAAACATTTTTGGTCCCCAAATTTTAATACTTGTTAGATTCCCGCTTATTGATGGTCATTCTGTGTTGGATACCGTTATTGACGATAAACCAGTGGAGAAAATCCGGCTCATCCAGGGTGTATAGATAGACACCCTTGCCCCCGATGTCCGCTCCCAGAAAATACTTAATCGCCCCTACCTTGCATTCTTTGAGACAGGCCGCACATCCCCAGCAGTCTTTAGGGTACTTGAGAAAAGCTTTCTTCTCCTCATCCTGGATAATCAGACCTCCGGGACACACTAGAGCGCACTGGCCGCACCTAACGCATTTACCCTTGTCAATACAAATGCTCATAGACTTCATCTCGCTTAACAATTTCTCGAAGCAGAATCTTCACTTCTCCGTTTTCATAACGGGAATTAACGTACTTTCTCCAATGGACGTCATCCTTATGGGGAAAGTCTGCATTTTGCTGGTAGCATAACCAGCGTGTTTCCTTCCTGGCCTCCAAATGAGCGATCAGGACTTTACAAACATAAAGCCGGTCAATAATTTCATGGATTGTCAATAGATCGTGCAAATCTGTAGCCCTTAAGGTTTTACTGATCTCCAACAGTTCTTCAATCCGCTGAGCTGCAATCTGTAATTTAGCCCGGCTCACCGTATAACCCACGGATATTCCGCCTGCATATTCATCCATTACTTTTTGCATCGCTTCTTCGGCTTCTTCAAGGCCATATAAACCCGATTCATTACGGAAATAAAGATTCACCGCATCCACTTTGGCCTGGATAAGGCTCTGTTCAAGCATTACCACCCCATCATCAATCCCAATATATTGAAGAGCGGCCAGCGCGGCGATCTCCCCTTCAGCCAAGCATCCTGTCACATATTTCTTAGGGCTCCCGCCCGCTGCATCACCCGCGGCAAAAAGCCCCTGGAGTGTCGTCATGCACTGCCCATTAAGCCAATACCCGCTGGCCGCATGGCCTCCTACAACATAAGGTTCTGTTCCTTCAATTTCTACATTGTCACTTCCCGGGCCCCTACTCTGTTCTACCCATTTCAGGGTTTGGGCCGGCGCCATATTTAGATAAGCTTTATAGAGTTCTTGTTCTTGTTCCTCTGTGATCCCCCGTGTTTGTAAGTAACATGGACCTCTACCCTCACTGTTCTCCAACACAGTAGCATAGAGACGCTGGGGAGTACTCGCTTCAGCACCGGCTTGCACACCATATTGTTTGACATATTCCTGACCCAAACTATTGATTTGCCTGGCTCTGACGCCCTGGGCAATCGTGCCGGTGGGCGCAATCGTATCTTTGCATCTGAGCGCGATAAAGCGCATTTCCAAGCTCGTCATCTCGGCGCCGGCCCGTATCCCCATGGCATACCCCGCCCCTGTGTTAAACGGGGAGTACCACATTTTGTGCCTGGAAAAACCGGGGTTATTCGGTTTATAGAGTCCGGCTGCCCCCCCGGTGGTGCAAATGACAGCCTTAGCGTAGATAACATAGAAAAGGTTTTTTTTCAGCGAAAACCCGTAGGCTCCACTAACTCTCTGACCCTGGACAATGTAATCAATAATATTGACCCCGTTTAAAATCTGAACGTTTTTCTTGGCTTGTACTGCTTGAGCTAAAAGCGGCTTAATGTTTTCGCCGTTGATTTTAATGCTTCTTTTACCGCGCGAAACATAGTCACCCTTAGCATCTTTCAGAATCGGGAGCCCCATCTCTTCCAGCTTTTGCGTAACTTGATTCAGTTTCTTGGCAAGGCTGTAAACCAGATCTTCCCTGATAATCCCTTCGGCATCTTTCTTGACATATTCTACGTAAGATTCCGGGCTTTCCCCTGGATTGATGTAAGCGTTCAAAGCATTGACACCTGCTGCCAAGCAACCGCTCCGCTTGATATGGGCTTTTTCCGCAATAAGCACCTTGGCCTTTGAATTTTCCGCAATGGTGATGGCGCTAAAGCAACCAGCCGTACCTCCGCCGACGATAAGGATATCCGTTTTCAGAATTTCCGGTTTAAGTGCCATTTTGCACGGCTTCAGTACCATCTTGCATTACCCCAGTTCAAAATAGCGTTCCAGGTAACTAATAATCTTACCTACGCATTCCTCAAAGGATTCTTGATCGGTATGCACGATCAGTTCGGGATTTTCCGGCTTCTCATACGGTGAACTGATCCCCGTAAATTCCTTAATCTCACCTGCCCGTGCCTTTCTATACAGATTCTTAGGATCCCTGGCTTCACAAACAGCCAAGTCACAGTCCACAAAAACTTCTATATAGTCCCTTCCCAGCATCTGCCGTAACTGTGCCCGATCCTCACGCAGGGGGGAGATAAACGCGACCAGCACAATCAAACCCGCATCCACCAATAACCTGGAAACTTCCCCGGTTCTGCGGATATTCTCCATGCGCTCGGCGACGGTAAAACCCAGATCTTTGTTTAATCCATACCGCAAATTGTCCCCATCCAATGTATAGGTGAGCTTACCCTGAGCATTCAGCTTTTCTGCCACAGCGTTCGCCAGAGTTGACTTTCCGGAGCCGGAGAGACCGGTAAACCATAACACGATCCCTTTTTGGCCCAAGATACACTCCCGCTCGTGCCTGGAGATACGTCCTTCATGCCAGAAGATATTATTGGGGGCCTCTTTGGCTGTGCCAAAATCTTCCATCTTCATCTTGGGTCCTCACTTCCCTAGCCCTTATACTCATGTTTTCCAATCAAATTAATGGGTTTTAATCGTGTAAATTATCTGTTCAGATTTTGCTTAAAGCCTGGGCAAAATCTTCCATCAGATCTTCGCTATCTTCGATACCCACACTGATACGGATTAGATCCTCATAGACACCCATGGCTTCCTTTTCCGTAAGTGTATTCGCAGCATAGATGGTGGAAGCCGGATGAATAACCAAAGTCCGGGTATCACCGATATTGGCCAGATTCGCAGCATACTTCAGGTTGTTAATTAATTTAAAAGCATTTTGTTTAGTCCCCATCCGGATAGTAAGTAGTCCTCCGTACCTGCCTAAAAACTGTTGTTTGGCTTTGGTATGATCGGGATGGTCATCCAGGCCGGGATAATTTACAGTTCCGACTTTAGCATGGTTCTGCAAATATCCGGCGAGTTGACCGGCATTATAACACGCTCTTTCCATCCTCAGCCCCAGTGTCTCCAGGCCAATCAAGTTTAAATAGGCATTAAATGGGGACAAACAAGCGCCAAAATCTTTGAACAGTCCTTTACGGAGCTTCGCCAGGTATACAAACGGACCAAACTTCCCGTATTCCCTTAAAGTCGAGAATTTAGCAAAATCCCAGCTAAATTTTCCGCTGTCAATAACGATTCCCCCGATTGAATTTCCGCTTCCGTTAATGTATTTGGAAGTTGAATGGATAACAATATCGGCTCCCTGTGCAAGGGGCTGCACGAGATAGGGTGTGGTTACAGTATTATCAACGATGAGTGGGATGCCTCTCTGGTGCGTCAGTTCGGCCAGCTTGCCGATATCCGAAATATCAAGTTTTGGGTTGCCAATGGTTTCAATATATACTGCCCGGGTCTTATCGTTAATCAAGTCGTTGAAACTTTGCACCTTGTTATTTTTTGCATATCTTGTTGTGACCCCGAACTGCTCCAACTGTGTAAATAAGGAAAATGTCCCGCCAAATAATCCGCTCGTGGAAACAATCTCCTCCCCGCTTTGGAGAATGTTCATAACAGCCAGAGTGATAGCTGCCATCCCGGAAGCGCAAGCGACCGCTCCAAGACCCTTTTCCAGGTGAGCAACCCTTTTTTCCAAAGCTTCTACCGTAGGATTATTTAAGCGTGTATAAAGGTAACCAAATTCACTGCCCTTAAAAATTTTCTCCAATTCCTCTGCCGTCTTGTGTGCAAAAGCCGATGATTGATAAATCGGGACAGTGGTTGCTCCGGTCCCTTGGTCGGCACTGTATTCGCCATGAAGGAGTGAGGTATTAAACCGCATTACAGTCCATCCTTTTCGATGAAGACTGAGTATGTTCCGTCCTCATTTTTTACGACTTGAATCACCTTATGCCCTTCATCCTTAAAGCTTCTAGGCACATTTTGAATCGGTTCCCCGTCATTCATTTTTACTTCAAGAATCTTCCCTGACTCCATTTCCTCCATGGCTATCTTAGCCTTGACAAACGTTATTGGGCAAACGACATCGGTGATATCGACAAAGCCATCCCGATTATGCATGGTCATACCTCCTACTATTTCTGCTCCGGCAATACTATCTCCGCTAATTCCATCTCCGGTAATACCGTTTCCGCCAATTCCTTCTCCAGCAACTCTTTCTCCAGCAACTCTTTCTCCAGCAACTCCCATCCTACCCTCTCAACAGTTGAGCGGAAACGTTCCCCCGGCCTGGCGTACTTGGCGAAAAAGGCTATAGTGGCATCGATTACACTAAAAAGTTTCTCTTGAGAAAAAATAATCGGTAAGATTTGCTTGCCAACGGCAATTTGATTCCCAAACGTTCCCCCAAAATAAATCAGAAAACCGGCTTTCCCTTGCCAAGCCCCTACAGGGCAAGATTTGACACATTTACCGCAGTTAGTGCACTTCTCCTGGGTAAAAACTAAATTTCCGTCCCCTTTATCCCCTTTAGACACAATAATCGCTTTCCCAGGGCATATGACCTCGCATAAGCCGCATAAGCTACATGTCGATTTATCCCAGACGGGCTGCATACCACCTTTGATGCCAAGGTCATTTTCTTCCGCTTTTAAGCAATTATTTCCGCAACCCGTAACAGCAAGTTTAAACTTATGCGGCAAATCTTTGGCAAAATATCTGGCATCAAGTTCTTTGGCCAGAGCGCTTGTATCGATCAAGCCGCTCGGGCAAATTGCGCTGCCTTGGCAGGCAGTCACAGTTCTCACACGCGGCCCGCAAGCCCCCGGCTCCAATCCCGCTTTAGCCAATTCGCTCTTCACGGTTTCCACGTCCTCCAGCTTGATAAAAGGGATCTCTATCCCTTGCCTTGAAGTAAGATGGACGTATCCCTGACCATAGTCCTGGGCAATTTCATAGACCTTTTTTAACTGTTCCGCTCCGATTTGACCCCCAACAGACCTTATCCGCATAGAAAAGCAGTCCTTCTGTACCTGCCTCATAAAGCCGCCTGCTTTTAATGCTTTATAATCTACCTTCGCCATTTTCTTCAACACCCCACTCCAATAAATTACGCATCAATCCTGCCTCAAGACCAGTTCCTCCACCGCCTCGCCGCCCTGAATTCGAAAGCTTTTTAAAATAGGTGTATCTTTTTCCAGTAAAGATAAGATCAGATAGCTCGCTTTCCGGTCAAAGGCTAACCGTTGATCTTCTTCCGAGGGTCGCGCCGGTGAAGCAGGGTGGCTATGAAAATTGCCTAACAAGACCCACCCGTTTTTTCGCAAATCCTTAACCACGGCAAACTGCTCGCTAGGATCCATAGAAAAGTGTTCCGGGCTCTGATCAATATTGGTCAATCCATATACCTTTTTTACAACTTCAACGTCCCCTTCAACTATCCCACCCAGTAACCCGCAAGCTTCCATTGGCAAAGCATTAAAAGAATGCGTTAAAATTTCCTGGTAATGTTCATTGCTCAGTATGATCATCTTTACACCTATTTCTGTCTTTATAATTCACAAGCACGTTGTTCATAGTCGATGAGGTCTTTGAGGGTAGGGTTTTCCCCGCAAACCACACAATTCGTCCGGGGCGCTAGTTTTACAGTCCTAAATTCCATGTCCAATGCCTCAAAGACCAAGAGCCTTCCATTTAAGAGATCTCCGATTCCGAGCAAGTATTTAATGGCCTCCGACGCCTGAATGGTCCCCATGATGCCCCCCATCACCCCCAAAACACCGGCCTCTTTACACGAGGGAACCAGATCGGGTGCTGGAGGATTTAAGAATACACAGCGGTAGCAGGGGCCTTGTCCTGGAACATAAGTCATCGTCTGCCCGGAAAACCTAATGATTCCAGCATGGGAAAAGGGTTTGTGTAATAGCACACAGGCATCGTTAATCAGAAATTTAGCCGGAAAATTGTCTGTGCCATCGATAATAAAATCATAGTCCTGATCCTTAATGATATCGGTAATATTGGCTGAACTAACCCATTCATGATAAGTCATCACATTAACATCGGGATTCATATCGTTGATCGTTTCTTTGCCTGAAATGACCTTGGGTTTACCTACATCTTTAGTCGAGTGGATGATTTGTCGTTGCAGATTGGATAACTCAACGGCATCAGCATCAACAAGTCCGATCGTTCCTACTCCGGCGGCTGCCAGGTACATGGCCGCCGGTGCCCCCAGCCCGCCGGTGCCGATAATTAAAACCTTGGATTCCAGAAGCTTAATTTGCCCTTTGACTCCTACCTCATTTAAGATAATGTGCCTGGAATACCTCTCCATTTGTTCTTGGCTGAATTTCATTACCTTGCCCCCCACCCATAAAATAGAGAAACTCAATGACATCGCCGTCGTCGATCGTTGTGTCTTCAAAACCGCTCGCAGAAATAAATCCGTCATTGAGTTGAACCGTGACATATTCAGGCGTACGAACTTGTTGCAGGGTTAGTAATTCTTTGAGCGAAACGGCCTTTTCCAATAGAACCTCATTCCCGTTGACTCTGATCTTCACATTTAATCTACCTACCTCTCTTAAGTTATCTCAGTCTAATCCCCAGCGATAACGGATATTTGCTTCCACTCTTTCAAAAACCAGCTTGTTAACCATTAAACCCAGTACAATGATTACGACCATAATTGCCATGATCTGGTTAATATCAGCCTTCTCCTTGCCCACTATAAGAATTTCTCCCAATCCTTTAACCTGCATAAGCATCTCACCGGAAATCAATCCTCTCCAGGCAAAGGCCCAACCCTGCTTCATACCGTTGATAATTTCAGGCAAAGCTGCCGGTAGCGCTACATCCTGATACGTTTTCAATCCCTTGGCCCCCATAGTTTGGGCAGCTCTTAAATAAATGGATTTTACATTTTTCACTCCTGATTCAACGGCCAGGGTAATCGCGAAGGTGGAACCGATCACAACCACAAATATGATTGTGCTTTCTCTCAGTCCGAACCAAAGTACGGCCAGAGGAACCCAGCAAACATTCGGTAGAGTTTGTAACCCCAGAAGCAAAGGACTGAGGTTTTCCTGCAGAGCTTTGAATCTCAACATGATTAGAGCAAAGAGGAATCCAAATACAAGGGAAATACCATAACCGATGGCTAATCTCATAATACTTGTCAGCACAGCAATTCCCAGAGTATGATCCACTAACAATATTTCCAGTGTTTTCGCTATGTTAATTGGCGAAGGAAATCCATTCGGCTGCCAGACCTTGAGATATTTCACGCCTAGTTCATAAACCAATTCCCAAATAGTGATCAGGCCCCAATAAAATAGTATCTTTCTCCAGATCCCAATCGCTGTCGTACTCAGCCTTGGCAACCTTTTCCACCTCGTTCTTTAGTTCCCGCATAATCTGCGCTTCCACATAAACAGTGTCCAGACTTTCTAAACATCTGGGTCTTGCCAGCTGAACTTTAATCTCCTTTTTTATCCTGCCGGGATTAGCCGCCATCACGATGACCCGATCCGCGAGCAACACCGCTTCCTTTACGTCATGTGTAACAAAGATTATCGTCTTTTTTGTATCCCACCAAATCTGCTGTAGTTCCATCTGTAGAATATTTTTGCTTTGGCTGTCTAGAGCAGCGAATGGTTCATCCATCAATAATAAGTCTGCGTTCATCGTAAGTGCTCTGGCCAAGGCAACCCTCTGCCTCATACCGCCCGATAACTCATGGATAAAGGAATCTTGGAACTCGGTTAGGTGCACCATTTTAAGAACTTGCAGAGCTTTTTCCTTACGTTCTTTCTTGGGCATTCCTGACATCCTCATGGCAAATTCCACATTATCGATCACGTTGAGCCAGGGAAATAGGGCCGCCTCCTGAAACATAACGGCTCGATCCGGACCGGCCTCAGTTATTTCCTTTTCCTTGAAATACACTTTCCCTGTTGTTGGTTTTTCCAACCCCGCTGCAATATTGAGCAACGTTGATTTGCCACAGCCCGATGGCCCTAACAAACAGAGAAATTCACCCTGGTTTATTTCGAGAGTTACATTCTCCAGAGTATGTACTACTCTGTGCTTAGTAATGAATCTCTTACCTACTCCGTCAAGAATTAAGCTCATAAAGCCTTACCCCCTCCCGATAAATAAAGTATTCCGATTGATTTAGTGTTATTTATGATTATAGTAAATGATTCTACTCAAGTCAATACATTGTATAGATTAATTGGTGATTTTCTTGGGTAAAAAAAAGCCGAGGATCTCCCCCGGATATAATAAAAATAATTTGGATGAGGTGGAATTGCCCTTATACCTTCTCCGCCAAAGTCCGCAACCGTTCCGCCAGTCCGCGGATCGACTCCAGAGAAGCACCGATCTCTTCGGCCGTGGCCAATACTTCCTGCGTGTTCCCGTTCAGGCTTTGCAATTCGTCGGCAATGCCACTGATGTGAACCTGAATTCCTTGGATGATCTTACGGATATCTGCTGTTGAAGAGGCGCTGGAGACGGCCATCTTCTGGATTTCGGCCGCCACCACGGAGAAACCTCTGCCCAGTTCTCCGGCCCGAGCCGCCTCGATGGAGGCATTCAGACCCAAAAGCTGCGTGTTTTTGGCGACCGAGTCAATGTAACGCACCACAGCCTCTGTCTCCTGCGCTTTGTCTTTGGCGCTGGCTGCCGCGTGCTCAATGTTTGTACCGGAACTTCCCAACTCCTGAATCCTTCTGCTCATATGCTCCACAGCCGCCGAAATCTCCTCCAGCGAAGAGGCTAGCTCTATCGCCTGCGTGCGCAGTTCGTCGCTGACTTCAATGAGTTCAGTGGGCACGCCCACTGCAATTCCGCCCACGATTTTTTCATCCACTTTGATCGGATGAGCGATCGCAAAATAGGGAAAACCCAGCACCTCCGGACCAATCTTTACGCTGACCTTAGCTCCAGACTTAAGGCATTGTTCGGCCGAGCTGCCCTTAATAATCTTGTCGCCCACTTTGACCGGCCAGCTGATCCGTTCCCCCCGTTGAACCACAATGTATTTTTCCAAATCAAATAAGACAACTGATCCTTTATGCCCAATCACATCATAGACAAGTGGCACCAACTGCGTAAAAAGTCTAAGCAACTTTTCTCCCCCTTTTGATTTCGGAGCTTTCCAGCCCTCATCACCCATTTACCGCTCATGAACTTTACACTCTGCCTGCCCTTGTGCGGGCACTTCCACCAGAAGCTTCAGCTTTGGATCACAAAACCCGGACTCAGCGTGCACTGAATCCGGGTTTTAAGCTGCTTAACGTGCTGAGTGCCCATCGATCGTTTGAAGGCTTGGAACCCGCAAGGAAACAGCCTTCTGCCTTTTAGACGAAATGAAAGATAGCTTGTAAGGCAATGAGCACAAAGACGGTCCCCGCTTTGATGAGCGTAATGGCGAAGATGTCTTTGTAGGACTGTTTGTGGGTGAGCCCGGCAATCCCCAGGAGGGTAATGACCGCTCCATTGTGCGGTAACGTATCAAACCCGCCAGAGGCCATCGAGGCCACCCTGTGAAGAAGTTCGGGGTTGACCCCCGCGCGATGGGCCCAATCCAGATATTGTTTGCCAAAGGTATCCAGCGCAATGCTCATTCCGCCTGAGGCCGAACCAGTTACACCGGCCAGCGTATTAACCGTCACGGCTTCAGAGAGCAGCGGGCTGCCGCCGCTATTGATCCCCATCAAAGCATGGGCAATCGTTTGGAAACCCGGCAAAGATTTAATAACATTCCCAAAGCCCACTTCGGATGCGGTATTCATAACGGCCAGAAGGGAACCAATGGCCCCGGCATTGATCGCTTTGGCTACATTTCCTTTGATCCGGCCAGGGTTAATCATGATAGCCAAGGTAATGCCAACGAGCAAAGCAATCATCAAGGCCCAGTTGTTCATCGTGCCGACCACACCGCCCTTAGGTATGCTATACGGTGCTTGCGTCACCCAGGATGTGATATTCCAACTTGGGAAAACCACCTTTTGTAAAATCAGGGTAACGACCAATACAGATATAAGCGGCAAGACAGACAGCCAGGGATTCGGCAGATTGCTATCATCGACCATTTCCGGTTCTTGAGTGTGGTTTGTCCCATAGCCTTCTCCCTTAGCCTGAGCGGTGCGCTTGCGCCACTCCAGGTAAGCAATTCCCGCGACAAAAATGATGATAGCCCCTAAGGTTCCAAAAACCGGTGCAGCATACAAGTCCGTGTTAAAAAATTTCATTGGGATCGAGTTTTGGATCTGCGGCGTACCCGGCAGAGCGTCCATCGTAAAGGTAAACGCACCGAGGGCGATCGTCGCCGGGATGAGACGTTTGGGAATATCCGCTTCTTTGAAGATGGAAGCGGCAAAAGGATAAACCGCAAAAGCCACGACAAACAAGCTCACGCCACCATAGGTAAGAATCGCCGCTGACAGAACCACTGCAAGGATCGCTTGACGTTTGCCGAGCTTCTGGACGATGGCCTTAGCAATAGCTTTGGCTGCTCCTGATTCTTCCATGGCTTTGCCAAACACAGCCCCCAAAAGGAAGAATGGGAAATAGACTTTGACGTACCCTGCCAGGTTCGGCAGGAAGATTTCTGTGTAGGTCGGCATGATTGCCATGCCGGAAAAGATGGCTGCCAAGATCGCAAATACCGGTGCAAAAAAGATGACCGAAAAGCCTCTGTAAGCCATAAACATTAAGAGTCCAAGGCTAAGCAGAATGCCGAGTACTGCCATGAGCTAACACCTCCATTAATTTACCCCTACGCTTGCCCTTTTCGACCTTTGCTTTCTCTCTACTGCTGGGCAGAGTTTTACTCCCTCCGTGCTGCACCATGGGCCAAAGGATTAAGGTCTTTGAACCACAATGGCAATTCCTTGTCCGCCGCCGATGCAGAGCGTCGCCAGCCCCCGGCTCACCTCCCTCCGCTGCATTTCATAGAGAAGTGTGACCAGGATACGGGTGCCACTGGCACCGATCGGATGCCCTAAGGCAATCGCTCCACCATTGACATTGGTCTTCGTCAGGTTCAGTTTGAGCTCGCGGGCGACGGCCAAAGTCTGTGAAGCAAAGGCCTCGTTAGCCTCAACCAAATCGATATCCTCTATCTGCAGCCCGGCTTTAGCCAGTGCCTTGCGGCTGGCAGGAATCGGGCCCGTCCCCATGATCCGTGGATCGACACCCGCAGAGGCCCAGGAGACCAAGCTTACCAGCGGCGTCAGTCCCAGGCTTTCTGCCTTTTTCTTGCTCATCAAAACTACTGCGGCTGCTCCGTCATTGATCCCGGAAGAGTTACCCGCCGTCACCGTGCCGTCTTTCTTAAAGGCCGGTCGCAGTTTGGCCAAAGCTTCGGCTGTTGTACCCAAGCGCGGGAATTCATCCTGGGCAAAAAGAATCGGATCGCCTTTGCGCTGCGGTATCGGCACCGGCACGATTTCGTCGACAAATCGGCCCGCTTTGATGGCCGCCTCGGTCCGTTGTTGGCTGGAGAGGGAGTAATCGTCCTGATCTTGCCGGGAAAAACCGAATTCTTCCGCAATGTTTTCAGCCGTGACCCCCATGTGCATATCATAAAAGGCATCCCACAACCCCTCATGAATCAGACTATCCACGATCTGGTCATCCCCCATCCGGTAGCCGGTACGGGCTTTTGTCAGCAAATAGGGGGACAAGGACATGTTCTCCATCCCACCGGCTACGATCACTTCTGCATCTCCGGTCATAATCGCCTGGGCCGCACTAACCACCGTCTTCAAACCGGAGCCGCAGACTTTATTCAGAGTCCATGCCGGTACTTCCTGGGCAAGCCCCGCCTTAATCGCCGCCTGACGCGCCGGGTTTTGCCCCAAACCACCCTGCAAAACATTTCCCATAATCACTTCATCCACTTGCTCGGGCGTCACACCGGCACGCCGCAGCGCTTCTTTAATCACTAAAGCACCGAGTTCAACAGCCGGGATCGACCCCAAGGAGCCTTGAAAAGAGCCGAGAGCTGTGCGCACAGCACTGACAATAACCACGTCTTGCATCGCATTGAACCTCCTTTTCCCTGTTCTGTTCTAGATGAGAAATCCCCCATTGATGTCAAGCACCGCCCCGGTCATATAAGCCGAGGAATCCGCTGCAAAGAACAACGCGGCATCCGCGATCTCTTCCGGCTCTGCCAGACGTCCAACGGGAATCTTGGCAATCAGGGCTTTTAACTGATCCTCAGGATATTTCAACATCATGTCTGTCTTGATATAGCCTGGCGCCAAGGCATTGCAGGTAATTCCCTTGGTGACATTCTCGGCAGCCGTGACTTTCGTCAGCCCAATCAACCCAGCTTTAGTCGTGGCATAATAGCCGGTCCCGAAGATCCCCATGCGTGCCGTTAAGGAAGAAATGTTGACGATGCGGCCATACCCCTGTTGACGCATCCCAGGCAATACGGCTTTCGTAGCGTTGAACGGTCCGGTAAGATTCACTGAGACGACGGCGTCCCAGTTTTTCGACTCTGCCTTGTGGAGCAAGCCATCCCGATTGATTCCCGCATTATTGATCAGAATGTCAATCCGTCCAAAACGCTCCAGAACCTTAGCCGCCATCGCGTTAACTTCTGACTCCTGACTGACGTCCGCAACAAAAAACTCTGCTTCCACACCGAGTTGCCGAATTTCTTCTACCGTCTGCAAAGCTTTGGCTTCGTTGAAAGCGATATCATTGATCGCGATCTTGCCACCCTCGCGCGCGAAAGCTAAGGCCATCGCTTTACCCAACCCCTGTCCGCTTCCAGTAATCAATGTCACTCTGTCTTTAATCTTCACGATCTTTCACCTCATCAAAAAATAGTTTAAATTATCCTCTGAGCCATTGGGATTTTCAAAATTGACTCACTATGCAGGTCACCCATGAGTTCTGGTTTAAAGATCCGTTCATCCATCATCTTCAGATTCTCAACGATGATGGGCCGGAAAGCCATATGAGCCAAGATATCCTTGTCCAGATCCACCTTGGGAGCAATTTCTTCCAAAACCAAGCCTTCTGGCTTTAAGGCAAACACGGCGCGTTCCGTCACGAAAAGAACTTTCTGCCCCCGTTTGCGGGCGTAATTGCCACTGAAGGTTACATGTTCCACATCCTGAATAAGCTTGGCAATCTTCCCTTCCTGAACAATGTGCAGTTGGCCGTCTTCCATTTGGATCATCAGGCCGTTGGCCGTAAACGTTCCGCAGAAAATGACTTCCTTGGCATTTTGCGAGATGTTGATAAATCCACCCGCACCAGCGATTCGGGGACCGAAACGGCTGACATTGACATTTCCTTCACGATCCATTTGGGCCATCCCCAATACCGCGATATCCAGTCCGCCCCCGTCATAAAAATCAAACTGATAAGGCTGATCGACAATACACTCCGGATTGAAGCTGGCACCGAAACTCAAGCCCCCGGCAGGCACACCGCCGATCGGCCCAGATTCCACGGTAAGAATAAATTCTTGGAGTTTTCCTTCCTCTGCGGCCACAGAAGCGACGCCTTCCGGCATGCCAATTCCCAAGTTGACGATGGCGCCTGGAAAAATCTCCAGAAAAGCTCTACGGGCGATCACTTTACGCTCATCCAACGGGATCGTTTTCAGCTCATTGAGAGGTAGACGAAGTTCCGCACTGTAGGCCGGATTGTATTGCTCGGCAAAGGATTGCATGTGGTTCTCCGGTCGGGAGGCCACGACCACAACATCCACCAAAATCCCAGGAATCTTTACATCGCGAGGGTTGAGGCTACCGCTCTGAACGACCCGCTCCACCTGCACAATGACCATACCACCGCTATTTCTGGCCGCCTGAGCCACTGAAAGACCTTCAAGCGTCAACGCCTCCCGATCAAAGGAAATATTTCCGTCCTCATCGGCATACGTCCCCCGGATAAGGGCTACATGGATCGGGAAAGCGTGATAGAGCAAATACTCCCGACCGCGTACCGTGAGGAGTTCCACCAGATCCTCCTGAGTCACGCGATTAAGCTTGCCCCCGCCCCGACGCGGATCGACAAAAGTCTCCAGGCCAACGTGCGTAAGCGTTCCGGGTTTGCCTGCGGCAATATCCCGGAATAGGTGGGTCACAACCCCCTGGGGGAAATTGTAGGCCTCAATTTTTTCCTCGACGGCCAACTTGCCCAGTTTAGGGGCTAGATTCCAGTGCCCACCAACCACTCGCTGGATCAACCCTTCATGACCCAGATGGTTCATGCCGCGTTCCTTACCATCACCCTGTCCAGCCGCATAAACCAGGGAAAGATTACGGGGGCTCCCGGTTTGTAAAAAACGCTTTTCGATGGCAGTCGTCAATTCCTCAGGATGTCCGATACCCACGAAACCATCAATAGCAACCATACTGCCGTCTTTAATCAGAGCTACCGCCTCATCGGCGGTGAGAAACCGCTTACTCGTCATGTTGGCTTTTCCCTCCAATCTAGTGTTTGATTATTGCAAAGTGTATGCCAAACAATAAAAAAGACCTGAAAGTCAGAATCTTTCAGGGTCTCCATAAATTCTGGCAACATGGCGAAGTTTCACGAATGTCGCGTTTTTGCATCATTAACTTTAGTCTTCTAGAATAAAAACCTGCTAGAATAGCGTAAAACGAATAGTGTAACTATTTTACTACATGTCGCCTCATCGCGACGTTCTAGCGCTGAATCTGGCACTATTTACTCACATACGCATCGGATAAATATCCCATCTCCACCGAAGTCACACAATTCTCGTATGCTCATAAGTTATTTTAGAAACCCGCAGAAGAGTTAGCCCCCGCTAACTCAAACGTTCCGCTCTTCTTAACCTCAGCTAAGACACCTGGAGGTGAGCAACATCTTATTCGTTATTCAGTGGGTATATCTTGGTCCACAGCTTGCCGGAAATCGAGAAACCGTCGGTAACACTCCGGCGACCGTTGCAGGAAGTGAACCAGTGATTGGATCGCCAAAATGGTGGGCTCCGAAAGATAATGTTCCATAGCTTCGGCCTCTGCCGCCACCTGGCAATTGCTACATATCATATTCAAGAACTTTTGTAGCAGTTGGTTTCTCTGGACGAGGAAATATCCCAGCTCTTTTCCTTTGTCCGTGAGCGTAATTTCTTTGTACCGTTCATAGTCAACATACGCTTGGACTTTAAGCTTATGTACTGCCTTGTTAACCGATGGCAAAGAAACACTTAACTTATGGCTAATATCCGTCACCCTAACTGTTTGTGACGATAAGGCTAAACGATAAATTTCTTCCAGATAGTCTTCCAGACTTGGGGAAAGCACGGACTCGCCCCCTTCGATCATCGTTTTCCTTAATTACCCACCCTATCTCTATGTCAATCCTTGGTATCCTATGCCTCTTGCCGTAATAGACAAAAAAAGGAGGATCTATCCCATGAGTGATGGCCTGAATATATCCCAAAACATATCCGCTTCCCTTCCTCTAGCTGACAGCAGCAAGCTTATCCAGCTAAAGTCCGTACTCCAATTCATCGGTCCGGCCTTCGTGGTGAGTGTCGCCTATATCGACCCCGGAAACTTCGCGACGAATATCAGCGGAGGATCCCTCTTTAACTATAACCTTGTTTGGGTCATCCTTTGGAGCAACCTCATGGCCATCTTTCTTCAGAGCCTATCCGCCAAGCTGGGCATTGCCACCGAACATAACCTTCCCGAAATGTGTTCTAAGGTCTTCAGTCGTAAGACCAACCTGTTTTTCTGGATCGAAGCCGAATTGGCTGCTATGGCCACCGATCTAGCCGAATTCCTGGGCGGCACCTTAGGATTGCATTTACTCTTTGGCCTACCGCTCCTCTACGCCGGTTTATTGACCGGAGCCATCACTTTTCTCATCGTGTACCTGGAAAAGTACGGTCAGAGGATCATAGAGGGAACCATTGCCGCTTTCGTGGCGATCATCTTCATCGCCTACACGATCGAACTCTTCCTGGCCAAACCGGATTGGACGGCTGCCGGACTTCACGCCCTCATACCCTCTCTCCCCAACGGTGAAGCCGTTCTGATTGCCGTCGGGATGCTGGGCGCGACTGTCATGCCCCATGTTATCTACCTACACTCCCAACTTGTGCAGGCACGCAACCATAATCTAAACGATGAACAAAAGCATAAGCATCTCCGCTTAGAACGCATCGACATAACGATCGCGATGAATATCGCCTTCGTCGTCAATGCTGCCATGGTCATTGTTTCCGCCGCTGTGTTCTATCGCAACAGTATGGCGGTGAATTCCATTGAACAAGCCCACCGCTCGCTCGAACCCCTGCTGGGAGGACTGTCGGCAGGTGCCTTCGGGATAGCCCTACTGGCCTCCGGTCTATCCTCTTCCGCAGTGGGAACCCTAGCCGGGCAAACCATTATGAAAGGTTTTATCGGTCTAAATATTCCACTCAATATTAGACGGCTGATCACCATGGCCCCCGCCTTAATCATCATCGCTCTCGGCATCAACCCAATGGGTGCCCTTGTGCTGAGTCAAGTCGCCTTGAGTTTCGCTCTCCCCTTCGCCATCATCCCCATGCTGATCATCACCGGGCGCAAAGATCTCATGGGGAGCCTCGTCAACCAGCCTCTGACCAAGTTTTTCGGCTGGCTCATTGCCTGCATCATCATCGGCCTGAACGTTATGCTCCTCTTCCTCACGTTCACCGGAAATATCTAAACGCCCTAAGCCTCTATGCCATAGCGTTCTAGCTTGCGGTAAAGGTTGGCCCGGTGGATGCCGAGCAGTTCTGCGGCTCTGACTTTATTCCCCCCCGTAGATTTCAGCGCTCTCACAATAGCCCTGCGTTCGGCCTCGGCAATTTCCAGAGATAACGGTTGCATGGCACCCTCGCTCCGTCGGCCTTCAAAATCCCTTAAGTATAAAGGCAAATCCTCAAAAACAATGGTCCCTCCTTCGGCAACGTTGACAGCGCGCTCGATCACATTCTGGAGTTCCCGAACATTGCCAGGCCAATGATAATGCTGAAACAAACTTGCTACTCTGCCTTCTAACCGGTCCACTGTAGAGCCGAGTTCACGCTGAAATTTACTAAGCAAGTAGTCACTCAGAATCAATATATCTCCCTCACGCTGCCGCAGTGCCGGAATCGTCAATGTAAAGACATTTAATCGATAGTAAAGATCTTGGCGAAATTGACCCGCTGACACCATCTGCTCCAAATCCCTGTGGGTGGCCGCAATGACCCGGATGTCAAGTTGCTGCAAACGATTGCCACCAACCCGCTCCACCTCCTTTTCCTGCAGCACCCGCAGCACTTTGGCCTGCATGGCCAAGGGCAGATCTCCCACCTCATCTAAGAAAATGGTTCCGCCGTGGGCCAATTCAAACTTACCTGGTTTGCCGCCTTTCTTGGCACCCGTGAAGGCCCCTTCCTCATACCCAAAAAGCTCAGATTCCAACAGTTCAGCAGGAATCGCGCCACAATTGACCCGGACAAAAGACATGGCATGCCGGGCACTTACTGCATGGATAGAATGGGCAAAAAGCTCTTTCCCCGTGCCACTCTCCCCACGCAAAAGCACGGTTGATTTCCCCTGTGCCGCTTTGTCCGCTAACTCTTTGGCGCGTACGAGGGTGCGGCTCTCACCGATGATATCGCTAAACGTATAGCGATAATGCTGCTGGTAATGCTGAAGTTCTTTTTCATAAAACTTCAGCTTGTTTTCCAGAAGATTTAGTTTTTCAGCCAGAGACCGCAACTCCTGGACATCACGAAACATAACCTTCCCAACCGCTCCGACGATCTGACCGTTTTCCCGTAAGGGAATGCGCATTACCATAGCTTCTTTGCCACGGATATTCATGAGTTCTCCGATTTCCGCCTCACCCGATTGGGCGACAATATGCATCCGGCTGTTGGGAAGGATCTCTGTTACGTACTTTCCGACAGCCTCTTCTTGCGTGATATGTAAGAAACGACAGTACGCCTTGGTGATCCGGGTGATGATCCCATGGCGATTCACCACGATCACACCATCATAGGCATTCTCAAAGATGTTTTCCAGGCTGGTAAGGATACTTTGGGTGTCATCCAGCCGTGACAGAAGTTCTTGTAGTTCACTGCCATCCTGGAATACGGCAACCGCCGCAATCGCCTCTCCCTCATAATAAATCGGGGAACGGTTGGTAATCACCAGCCTGCCATTGATATATAAACGCGCCGATTGAGGCTTTCCGTCTTGAATAACTTGGCCCAGCTCAGACTCAGGGATAACCTCCCGAATCTTACAGTTAAGAATATCGGGAACCTGTTTCTCGATAAAATCGGCTGCCGCTTGATTGCAGAAACGAATGATCTCTTCTTTGTCAATGATGATCACACCTACCCGGATGGCTTCCAGGACGTTAAGCATGGTGATCGCGCCAGAATCCATCGTATAACTTTCGGCACCGTCCATACAGTTTTTCACTCCGTTCGTTCACTGATCTTCTCAAACATATTTTAACCCATTTAAGCACCTGAGGCCAACAAAACGCTAAGGGATCAGGAACACCTTGCAAAATCCCCCTTTTTCTCTATAATATATTTAAAGCATATGGTCACGACGCTATCCTGGGGGAGGCGTACGCATACTTGATCGTAGATTCTGTTCCAAAGACTTAAGCCGCTTGGATCCGTGTGACCGAGACGGGGAAGGACAATAGACAAAAACACCTTCACGTCCCGTGAGGGTGTTTTCTGTTGTTAGCACGAAAGGTGGTTGAAAACCATGTTTAGGACAATGATGAAATCAAAAATTCACCGAGCCACTGTCACAGAGGCAAACTTATCCTATGTGGGCAGCATCACAATTGATGAGGCTCTCATGGAAGCAGCTGACTTGCTGCCTAACGAACGTGTGCAAATTGTTAACAATCACAACGGGGCCCGGCTGGAAACCTATGTCATCCCCGGAGAACGCAATTCCCACGTCATTTGCCTCAACGGTGCAGCTGCTCGCCTAGTCCAGGTCGGGGATGAGGTGATCATTATTTCGTATGGTTTATTCAGCGAGGAAGAAACCCGAACCTTCAACCCTAACATCGTATTTGTGGACGGGCAGAACCGCATCACCAAACGAGACAGCGTGGAACGGCACGGAGAGCAGGGAACCTAAGCCCAGGAATCATGGTCCTGGTTCCTGTGTGCATTTTTGTTTCCAGCAAGGACAGCTTACACCCATGAGATAAAAAATTAGGCGTCCCCTCGCTGGGACGCCTCCACTTCACGCCGCATATTCAGCCAAATGACTCCGCAAATTATAAAACTGGTTGATTAACGCATCCAGCTGTTGACTTAACACTAAAACCGCTGGATCATGAAACCCCTTGTCCATAGCCACATCCGACATTTCTCGCCGCAACGCTTCTATCGACTCTAGCAGCTCGCTTTCCACAATTTCCATCCTCATTCCTTATAGACTTGCACACTACAACAGTGTACACCATCATCGCCGCAGAAATCAATAGCGTAAAGCTTGTCCTTTTGTCGATAAAACGCGAACACACGAAATCTTTGGGGGTCTATTCACTCACTTGGTGATTTCCGGCTCACCGTAATCAACGCCGAAGGTATCGACCGTCACCGTTTTCATCTTCTGATCCTGCAGTGGCTTGTCCATTGGGTTCCGAGGCGTGCTGACGATCTTGTCTACCGCTTCCATTCCCTCAATGACCTTGCCAAAGGCTGCATACTGCCCGTCCAAGTGGGTAGAATTGGCCACCATGATAAAGAACTGAGAACCTGCTGAGTTGGGGTTGCCGGAGCGAGCCATCGAAATAACCCCACGCTCGTGTTTCAAAGAATTGTTGAACCCATTTCCGCTAAATTCACCCTTAATCCCATAACCGGGGCCGCCCATTCCGTTGCCATTGGGATCTCCGCCTTGAATCATAAAGCCGGGAATGACCCGATGAAAGATTAGGCCATTATAAAAACCTTTCTGCACTAGGGACATAAAATTCTTCACCGTATTGGGAGCGATGTCCGGATAGAGTTCCAGCCGGATTGTATCTCCGCAATCCATCTCAATCGTAACAATCGGGTTTTTCGTTCGGGCATTTTCCATTTTCTTTCCACCGCTTTCTGTTTGATTTCCTTGTCCGGAGCTTGTCCAAACTCAATCACGTTTCATAGTATACCCTAATCCACAAAATTTCTAGCGTTTCCCCCTATTACCAAACTCATTTTTTTAGGATTTTCGGTAACACTAAATTGCTAAAGGGGGAGACGGCATGCTCAACCGCAGAGAATTTTTGCGTCTGATCGTTAAAGGAGCCGTTTTAGGAAATTTCCTCACCTTGGTGGGAACCCCACTGAAAAAGGCTGT
>JAJZPA010000244.1 GCA_021811425.1 Bacillota bacterium | reverse complement strand
CGTTATCTGAGTTTTCTGTTCCTAAATCACTTCGCCGTTTTTCATTCAATTCCTCCTATCCTGATGAATTCCCTTTCCTGCCTTAATCATCGCCATGGTTTTTCACTTTTAGAGCATAAATTTTGTGTGGTGCGAGGATAATAACTAAGAAAACTTTATGCATAAGGGGGAACGATAGTCTTGTTCAAACATGTCAAAGATATGGAATATACGGTTCATGTTGACAAGCCTGATCCTAGATTCGCCATCCTTCTGTTGGAGCAGTTTGGGGGAGGCAACGGGGAGTTAAAGGCTGCGATGCAGTACTTTTCCCAGAGTTTAGGCTGCAACGACCCGAAGATTAGGGATTTGCTCCAGGATATTGCCGCTGAGGAATTGAGCCATTTGGAAATGGTGGGGGAAGCCTTAGCCATGCTCGTAGGTGGGGTTGACAATATCCCCAAAGATTTTCCGGCTAACCATATGGCCCTGCTCGGTGGCGGGCCGCTGCTTACCAACTCAGGAGGCGAACCCTGGACAGCCAATTACGTCAATTCTAACGGGGATATTTATACGGATCTCACGTCGAACACTGGGGCTGAACTTAGGGCCAAACTAATTTATGAGCGCCTTTTGCAACAGACGGATGATGTCGGCGTCAAAGACATGATTCGCTTCCTCTTAAGCCGTGAGGAGTCCCATAATTTCTCCTTTATGCAGGCGATTAGCACCTTGCAAGGAACTGGTGTGGATAAGGACTTCAGGGATTCAGACTTCTCCAAGAAGTACATGAATATGTCGACCGGTCAGGGAGACAGCCGCGGGCCTTGGAACCAAGGCAATGGCATCTCTTATGAGACAGATCCGAACGTGCGTTACGGTGGGCCTGCTCAGTATGGAAAAGACCCAGCTCCTACCGGAAAGCGGGAAGTGGCCACTGGTTATAACGACAACATTCGGAACAACCCGTCCTACAAGCAACCCCAACCGCCGGGACAACAGCATTAAGATTGAACTCGTTCAGCTTAAGTGGGACCCACTCCCACTTGTAGAAGTGGGAGTCTTACGAGTGGATAAATATAAGGAGGGATGGATATGGTGGCATGGCGCGAATCACGGACAATGCAAGTTGTTTGGACCATTCTACGGGTTTATGTTGGCTGGGAATGGTTTACTGCAGGGCTGGACAAAGTGTTCGGACCTAGTGCCGCGGTCTGGGTTGGGCCGAAAGCAGGTACCGCAGTCGCTGGGTTTCTCAAGGGGGCTTTAACAAAAACAGCCGGAACACATCCGGATGTGCAATGGTGGTATGCCGCCTTCGTCAACAATGTAGCCTTGCCGAATGCTACCGCTTTTAGTTATTTAGTGGCTTGGGGTGAGGTGCTGATTGGCTTGGGTTTAATTATCGGCTTCCTGACCACGGTGGCGCTCTTAGCAGCTGTTTTTCTTAATCTCAATTACCTTTTTGCCGGAACTGTGAGTACGAATCCATTGGATCTATTTTGGGAAGCCCTGTTACTTTGGGCCGGGGCTGCTGCTTACTATTGGGGGGTTGATCGGATCTTCATTCCCCAATGGAAGAAATTCAGGCTCAATAAGATCTAGGCAGGCCGCTGGGCCCCTGTACAGGCCGTTGAACTTAGATCGTCCGAAAAAATTGCTGCCAAACTTTAGGATGGCAGCAATTCTTTTTCCCTGTCATTCTGAACGAAGTAAAGAATCCAGTTAAGCTGACGCTCAGGATGATGACGCTCAGGATGACAACGCCCTTACTGATGCTCAGGCTGACAACGGCTGAGATATCGGAACTTAATCTTTGTGGCCGCCAAAGGAGCGTTTCAACCCTATTTTTATAGGGCTGTGTGAGTGAGAGGGTCTGTGTGATCCGTGGGTGTGGCTATGCTCATGATGAGAGTGGGAGTGCTCATCGTCCTCAGCATGTTCGTGAATAAGTCCCAACATATGGGCAACCAAATGATCCTTATCTTCCAGATCATCATACCAGCCATCATTGGCATCTTTTTTCAAATCGAGCACTCGGACATAAGGTTTAATGTCTAATAAAGGGGTGCCATTGAATACATCGATTCCCGTGATAACGATTTCATTGCCGCTAATTTCTTTCACCTCCACAATGCTTAAGCCGATGGGATTGGGCCGGTTTTCCGAACGGCTGGCAAAAAGTCCTACTTCGAACTCGGGGGCCCAGGATGGTGTGATCTTCAGGGCCGGAGATTCTGCTTTATCAAGGTAATAGAGGACGTAGATGTATTTGTAGGAATCCAAGCGCGCCAGAGCCTTTTGGTATTTCGGGGCCACGCTCAACCAGAACTCGCCGGGCGCATCGGGTTGGGGCTGATGGGGTGCATTCAGGGAAAAATAAGGGGTGTGAATGGTGCCAATGGGTTGAAACGTGATGTCCATGGGAAATCCTCCTTATTTTTGGCTTACCACTATCTTAATCGGAAAATGGAATTTGCGCAATCATCTTGGGCGTCCCGAACTTGACGGATGAAAAAGCCTTGCCAACGGTAGAATCGACTCGCTCAATAACCTTGCTCTTTCTGGGTGGGGTCATATAATGAAGTCAAGAGGAAGGGAGGGCTATAGCATGCAGGCCTATAAGGTTAAAATGAATACCAATGGTGAAGTTGTTCTACCGCTGGAACTTCGTGATGAGCTGGGTTTGCTCCCGGAAGATAGTCTGGAGCTAAAGGTCGATACTCAGGGAGCCCTCCTTGTTCGGACGGCTGAACGCTCGGCTGGGCCCTTGGCTGATTTTTTTGAAGATTTGATTTTGGCGGATTTGCGTTGTGACGGCTGTTCGGGAGATGTGCTGAGAGCGCGATTTTTGGAACGGAAGGTTCAGTTGAGCCATAGCATTGACCGTTTAGTTCAGGAGGGCCATCGGGCACAGCGGCATCGGCAGGCCCCACCCTGGCGGGAGGTCCCGGAGTTAAAGCAGTTCATGGTGGCGGAAGAAGAAAACGGAAGTTATCAGGTGCTAGTGACTTCACGAGCGGAGCGGGAATTTCGTCCCTTGCCAGAGAAGATTGTTAAACAGGCAGCCATCGTGTTGGAAAGTCTGGAATGGGATCCGACTGTCTACAAACGCCTGAGGGGTCCCTATTATGAGACATACCGGGTTGCTTTTTATGATGAAGGGCCCGATCATTACCGGATTCTTTATGCGGTCTTTCGTCCCGAACAGGTGGTGACAATTCTGAGCATAGGGGAGAGGCATAAGCTCTATGAGCATTTGAAGGCCTTTGCCTCGGCGAAAAACTAAAGGACGTTGTTCAGTCAAAAAACCTCTTACCTTGAGTTCGTTTTCTACGAACCAGGATAGGAGGTTTTTGTTGGGATAAACACATTGACTTGTGGCATGAGTTTTGCATAAAAACACAGGTAGCGGTTGAAATGCTTGCAGGACGGTGAAAGAACCGGGCAGGAAATTTCCACGATCGTTGAGAATTTACAGCGATAGGTTCTGGAGATGTGAGCAGATCGGGAATTGCGAAGTCCCCCAAAGTGTTTCTTTTTGGGAAACCTGTTTCCTATGTAAACAATGAACCCAAATCTTGAGTGGCTGTAGCCAAATGCAATTTGAAAAACAGGGATGTCTGGGCTCATTAATACCTGCAGCCGAGCTCGGTGGGATGATGAAGGAGGAAAAGAAGATGTGCTGGTTATGCGAAAAGTATGGAGATGGTGAAGGAGGACGATG
>JAJZPA010000243.1 GCA_021811425.1 Bacillota bacterium | reverse complement strand
GTTCTTGCGATGGCTATACCAAGAGAGGTAGGAGTCATCCAGTTCCGCTAAAACCTCTTGGGCGGTCTGGCTCGGCAAGAGTTTATACCAGCGGTTGTTCTTCAGAGTTTTGCACTGGTCCGCAAATCCAGGTATCTTGCCGGTTTCCTGCCATATTGCCTTGCGCTCATGATTCGCCACATTCCACATCTTCGTAGCAGCATACCCGGCAAGTCCTAACAGCAAAGCATCTTGGTCGCTCAGATTCATGATTTTGGCCTGGGCCGTGAGTCGTTGATAGGGCTCTTCTTTGATAGGTTGTCCGAATTGATCGAGTTTTTTCTTCTTGCGTTTCACATCATCACCCCCATTTCATTTGGATTCAAATGCGTTGAATAATATCTGTGTACTTCCATTATAGCAGATATTTGGAAACAAGGGAACGTATATTCTGAGAGAAGACGCCTTCATCCCATGATTAAAACCGTGGGCTTTCGGCTAGCTTGCTGTAAAAAGTATTGAATTGAAGGACTTCATTTTGATAGACTTTCGATAGATTGATGTAAAGAAGGGTTTAGCGAAAAAAGGACGAACAAGATAAGGATAGAAATGGCTTTTGGGAGAAGCTAAGAAAGGCTGGCATCCGGATGAAGGATGGGAGTTTAGGAAAGAGGAAGCGGAGTTTGGGGTTGGCTGGGGAAGAGTTTGCGGCACGGTTTTTGGCCGAGGCAGAGCTTAAGATTCTGGAACGGAATTACCGGTGTTCTTTGGGGGAGATTGATATTATCGCCCAGGATGGGCAGACTCTGGTGTTCGTCGAGGTGCGCAGCCGGAGTTCTGGTCGCTTGGGCTGGGGTGAGGAAAGTGTGACACTACGTAAGCAGCAGAAATTGAAACAGGTTGCGGATTATTACCTCAAAGGGATGGGCTACAGGAACTACCCCGCTTTGCGTTTTGATGTGGTGGCCGTGCGTTGGGAGGATGGAGAGCCGCTGGCCCGCTGGTTGAAAGGGGCCTTGTAGGGAGCAGGGGCTCTCAGATGCAAGACGATGTTCTGAGTTTTACCGTGAATCGTTCACAAATTGATCAAAAATATATGGTATGTTTTAATGGAGGAACGAATGATAATCCAGGAGCGAATGTGAGGGAGTTGGTTCGATGGATCCCATTCTTATTGTCGATGATGAAGAGAAGATTCGCACTCTCGTGCGAATGTACCTGGTGAGAGAAGGGTATGAGGTTGCAGAGGCGGAAAATGGGCGTGTGGCCTTGGAAAAATTTCGTATCGGGTCTTATTCCCTCCTCATTGTGGATTTGATGATGCCGGAAATTGATGGTTGGCGGGTGTGTCGCGAAATCCGGGAGACGTCCAATGTCCCGATCATTTTCCTGACGGCTAGGGGGGAAGAGTTTGACCGGATTTTGGGATTCGAATTAGGAGCCGACGATTATTTAGTAAAACCTTTCAGTACCCGCGAATTGGTAGCGCGCGTCAAAGCTTTGCTGCGCCGTTCAGGCGGAGGTGCTACGGCGAGTGAGGAAAAAGATCTGGTTTACGGGCGGCTTGTGCTCAATAAAGAGAAGCACCTGGTCAGTGTTGACCAATCGCCGATTGGCCTGACGCCACGTGAGTTTGAGCTTCTCTATTTTCTCGCCAAGAATCCTGGGCGGGTCTTTTCACGGGAACAGTTGATGGAGACGGTGTGGGGTTATGATTTCTACGGGGATGCGCGCACCGTTGATACACATATTAAGAAATTAAGGGAAAAGATGAGTGAACCCCAGGCCAAGGCCATGATTGCCACGGTCTGGGGGGTTGGATACAAATTTGATCCGGGGGCACGGTAAGGATGTTTAAGTTTAAGCGCCCTCTGAGCTTATCGATAAAATTATGGATCGCAATGACCCTCCTCATCTTGACGGTGTTGGGTGGCTTGGGACTAACCATCACCTGGCTCTTTGGGGATTTTTATTTACAACAGAAGCTGGATGCTTTGCGCACGGAAGCCACGGATATTGCGACTCAAATCGCACCGCTCCCAGATTGGCCGCAGCGACTGGCTACTGCCCAGACGGCGAAGCTCACGAGCGGTACCCAGCTCGTGATCCTGGATGCGACGGGTGATCCCTTAGCTGTCATGGGGGCAACCTTTGGCAACGGACCGCGAGGAGGACTGGGCTTGGGCGGGATGGGAGGCCCTATGGGAGGATGGGGCCGGGTTTCCAAACCCACGGATTTCTTCAGTACGGAAAATCTTTTGCAGGTACTGTCCGGAAATACTCTCTCGATCAAGGCCCTACCCACGAATGGAAATGCTCAGGCGATGCTGATCGCGGCAGCACCGATCGGGAGCAATGCAGTTTCAGGAGTGGTGCTCCTGGGGAGTTCAACTGTACCTATCCAGGAGAGCATCAATACCTTTCGCCGCTTGATTCTCTATGCCTCTCTCTTGGCGATTGCACTGGCGACATTGGTGAGCTTAATCCTCGCCCGCCAGTTGACAAGGCCCTTGGGGCTAATGCAGCGGGCGGCCAAGCGGATGGCCAAAGGAGATTTTGACCCGATTGTGGGTGTAACGAGTCGCGACGAACTTGGAGAGCTGGCCTCTACCCTCAACTCGATGGGAGCGAGCTTGCGTAACCATGTGACTTGGCTTTCGGAAGAGAAGAATCTACTCGAAGGGATCGTCGAAGGGATCAGCGATCCGGTGATCATGCTGGGGCCTGAGGGGGAACTTGTTTATGCTAACGATCCGGCGCAGGCGCTCTGGACGGACGATGAGAGAGAAGAAATTGAGCGCAAAGAAGAGGTTCTAGCTTTCTTGAAAGAATTGGTAGCCATGAGACGGATGGATGATGGCTTATCGCATAAGGACAATGAAGGTGAGGAGGAAAACCATGCCGAGGTTGAGACACTCACCTTAGGTACTCAGATTCTGCAAGTCGGGGTTGCTTCCTTGGCGGACAACGGTGGAGTTCGGGGCAATGTCTTCGTTCTTCGGGATGTGACTGCTTCTTTGCGCGCGGAAAAAGAGCGGCGCGATTTTCTTGCCAGTGTCACCCATGAGCTACGTACCCCCTTGCACCTTATTCAAGGGTATTTGGAAGCGATTCAAGATGGGGTGATCCCTGCGGAGGAAGAGGGGGAGCATATCAACTTGGTTTTGGATGAAAGCAAGCGGCTGGCTCGCTTGGTTCAAAGCCTGCAAGAAATTAATCGCTTGGAGCAAAAACTGGCGCTGCAGTGGACTACGCTCTCGCTCTCAGAATTCATGCAGGATCTGAACCAGCGCTTCCAGGGAAAAGCGAGCGACTTAGGTGTTCAACTGATCATCAAGGCAGGAATGGGGGAAATGGACGCGGACAGGGATCGATTGCTGCAAGTGTTCATCAATCTCCTTGACAATGCCCTGCGCCATACGTCAGCTGGACGCACAATTATGGTCGAATCGGAGAATCGGGCCAACGAGACCCGATTCATGGTACGCGACGAAGGGGAAGGGATTTCAGCGGAGGCCCTACGACATATTTTTGAACGCTTTTATCGTGTCGACAAAGCCCGGTCACGCAAAGAAGGCGGTATGGGCCTAGGCCTTGCCATCGTCAAGCAGATCGTGGAAGCACACGGCGGAACTGTGAAGGTGGAAAGCGAAGTGGGGAAAGGGACAACCTTTTGGGTGGAGATTCCGCACAGCAACCGAACGGCGACATGAAGAAAGATGGTAAAGCG
>JAJZPA010000242.1 GCA_021811425.1 Bacillota bacterium | reverse complement strand
GTTAGGGGATAGGCTTGGCCTGCCTTGCCAGTTTATCCTCGAAGGGCAGGAGCGTGAAAATGAAAGATCGTATCTAGGGTTTGGGGAGGGGTGGGTCTTAGCGGGCTGCGACCAGCCCGGAGGGGATCCATTGCAGGAATTAAGGAAGTTTATCCAAGATTGGCGTGAAGCCTGTGTGCCGATCCAGGATCATGCAGGCAATGGGCTGGCGCTTGCAAGCGGGCTCGTCGGATATTTTGATTACGAATGGGGGCTCAAATGGCAGAAACCGGCGGCCACCAGTGTCTCCCCCGAGTATTTCTTCCGCGTTTGCCCACTGAATATCATTTGGTTGCCCCAAGAGAACCGTCTCATTTTGGAAGTCTTTGGCTCCAGCAGAGTGGGGGTTGAGAGGGATTTTTGCGAGTGGCAAGAGGCCATTGACCAGGTTTTAGAGGCTTTGGAGTTAGGGAAGTCGGTTTCCGGAGTGCGGGTGTCACAAACGGTGAAACCAGGAGACGCCGCCAGCCCAAAGGGAACTCCGCTTCAGGGGCACCCCCGGAAAGACTGGCAAGGGAACCTCAGCCGCACAGCTTTCATCCAGAAGGTTGAACGCATTCAGGAGTATATCAAGGCTGGAGATGTGTTTCAGGCCGTGCTTTCGCAGCGCCTGACACTGAAGGCCACATGTTCAGACTGGGCTGTTTATCAACGCTTGCGTGTGCTGAATCCGTCCCCCTACTTGTTCTATGTCAAAGGGAAGGATGAGACACTTGTCGGGAGTTCTCCGGAACTTTTGCTTTCCAGCGAGGGCAGGCGAGCCAAGACTCGACCGATTGCCGGGACAAGACCGAGAGGGGACAATGAGTTTTGCGACTTGGCCAATGAGGAGGAACTGCGCGGTGATGTGAAAGAAAACGCAGAACACGCGATGCTGGTGGATCTCGGTAGGAATGATCTGGGGAGGGTATCCCAGTATGGCAGTGTCAAGGTAAGCCAGTATGCGGAGGTGGAACGCTTCTCGCATGTTATGCACCTCGTCTCGACGGTTGAAGGAGAGCTTGCACAAGCGTACGATGGCCTAGCCGCTTTAGGAGCAGTTTTCCCAGCGGGTACGTTAAGCGGCGCTCCGAAGGTGCGGGCGATGGAAATTATTCAGGAACTCGAATGCGATCGTCGAGGAGGGTATGGCGGGGCTTTGGGAATTCTGCGCTGGAACGGGGATGTGGACTTTTGCATTACCATTCGGACCTTGAGATTCACACACGATGAAATCAGTGTCCAAGCTGGGGCGGGAATTGTCTATGACTCCCTGCCGGAGCGTGAATATGAGGAGACACTGCATAAGGCTATGGCACTCATGAAAGTGGTGAATGAAGTTGTTGACGGTGATTGATAACTACGATTCGTTCACGTATAATCTGGTTCAGGAATTTGGCCGCCTCGGCAGCGCCGTGCGCGTCTGGCGCAATGATGAGAAGACGGTTGAGGAAATCCTGGCGGAGGAGCCGGAAGCCGTGATTCTGTCGCCAGGCCCGTGTACTCCCGCCGAAGCGGGGATTTCCGTGGAACTGTTGCAGGCGCTTGAGGTCAGAGCGGCTTTAGGGGATGCCATTCCGGTCTTAGGGGTGTGTTTAGGGCATCAGGCGTTAGCTGCAGCCTTTGGTGGTCAGGTTGTACGTGCACCCCAAGTCGTGCACGGCAAGGCCTCCCCAATCTATCATGATGGTACAGGATTGTTCAGCGGTCTTGAACAAGGTTTTTCAGCCGGGCGCTACCATTCCCTCATGGTCAGAGAAGAAAGCCTAAGCTCGGAATGGCTCATTACGGCGCGCACGGCAGAGGGTTTGATCATGGGGATGGAACACAGGGATTACCCGTTTTATGGCGTACAGTTCCATCCAGAGAGCATTTTGACACCGAAGGGCGAGAAAATCATTCAGGCTTTCTTAGTCATCGTTGAGGCGAACAAAAAACGGGCGAAGAATTAAATGCGAACGTGAAAGGTTTTTAGTTGAGCTGAGAAAGGAGAGCTGAGCATGAGCGCGATTCGTGAAGCTTTAGAGTATTTGAGCCAAGGAGAGGACTTGTCAATTGAACTAGCCTCTGGCGTAATGGCCGAATTGATGGCCGGAGAACTCACGGGGGCTCAGATTGGTGCATTCCTCTTGGGACTACGGATGAAAGGAGAAAGTGCAGAAGAGATTGCTGCCTTCGCCCAGATCTTGCGGGGGTTGAGTGCAAGCATCCCAGCACCCCCTGGAACGGTCGATACCTGCGGTACTGGCGGGGATGGAAGCGGGACATTCAACATTTCAACGACGGCCGCTTTTGTAGTGGCGGGTGTCGGGGTGCCTGTCGCCAAGCATGGGAACCGATTTGCCTCAGGGCGCTGTGGCAGTGCGGATGTCCTGGAGGCTCTGGGAGTTGTTCTCAATCTCACTCCGGAGGAGAGCGCAGCCAACTTGCAGGATATCGGCATGGCCTTTCTCTTTGCCCCGCTTTATCACCCGGCTCTAGGCAAAGTAGCTGCCCATAGGCGGGAGTTGGGGGTGCGCACGATCTTCAACCTGCTGGGGCCGTTGTTGAACCCAGCCAGTGCCCTCTACCAACTGGTGGGAGTATCCTCCCCAATCTTGTTGCCAAAATTAGCTAAAGCTTTGCAAATCCTTGGCGCGAAACGCGCGGTGGCTGTCGTGGGAGAGGATGGTCTCGATGAAGTCAGCCTGAGCGCGCCGACGCAAGCGATTTTAGTAGAACAAGGACAGCTCACCCCATTTCGCATACTTCCGGAAGACTATGGATTCAGCCGCTGCTCTCTGGAAGCACTGCGTGGCGGGAGCCCGCAAGAAAATGCGAGTTATACACTGGACGTGTTACAGGGGAAATTCGGGCCGAAACGGGATGTTGTCCTGTTGAACGCCGGGACGGCACTTTTTGCTGCGGACAGGGTTGAAAGCATCCAAGCAGGCATCGAACGAGCCAGAGAAAGTTTGGATTCCGGAGCTGCCTTAAATAAGCTCAAAGCACTGCAGCAGGGTGCAGTGCAAGCGGGTGCGCTTTAGTCAAAACCCTAATACAAAACCTGAAGATGAGGTGAGATGCACATGAATACAGAAAATCGGCATGATCTCATGAAAGGAGCCGGACGGGATGGCCGGTTTGGCCCGTTTGGCGGGGCCTATGTCGCGGAAACCCTGGTTCCGGTGCTGCGGGAATTAGAGAAAGCGTATGCGGAGGCGCAGCGGGATGAAGGTTTCCAGAGGGAATTCGAGGGACTGCTGACAACGTATGTGGGCCGCCCCTCCCTGTTCTATTCGGCGAAAGGGTTGAGCGACCGGTTGGGAGGGGCCCGAATTTACCTGAAACGGGAAGATTTGAATCACACCGGTGCGCACAAGATCAACAACACCCTTGGGCAGGTTCTTCTGGCGAAACGCATGCGTAAAACCAGGGTGATTGCCGAGACAGGTGCTGGCCAGCACGGAGTCGCCACCGCCACAGCCTGCGCCTTGTTCGGGCTTTCCTGTGTGATTTATATGGGGGAAGAGGATATTCGACGGCAGCGTTTGAATGTCTTGCGTATGCAGTTGTTGGGAGCGGAGGTACGCTCGGTTAACCAGGGGTCGCGGACATTGAAGGATGCTATTAATGAGGCTCTGCGCGATTGGGTCAGCCATGTGGAAGATACGTTTTATTGTTTTGGTACGGCGGCAGGACCGCATCCGTTTCCCACGATGGTTCGGGATTTCCA
>JAJZPA010000241.1 GCA_021811425.1 Bacillota bacterium | reverse complement strand
CGGCCAGTATGCTCAAATATTCGGAGCTGATGCCCAGCCGCTCTGCTCTGAGTTTGATCTGCTTTCCAGACTCCTCTCCGGAAACATAAAGTACCGGACGCGAACGGGCCATCGCGGCAGCCATCTGGAGTGTCAAGGTGGACTTGCCTATCCCCGGTTCCCCGGCTAAGAGCACAAAGGAACCGGGAACCATTCCGCCGCCGAGCACTCGATTGAGTTCCTCAATCCCGGAATCAACCCGTGCCTCCGCTGTAATCAGAATGTCTGGCAGTGGAACAGCTTCCACCGTCCGCGCCCGCGCATGGACAGTGGAACGTTCAACCACCTCTTCCATAAGCGAATTCCACTCACCGCAACCGGGGCACTTACCAAACCAGCGTGCGGTTTCCTGGCCGCAGGCTTGACAGAAATAACGCGTCTTCGTCTTGCCCAATGTCTCCCCCCGTTCTTGATATATCTATTCTACATGTGCGAACTGGATTTTCCCATCCTCTGCCGTAACCTTGACCTTATCCCCTGGCTTGAAGGTTCCTTCGAGGATCTTCTCCGACAGTTCGTCTTCGATCAAGCGTTGGATGGCCCGACGCAGCGGACGCGCCCCGAAGGTTGGATCATTGCCTTCCTTGGCAATCACTTCTAGGGCACTCGTCTCGACATCCAGCTCAAATCCTTGCTCTCTCAGACGTTGAGTAACGTCACGCATCAGAATCTGAGCCACTTGAAGCAGGGCATCAATCGGGAGGGAGTGGAAGACCACCAATTCATCTACCCGGTTAAGGAACTCCGGTCGGAAGGTATGCTTCAACTCTTCCAGCACCCGCGAGCGCATCGTCTTGTATTCCGTCTGCTCATCCCGGTGCGCCGTAAACCCGAGAGCCTCCTTGCGCAAGAAGGATGCACCCACATTCGAGGTCATGATGATCACGGTATTGCGAAAGTCTACCGTCCTTCCTTTGGTATCGGTCAGACGACCATCCTCCAAGACTTGGAGCAGGATATTGAAGACTTCAGGATGGGCTTTCTCGATCTCATCGAGAAGCACGACACTGTAGGGTTTGCGCCGGACAGCATCTGTTAATTGACCGCCCTCATCATGTCCAATATAGCCTGGAGGTGCCCCAACCAAACGGGAAACCGCATGCTTCTCCATATATTCGGACATATCAATGCGAATGACGGAGTCCTCATCTCCGAACAACGCTTCCGCTAAGGCCCGACCCAACTCGGTCTTACCCACACCTGTAGGGCCTAAGAAGATGAATGAGCCAATCGGACGCTTGGGATCCTTGAGCCCCGCCCGCGCCCGGCGCACGGCCCTCGAGACCGCCGTAACGGCCTCATCCTGCCCAATGACCCGCTGGTGTAGGAGATCTTCCAAGTGGAGAAGCCGTTCGCTTTCCTCTTGTGCTAGTTTCTTCACTGGAATCCCCGTCCAACTCGCTACGATTTGGGCGATATCCTCTGCGGTCACAACCGACTTCTCAACATCGCGTTTGCTTTCCCAGGCTGAGCGCTGCTCGGCCACCTGCTCCCGCAGCTTGTGTTCTTCATCCCGGATTTGTGCTGCCTTCTCAAAATCCTGAGCTAGAACCGCCGCTTCTTTTTCTTTCTTTAAGCGTTCAATCTCTTCTTCCAGCGTCTTCAAATCCGGAGGTGCGACGAAACTGGCCAAACGCACACGAGAGGCTGCCTCATCGACCAAATCAATCGCCTTATCCGGCAGGAACCGATCCGAAATATAACGATCCGAAAGGCGTACCGCCGCCTCAATCGCCTCGTCCTTGATTTCCACCCGATGATGGGCTTCATACCGATCCCGAAGTCCCCTGAGAATCGCCATGGCTTCTTCCGCAGTCGGCTCCCCGACTTGGATAGGTTGGAAGCGCCGCTCTAAGGCCGGGTCTTTTTCAATATACTTGCGGTACTCGTCAAGGGTTGTTGCTCCGACACACTGCAGTTCCCCACGCGCTAAGGCGGGTTTAAGGATGTTGGCGGCATCAATCGCCCCTTCGGCAGCCCCAGCCCCGATCAAGGTGTGCAGCTCATCAATGAATAAGATGACATTTCCGTCGGCACGGATTTCCTCCATGACTTTTTTTAAGCGCTCTTCAAATTCGCCACGATATTTACTGCCTGCGACCATGGCCGAAAGATCCAAGGTTACGACCCGCTTATGGTCGAGAATTTCCGGAACCTTGTTGCGTACGATAAGCTGGGCCAATCCTTCAGCGATAGCCGTCTTCCCAACTCCAGGATCCCCAATGAGTACTGGATTGTTCTTCGTCCGGCGACTCAAGACCTGAATCACCCGCTCAATTTCCTTTTCCCGCCCAACAACGGGATCAAGCTTACCTTCCAAGGCCAGAATCGTCAGATCGCGGCCAAAATCATTGAGTGTTGGCGTGTTTCCTGGAGGCGCGTTTTTCGTTGTCGGCCCTGCTGAAGCAGGACTGCCTTGCAGCATCGCCTCATCCGGATCCCCGCCCAAAAGGCGGACGACCTGTTTCCAAACCCGTTCTGGACTAACCCCCAGGTTTGTCAGAACCCGAGCGGCAATCCCTTCCCCTTCCATGATCAGACCAAAGAGAAGGTGCTCCGTACCGACATAGTTCACCCCTTGGCGCTGAGCCGACTCATTCGCGAGTTCCAGCACCCGCTTGACCCGTGGAGTGAAACCGACATTCCCCTGAAAGGGTTCCCCGACTCCTACCAACTGTTCAATCTGCAACCGAATTTTTTCTAAATCAAGACCTGTCGCCACTAAAGCTTTGGCCGCAATCCCATCCCCTTCGCGAATGAGGCCCAGCAAAAGGTGTTCGGTTCCGACCACTTTGTGTCCCATGCGCCGAGCCTCTTCCTGAGATATCAGCAAAACCTGTTGTGCTTTTTCTGTAAAACGTCCTTGCATCATATAACTCCTTTCTAATACCAATACGTCTCTAAAACTCACTTAACGCCTTGCGGATAAGACCGGCGCGTTCTGCATCCCGCTGTCCCGGATCCAATTCCCGCTCTAACGAATATTGTAAACACCCTGGCCGAGATTCTACCAAAAGTGTGGCGAACGTACGCTTTGACTTTTGAAGGATTCCCATGTCAATACCCAGGCGATCATGGGAGAGTAGGTGCAGCGTATCTTCCGAGGTGAGAAGCCGGGCATTTTGCAAGATTCCGCGCGCCCGCCAGACTTTATCCTCCAGAATTAACGGAGCCTGTCTTTTTAAAGCCTCCCGTGCCTGCATCTCGTGTTCCACGATTTGTCCGGTCACCGCGCCGAGATGAGCCAAGATATCTTCCTCACTCTTGCCCAAGGTAATCTGGTTCGACACTTGGAAAATATGGCCAAAGGCTTGGGAACCTTCCCCATAGAGCCCACGCACAGCAAGCCCCAAGTGTGTCAGCGCTCCTAAAACCTGCTGCACCTGATTGGTCATCGCCAAAGCCGGAAGATGCACCATGACCGAGGCCCTTAGCCCTGTGCCCACATTGGTCGGACAAGCTGTGACATACCCTTGGGCCTCTCTGTAAGCAAAATCCAGGTATCCTTCCAAAGCATCGTCCAGCGCGCTGGCTAAGCGATAAGTCTCCAAGAGCTGATTTCCCGGCAGCAGAACTTGCAAGCGCAGGTGATCTTCTTCATTGACCATGACGGCCATGCGGTGGTCTTTGGCCAAGGCCACCCCACGGGCCTGGGGCTGATCGGCTAAAGCCGGGCTGATTAAATGTTTCTCAATGAGAACCTGGCGC
>JAJZPA010000240.1 GCA_021811425.1 Bacillota bacterium | reverse complement strand
GTAAATATGAATCAGCTTGGATATGCACTGACGGAATTATCAAATCCCCCGATCATGAGCATGTATGTCTATCACTCTAACCCAGCCATCGTAGCCCCTGACCAAACGATGATCATTAAAGGACTAAAGCGAGAAGACTTATTCACAGTTGTTCATGAACGATTTATGACGGATACTGCGCGCTATGCCGATATCATCTTACCGGCCACAAGTTCTTTAGAGCACGCAGATATTTACCGTTCCTATGGGCATTATGGTCTTCAGAAAGTAGCTGCGGTTATTCCTCCGATTGGTGAAGCAAAACCTAACTGGGAGGTTTTTCAGTTGCTTGCTCAAGCTATGGGTTTTGAGGAGGACTTTTTTCGGCAAACAACGGATGATCTTATCCAGCAACTCATTGATCCACCGACTCCTTGGCTGGCAGGGGTTGACATGGCGAAACTTCAAGCAGGCCGTCTCGTTGAACTTCCTCTACCTGAGGATTACAAAACGACCTTCCTTACTTCGTCTGGTAAGATCGAACTCTATAATCCCACGGAGGCTGAGCCGTTGCCGCGTTATTTTGAACCTTATGGGGATGATGCCCCCTTTTATCTGATGAGTGCTCCTAGTTTGTACTCTTTGAATTCATCCTTTAATGAACGCCCTGATTTAATACGGAAGAAGGAAGCTGCGTTTCTCCAAATGAACCCCAAAGATGCTGAAACTAAGAATTTGCGCGAGGGTCAGAAAGTGATCGCCTTTAATGAACGAGGGGAGGTACCCTTTATTCTTAAGTTAACGATGACCGTTCCCCAGGGAGTCGTTGTAACTGAAGGCCTGTTTTCGATGGAGACCATGTCCAGAGAGGGTACGGTAAATGCTCTTACCTCCCAACGTTTAACGGATAGGGCGGCAGGAAGTACGCTTTATGATGTTAAAGTTGACGTTCGATTAGGGGAGTACAGCTAACGTTTTTGGCGGAACACCAAGTGCTCCATGACCAACACAGCGATTACCCCGACCACAAAGCCATTGCCCAATATAGGTTTTAGAATTGAGGGAAAGGTGTTTAGAACCGCCGGGGGCAGGTAGGATATAATAACACCTAGGATCATAGGTAGTCCAATGATTAGCCCATATTCAAATTTATATTTCTGGTTCAAGACTGCCTGAAGACCACCCGCGATCTGCGAGCACATAAGGTAAATCATGGAACTGCCAATCACCACAGAAGGGATACTTCCTAAAACTGCAATGGTTTTGGGTAGGAAAGCTAAAGCCAATAGTCCAAGGCTTGTGGGAATCAAGGTATATCTTGAGGCGACACCGCTGGCAATAATAACACCGGAACTGAAGGAGAAATTGACAGAACCAATAACCCCTAGGAATCCGGACAATATATTGATTAATCCAGTCACTGTGACCCCTCTAGTAATTCGTTTCGGCATATTATCCGGTTGGAGAATTCCTTCAACCGATTGAATTGATCCTAGATCATTGACGGAGAGCGCAAGAAAACAAATCATAAAGGAGAGGAAGACACCTGAATCGAAAACGAAAGAAAATGTTAGGCCTTTCCAAAAGGGGGCAACTACCGGAAGGTTGTAAGTGGGAAGAGGGGAATGGGGAAAAAGAAGGAAGTAGGCTAGCGTTCCACTGATGACGGCCCAAAAGATGAGTGTCGATTTCCATAATCCCCGTAAGTACTTTGCCGCGATAAACATGCTAAGCACCATTACCAAGGAGAAACAGAGGTTAGCAAAGGAATTGACCTGTGGGGTTGGAGTGGTAATCAAGTTAAGAATCATGGGCGTAAGGGTAAGGGCAACCAGAATCAAGATTACAGCTACAACGGTTGGGGTAAAGAGTTTTTTAAGATGGGCGAATAATCCGGTAATACTGACAGCGGTTAATATTATGCCCCCCAGAAGAATTGAAGTATAGACTGCCTCGAGGCTGCTCTTTCCTCCAGCCGAAATTCCAACCAGAAAAACCGTCGCAGGTCCGAAGATTACCGGAAGGCGGTGGCCCCAGATCACCTGCGAAAATAAGGCTACGGCCACTACAAATAATAGCCTTTGAATATAGACTACTTGTTGGCCAATCCCGCCGGGATGAAGGCTTGTTACTGCTGTCCCCATAATAAGGATAATTGGAATAATAATGGCCAGCCACTGCAGACCAAATAGCAGGAGATGCCCCAAAGGGGGTATCTCATCAAGAGTATATTTAAAGTTCATAAAGTATCACCCAGCCTATCTAATAATAACTTCTAAAATCCTTACTAATTATAGCTCAAATTTTCATTATGTACAGGTTGGCGGCAAAACATTTGTATCTCCAATTTCTTTCTAAGGCGCGAGAGCTACTCTCTAAACATAAATTAAGAGAAGAGATTTGCTTGCTTAGAAGAGGAGGATATTTATGCAAATACATGTCGTAAGACCTGGAGATACTCTTGTTAAAATTGCTCAAGCCTACAGTATTTCAGCGCAGGAGATTGCAGTTGCCAATCAGGTTCCGGATCGCAATCGGTTGGTTGTTGGGCAAACCTTAGTGATACCTATTAACGGTCAATACCACTGGATTGGGGCGGGAGAAAGCTTATGGAGTATCAGTCATCGCTATGGAGTATCGATTGAAGAGATTGTTCGAATTAATAAGATCTTAAATCCTAATCATCTTCCGGTTGGGTTACGCCTATACTTACCCCAGAAAGTAAAGCAAATAGTTGAAACAAACGCCTATATCGATCCGAGAATGACTAGAACCCGATCCGCTACAGAAGTTGATAAAGTAGGAGAGCACCTAACTTACCTAGCCATTTTCAGCTATGCTGTCGATCGGGAAGGAAATCTTACCCCTGTTGAAGATCAGCTGCCGTTGAGCGCCGCTTTCAAGGATAAAGTTTCCCCTCTTTTGGTTTTAACCAATTTTGAGGGTGGCCAATTCCGTAAAGAAATTGCCACAGCGATTTTGACAAACGAAGCGTTGCAAGATCGCGTGCTCAATCGGGCCCTTCAAATTATGGCTGAGAAGGGATACCGAGGTCTTGATTTTGACTTTGAGTATCTAGGGGTAGAAAACCGGGAACGATATG
This sequence comes from Bacillota bacterium, assembly GCA_021811425.1. Classification (GTDB taxonomy): domain Bacteria; phylum Bacillota; class Desulfitobacteriia; order Desulfitobacteriales; family Desulfitobacteriaceae; genus JAJZPA01. The sequence continues at coordinate 695 of JAJZPA010000240.1, read as the reverse complement.
TGCTCTTTTTAAGAAAAGCACGTCAATTATTAAAAGCGCATGGGTATTTCATTTCCACAGCTTTGGCACCCAAGTATCGAGCTGAACAACGAGGAGTTCTCTATGAGGGTCACGATTATCAAGCCATTGGTCAAGTTGTTGATTTTATCTTCTTGATGACCTACGAATGGGGATGGTCAGGCGGGGAACCGATGGCTGTATCCCCAATAGCACAGATGCGAAGCGTTATGCGTTATGCTGTATCCGTGGTGCCAAAACAAAAGATCATGATGGGGATGCCCCTGTATGGCTATGACTGGACTCTCCCCTATGTGCCCGGTGGCAAATTTGCCAAATCTGTTAGTCCTCAACGTGCTTTGGAGCTTGCTATTCGTTATGGTGTAAGCATCCGCTATGATAAGACCTCACAAGCTCCGTGGTTTAGATATACGGATACGCAGGGGAAACGGCATGAAGTCTGGTTTGAAGATGCTCGCAGTGTGCAGGCTAAATTTGATATAGTCAAGGAGTTAGGGATTCGAGGGTGCTTCTATTGGGTATTGGGAAATGACTTTCCTCAGAATTGGCTTCTGATTGAAGATAACTTTGTGGTACGTAAACTAAGCTAGGACGAACGTGAGTATTTTTTGTTTAAGGCTGGAAGCATACGAAGTTTCCAGCCTTATTTCTACGCAAAATGAAATGTTTTATATAAC
>JAJZPA010000239.1 GCA_021811425.1 Bacillota bacterium | reverse complement strand
GACCACTAAAAGGCACCCTATGTCTGGCGTTAAGCTAGATAAGGGTGCTTTTAATGGTCATAGGCATATACACCATAACCATTTCTCAAGAGGAAATCAAATATCTTTTTGCAGGACTTTTTCTCCGATCGTCGAAGTACTACCTAAGAGGGGCTCCACCCCTTCCCTCGCGGAGCCAGAGCATGCACTGTTATGCCGAGTGAGGACATCGATAAAGGTGGTACACTGGGTGAGAAAATGGGATGTCCCGCGATCGATCCAAATCTTGGTCGCCGGGGGCTTTATTAATTCGATGGGCAATTCGCTCATGTGGCCTTTAAATAGCTTATTCATGCATAATGTCCTCGGGCGCACCCTGACTGAAGCCGGCTTCGTCATAGCCCTACAATCGGCACTGATGCTCCTCGGGCAGTTTATCAGCGGGTTTCTTTCCGATCATTACGGCGCCAAAAGGATCATGCAGTTAGGTTTATTAGGTTCGGCCGTCATGGTATCTCTAATCGGACTCTTCCCTGTGTGGTCGGTGTACGCTCCCAGCCTCATCGTCTTTGGTTTGATGAGCGGCTTTGTCTTCGTCCCTCTGAATGCCTTGGTGCAGACGCTTTGGCCCGAGGGCGGACGACGCGGCTTTAACCTCCTCTATGTCTTCAATAATGCGGGAGTCGCTGTGGGAACTGCCATCGGCGGATTGGTCGCCCAACTTTCCTTCCGCTGGGTCTTTCTCGGCAATGCCCTGTCCTTCATTATTTACTTAGTGGTCGTCCTCGTTGGCCTTCCTAAGCTTGCAACCCTCCCAGCTTCCGCCCGTACCGTAAACAACAAAAATACGATCCGGCATGATGCGGGATTTCCGGCCCTCATGGCCTTGAGCAGCGGTATTTTCCTGGTTTGGTCTGCCTATATTCAATGGGTCACCATCGTTCCCGTCGTTATGAACCAACGCGGTTTCTCCCTGGCATCCTATAGCATTCTTTGGACACTCAACGGGATATTCATCGTTACGCTACAACCCCTGATTAGTCTAACCATCCGCACCTGGGCCAAGAACTTTCGACGCCAATTCTACCTGGCTTGCCTACTGATCGCGGGTTCCTTTCTTACCCTGTGGGGACATCTTCCTTATGCCTGGTATCTTGTCGGCATGCTCATCTTAACCTTGGGCGAAATGTTGATTTTACCGGCTGTTCCGGCGGCTGCGGCCCTGCTGGCTCCTAAAGGCCGGGAAGGTGTCTATCAAGGAATCGTGGGCGGTGCGGCCTCCGGCGGACGCATGCTGGGACCCTTTTTGGGGGGAATGGTTTTCGACCATGGCGGCAACTCCATGGTTTGGTTCCTCGCACTCGGCTTCATGCTCGCTGGATCAACTGCTTTTTTGCTCTACGGCTCCTTAGAACACCAATAATTACAATGATTCGTCTTTCCGACCTACGTGCGAAAAAGGTGATCTCGTGAGGTTGACCCACATGGGAACGGGTGTATAATCATACGTAAACGAAGGCAAAATTACGTTTGGCAAAGAATATCTTGGGACTAAAATCTTAAGGAGCGATCATAGTGTGAATGTAAAAACAATAATCCAAAAATGGGTGGCTATTATTTTGGGTGGGTTTTTGTTAGGCTTTGGGGCTGACCTTGACTTTGGCGTGGCCTTTGCCTTTGGTGGAACTGTCGTTTTTTTCGTTACAGCTTTACCGACCGCAGTTTGGCTGTGGTATCTCAGCTTTCGTTCAAGCCGGACTCCACGTGAATTGTGGATTTCGATCTTCAAAGGTTTAGCAGTAGAATCTCTCCTGTTTCCCGTGGCCAGCTTGATCCTGGGTTTAGCCTATCCTCAGTCACTGAGCCCGGGAATCACATTGAAGACGCTTATGATCTATTCGGCTTTAGTGGGCGGGATCCTTGCCGCCACCTTTATGTTCAATGCCCATATCCTGGCCATGCGGCCCAAGGTACGTCTCCAGGCGAAGGATGGCTTAGCCAAGGGCTCTGATCATTCTAAAACAAAACCTAAAACCGAGGAGAACGAGTGAACTCATCCCACTACCAGGGATTAGCCCAGACTTCCCGAAAGGCAATGTCTTCTAAATTCTTGCGTGGGCGTGGGTTTCGTTCTTGATTCGGATAACCAAGGGGGGTAAGGGCAATGACCCGGATTTTCGGGGGAATGCCTAAAGCCTCCCTGATTTTTTCCTCACGGAACAAACCCTGCCAACAAGTGGCCAGACCTAGATCTGTAGCGGCCAGGATGAGGTGTTCCATGGCAAGACCTGCATCGAGCATGAAAAAGTCTTTTTCCTCCCATCGTTCGGATTCTGCTGGATTTGCGCACAAGACGATGATACAAGGCGCTTCCAGAAGAGCCTTGGCCCCGGGATTTGTCGGCGAAAAAGCCTTGGCGACGGCTTCCCGCTTTTGTTGACTTGATACGACAATAAAACGCCAGCACTGTAGGTTTTTCCAGGAAGGAGCCTGGCGCGCTGCTTCCAGGAGCTGCTCAATTTTCTCCGGTGCAATGGGATCGGATTGGTAGGCGCGTATACTTCGTCTGCGCTGAATGACTTCGGTAAAATCCATGTTTCATTCTCCTTTCTGGATTCTGGTTTTAATCGTTCGGTATTAGAATTCGCGATATTTATCAACCTTCCTGCTCAGAAGCGTAGTTTCTTCTTTTCTTATTCCTCCCCAAGAAACGCAAAGAATTCAGATCCTGAGTTCTCTGCCGTGTTCTTTTAGCCAGCGCCGTAAACCCCGATAATCAGGCAAATAAGCTTCAACCACACGCCAAAAATAAGAAGAATGATTCAAATAGCGTAAATGCGCAAGTTCATGGACGACTAAGTAATCCACCACGCGCTCGGGAGCGAGAATCACCCGCCAGTTCAAGTTGATGTTGCCTAGAGCCGAACAGCTTCCCCAGCGGGTTTTTTGGTCTTTGAGGCGAAACTGGCGGTATTCCACGCCCATAAGTGCCGCAAACTGATCGAGCTTGGCCCAAAAGATTTCCCTAGCCTGTGCTCGATACCAATGCTCAAGCGCTCCCGCTATCATCTCAGAATCATCCTGATCAAAGACTTGGGCTGGTCGAGAAATGATTAGTTTCTGATCGCGGCGCTGGACCTGGATGGACTGTCTCCGGCTTTTGATTAGACTTAAAATCAACACTCCCCCTAAATACGGAAGGTGTTCCCCTTCTTTATAGCACCGGATCGGGCTTTGCCCTTGTTCTTCCAGCGCCTTTTGCCAGAGCCGGAAAATCCTTTCTTTGGCCGATTCGATAAATGCCACAGCCTTCTTCACTGCAAGCCCTTTTGGCACCGTGACTTTTACCTGGCCTTCGCGGATACGAGCGCTGATTCTTTTGGCTCGACTGCTAAAAAATAATTCATAGGGCATCACTGTATCGTTTAGTTTCAACTGCCTCATGCCCACCACCCTTTTTTCCTTGTGCCCGCTTTCCGTGCCACCCATTCATGTTCCTAGCGCCGCAGTGTCGCCACGAGGCGCTGTGGATCAAGCAGCAATCCGAAGGCATCCTCAATGCAACCAACCATAACATCGGCGGCCTGAAGCGCTTTTCCTGAACACCCTTCCGGCCCCATCACTACGATACCGACCTGGGCTTTTTCTAGCATAAGCCGATCATTCGAACCATTGCCGATAGCCACTGTCTGGCGCGAAGCAAACTGCTTGAGATACGCTTCCTTTTCAGCACTATGATCCACACCAGAAAGCACCTTCACTTGCACCGGAAGCTCCTGGCACTGTCGTATCACCGTGCCGAACGTGTCT
>JAJZPA010000039.1 GCA_021811425.1 Bacillota bacterium | reverse complement strand
TCAGGAAGTTGCCGCACTTCTCAATCGCTATTTTGTCGCCATTAAGGTTGATCGTGAAGAGCGGCCTGATCTGGATCATCTCTACATGGAATTCTGCCAGGCCTTAACCGGTTCAGGGGGTTGGCCTTTGACCCTTCTTATGACACCCGAAAAAGAACCATTTTTTGCGGGGACTTACTTCCCCAAAAACCAGCGCTATGTCCGCCCCGGCTTGATGGAACTTCTTGAACAGGTTGGATCCCTCTGGCAAAGCAAAGAGAATGACTTGCGTCAAGCGGCGCGTGAAATCTTGGCTGCGGTGAAAGCCCGAAAACTTCCTGCTCCGGGCCCAACATTATTAAGCCAGGAAGAATTGCCCCACTGGCAAGAGGATTTAATTCACCAGGCCTACCATGCTCTTGAATCAGCCTTCGACCCCGAATTTGGGGGGTTTGGCCGAACCCCTAAGTTCCCGAGCCCGCATACCCTTAGCTTTCTCCTCCGCTATAACTTGCAACATCCTGAAAGCCAAGCCCAAAAGATGGTTCAAAAAACCCTGGACAGCATGGCCCAGGGCGGGATCAAGGATCACATCGGCTTCGGCTTCAGCCGTTACAGCACAGATCAAGCGTGGCTCGTGCCTCATTTTGAGAAAATGCTTTACGACAATGCCTTACTCGCCATCGCCTATTTGGAAAGTTTCCAGTTTTCCCGGCGCGAAGAAGATGCCCAACAAGCTAAGGAGATTTTCCATTATGTCTTAAGGGATATGACATCCCCGGAAGGCGCTTTTTACTCTGCCGAAGACGCTGATTCCGAAGGGGTTGAAGGGAAGTTCTACCTTTGGTCACCGGAGGAAGTGGAGAAGGTATTGGGGAAAGAGAGCGCCCTGTTTTGCCAAGCCTTTGATATCACCATCTCAGGGAATTTTGAAGGCAAAAGCATCCCCAACCGACTGAAGTCTGATCTTAATAAACTGGCCCAAGCCAGCCGGCTCTCGCCCACGACCCTCAAGGAACGCTTGGAAACTTCCCGCCAAGCCTTGTTTTCTAACAGGGAACAACGGATCCATCCCCATAAGGATGACAAAATCCTGACATCCTGGAACGCGCTCATGATCGCTGCGCTGGCCAAAGGGGCACAAGTTTTAGGCGCTGATTATTTAGGCCATGCAAAAAAGGCACTCAACTTTATCCTTACTAACCTACGCCGCGAGGATGGGAGGCTTTTCGCCCGCTTTAGAGATGGAGAAACAGCTTATCTCGGTTATCTTGACGACTATGCCTACCTTATTTGGAGTGTTCTCGAACTTTATGCTGCATCCGGCCACCCCCATCTCCTCAGTCTTGCCATCGATCTTCAAGAAGACCAAGACGAGCTTTTCACGGATCCGGATGGCGGATATTTCTTGACCGGAAAGGATGCGGAATCCCTCCTCATGCGGCCTAAAGAAGTATACGATGGAGCACTGCCCTCGGGTAACTCGGTTTCCGCCCTGAACCTTTTACGCTTGGCTCGGATCACGGCGAATGAGCGATGGGAAGACAAGGCCAGACATCAGATTCAGGCATTTCGCAGCACCCTTTCAGAGTATCCTTCAGGATATTCGGCTTTCCTGCAAGCCTTGCAATTTGCCACCAGCCCCTCCCAAGAACTGGTACTAGCCGGTCTGTTGGATTCTCTTCAGCTCCGCGAGATGCGTAACGCTTATTTTAATGGGTTTCATCCCTTTGCCACGGTGCTCTATCAGGAGGGCACGGTCTCCCGTATCACTCCCTGGGTGAAAGATTACCCGGTGAACCCTGACCAAACCCTTGCTTATCTCTGCCAAGGGCTCGCCTGTCAGGCCCCGGTATCGACTCCGGAGGATTTGACTCAGTTATTGCAACAGTAAACAAGTGAACTACTCTCCATTGAAATGGAGAGCTTCAAGATTCTAGGCGACGAATGCGAAGATATATCTTCGCCGTCAAACCTATACATCCTTGGCGTGCCCAACACCACTACTGGTCGCCCAGCACTCAGAGTTAGTTTTGAATGCTGAGTTTCCAGATACTTTTTGGCAATATTTATGGCTCCATTTACATCGGCGTTTACAATTGTACCGCAATCCTTGCATACATAAAGCCCCCGGTGTTTGCGGTTCGACTTATGGGCGTATTCCTGGCTTGGCAGCGGTTTGCAAACAGAACACGTAAGCGATGTGTACGCTTCGCTGATCGTTATCACAGCTATCCCTGCAAGTCCTGCTTTGTATCCAATAAGCTCCATTACTTTCCGAAACGGCCACTTGTGAAACTTCTGATTTGTCTTGGTACCAAAGTCTTTCTCTTTCCGGATTCCAGCGAGATCACCCAAGATGATTGTTTCTACGCTGTGTTCAACAGCCAAGTTAATCTCAGCCCTGGTCATCGCATGAAGAAGGTGTTTAAATATGTACTATTGAATTCACCGGTTGTCAACCTCTACGATGAAGAGGGCGGGATGTTCGGCTAAGTTGTATTCGATTGGCATCGTCAGCGTCTCTTCACCCTGATAGAATATCCGGACATATGGCCGCGTAGGGAACGATTTATTTTGCTTGATCACATTTCCCCGCTGCCCATTACTGAGACGCACCCCACAGCCGTTCGAATAAACAGCAACATGTTTGGCAAAAATGCTCAGCATTCGTGGCTCAAAATGCGTTCCCGAGTTGGCTATAATGTATTCGTAGGCTTGATACGGCTGCAGTGCTGGACGGTAAATCCGTTTACTGGTCAGGGCTTCATAAACATCCGCGACTGCGGCTACACGCCCATATTCGTGGATTTGCGAGCCTTTGAGCCCACGCGGATATCCGGTGCCATCCCATTTTTCCTGATGCTGCAAGGCCACATGGGCAGCTGCCAGGCTTAAGTCGCGATTTTGCCTCAAAATATCAAAACCGTAGAGAGTATGCTTTTTGATCTCCTCAAATTCTTCGGGTGTAAGAGGTGTTGGCTTATTGAGAATTTGCGCAGGAACTTTTGTTTTACCTACATCGTGCATCAGGATTCCCATACCTAGTTCCAAAAGCTTTGGTTCTGAATAGCCCGAGGCGATCCCTAAAATCAAGCCAAGAACCGTGGTGTTCACTGAATGATGAAAGGTATAGTCATCAAAACCCTGGATTTCGGAGAGGTTCGTGATAATGTCATGACTGTAAAGCAAATCATTAATCATCTCTTGAATGGTAATACGTACAAATTCCAGCTCGAGTTCCTTGGTATTTCCAGATTCGATTTGAGCCATGAGGGAATTTACAGTTCTATAAGCCACTTCACGCGTTTGGGCACTCAAGGCGATGTGAACTTCAATATCATCGAGCCGGTCATCTTTGATAAAAACAACATCAAAACCAAGCCTCTGCAGACGTTCAATATAAGCGGAGGTCAACATGATGTCGGCCTGAAGTAGGATTTGTCCTGCAGCATTAATCACAGGCCGAGCCAAAAAAGCGCCCTCTTCAACATACCGCGTGCTGACTAAACGCATATTACTGCTCCTTATGACATTGTTTTGCAAATTGTGCTACAAGTTTCTATAAGTTTCTTGTTATTTTTCGTCATAAAACTCGGGAAAACCTTCTCCGTAATCCAGCCGAAAACGAATTTTCCCTTTAGTCCTATTTATATTCATGACTTTACAAAGATTGCACTGGGAAATTCGGACTACACCCCCTGCCACCGCGGATAAAGCTGATGCTCAATGCCAAACTGATCCAATACCCTCCCCACAACGTGGTTGACGAGATCATGAATGCTTTCCGGATGATGATAAAACCCAGGTGAAGCCGGCAAAATCACTGCACCGGCGCGTGCTAAGCGCAGCATGTTTTCCAGTTGGATAATACCATACGGCATTTCCCGCGGTACGACAATGAGTGGGCGGCGTTCCTTTAAGGTTACTTGGGCAGCCCGAGCCAAGAGGCTGTCTCCTACTCCATTGGCTAAGAGTCCCAACGTATTCATGGAGCATGGGATCACAGCCATCCCGGCGACCGGATAGGAACCGCTTGCCAATGGAGAAAAAAGATCATCGACAGCATGTAGGCGAAACTCTGACCCTAGCGCAGTGATGCCACTTTCCGGCAGAAACTCTTCCCCTTCATAGGCGAGCACTTTTTCGCCAGCTTGGGTCACAATTCCGTCTACCTCAAATCCCATGCTGAGCAAAGCCGTGATCAGCGTGTACCCATAGATTGCCCCACTCGCTCCAGTCATACCTACAATAATATGTTTTGCCATTGTTTTAGCAACTCTCCCTTGTTATTCTTAGGATTCATTGTAGCATAGATGAAAGCGGTCACTCAAACTACAGGCCTGCCAGCAGGAATTTTCCCTACTTTTCCGAATTAATGATTAAAGGGTGAAGGAGGCATTATGTTGATTGATCCAGACTTTTGGCCCGCAGGGTTTTCAGCCCTTTTAGAGAATGTCTCAGAAGGCATTCATATCGCGGATAAAAAGGGCATGACCCGATTTTACAATAAATCCGCCGCTCTCATCGACGGTATCAAGCAAGAGACCGCTTTAGGTAAACACATCCTCGAAATGTTCCCTTCCCTGACGGAACAAACGAGCACCATTCTCCAGGTCTTGCGCACGGGTAAACCCATCATGCACAGGGAACAAGAAATCAAAAACCTTTACGGGGTGCCTGTCTATCTTTTAACGACGACAATTCCGATCCGGGTCAAAGGACATGTCGTGGCTGCAATGGACATTTCGCAAAACTTGACTCAAGTCAAAGAACTGGCAGAAAAAGTAGTGGGGTTGCGTGCCGATCTAAAGCATAAAAATAGACATTCCTTGGCTGAGCAAGCGGTTTATACCTTTGACCAGATTTGCGGCGAACACCCGCTGCTCCAGGATGTCCTGCAGCGGGCACGCAAAGCCGCACGTATCAATTCTCCGATTCTCGTCTACGGAGAAACCGGAACCGGAAAAGAACTCTTGGTGCAAGCCATCCACAACTTCAGTCCCCGGCGCAACGGGCCTTTTATCAGCCAGAACTGTGCCGCCCTCCCCGCGACCCTCATGGAAAGTATTCTCTTTGGCACCTCCAAAGGGAGCTTTACCGGGGCGGAGAACCGCCCCGGCCTGGTTGAACTAGCCGACGGCGGAACCCTTTTTCTCGATGAGATCACCTGCCTCGATATCGAACTTCAAGCCAAGCTTCTACGTTTTATTCAAGAAGGAACCCTGCGCCGCTTAGGGGAAAGCCAAATCCGCGAAGTCAATGTCCGCATTATTGCCTCAAGTAACATCGACCCCCTCCTCGCTATTGAGGAAAACCGCTTCCGCCCTGACCTCTATTACCGTTTAAATGTCATTAGCCTCTCCCTGCCGCCCCTGCGTGATCGTCGGGAAGACCTTCCCCTTCTCGTCGCTTATCTGCTCAAGGATCTTAACGCCAAACTCCAATGCCAGATTTCCGGCATTGCCTCCGATGTGTATGAAGTATTCCTCCGCTACCCTTGGCCCGGAAATATCCGGGAACTGCGTTGCACCCTGGAAGGAGCCATGAACTTAGCGGAAACCGGGAACATTGAAGTCGCCCATCTCCCCCCGCATTTACTGCAGAAAATCGTGCATGATCACCCTCTGGAAATCAAGGCCGTGGAAGACCTTCCCTTGCAGGAAGCCCTGGCCAAAGTCGAACAAACCTTAATCCGCTCAGCCTTGGACAAGACAAATTGGAACATTTCGAAAACCGCGAAAATCCTCGGTTTGCCCAGGCAAACCCTGCAATACAAGCTACAAACCCTTCGTATCGAGCGCTAAGCAACGGATAAACCGGCTCTCCCCTAGACCCAGACCAAGACCTTATGCACCGCGTCCTCTACCTCTACCTCTACCTCTACCTCTACCTCAGCCTCAGCCAAGGAACCTTCAACCTATTTCCACATGACGTAAGTTTGATGTCTCTATGATGAAGTCAAGCCATCTGTTCCCTGATCCTGCCTTTGGCCCGAATTTTCAGCAACCGCCTGCCGAAATTCGGGCTTAATTCTGCCCAAAATTCAGCAGGTTCTCTTTTTTAAAAGCCGCTTTTCTGCACAAACCCCCAAATCTCCTCCGTGGAAATACCGATTCTCCGACCACTTCGACTTGAATTCAACACTTTATGGCAAAATCCATCAACCTGTCCCTTTTCCACTCCTCTTGGCACAACCTTTGCAATACTGAGAGAATGACACCATGAATGAGGAGGAATCACGATGTATTCCCGTAGCAACATACCTCTCTGGGCCGATGTCCCCGATGAATTATGGAACGACTGGCACTGGCAAATATCCCATCGGATCACCACCGTCGAAGGTTTAAGCAAGGTCATCCCTTTAACAGAAGACGAAAGCTCGGGCATCGGCCACTGCCTGGAAACCCTGCGCATGGCCATCACACCCTATTATGCCTCATTAATTGATCCCGATGATCCTCATTGCTCAATCCGCAAACAAGCAGTCCCCAGCGCCCAAGAACTCCATGTCGGGGAATTCGATTTGCGGGATCCCCTCCACGAAGATACGGATTCACCGGTGGCTGGACTCACCCACCGCTACCCTGACCGGGTTCTCCTCTTGGTCACCGATCAATGCTCAACCTATTGCCGTCACTGCACGCGCCGTCGTTTAGCCGGGCAAACGGATCAAGCACTTCCCCTTGAACGGTTTAAAAAAGCTTTGGAATATATCCGTTCGACACCCCAAATTCGGGATGTGCTCATCTCCGGTGGTGATCCTCTGACTCTCTCTGATGATCGCCTGGAGTTTATTCTCTCCAACCTCCGAGCCATCCCGCATGTGGAAATCATCCGGATCGGCACCCGAGTTCCGGTTGTGCTCCCCATGCGCATTACCGAAAACCTCGTGAACGTATTGAGCAAATACCACCCTCTCTGGCTGAATACGCATTTTAATCACCCTAAAGAACTGACGCCTGAGGCCACCCAAGCCCTCACTAAACTGGCCAATGCCGGCATCCCGCTGGGAAACCAGTCCGTTCTTCTCAGGGGAGTGAATGACTGCCCCAACATCATGAAAAACTTAGTTCAGAAGTTGGTGAAGAACCGAGTTCGCCCCTATTACCTCTATCAGTGTGATCTCTCCATCGGCATCGAGCATTTCCGAACCTCGATCGCCAAAGGCATCGAGATCATTGAAAGCTTGCGCGGCCACACGAGCGGCTATGCGGTTCCCACTTATGTCATCGACGCTCCCGGCGGCGGTGGGAAAATCCCCGTCAGTCCCCAATACCTGATTTCGATGGGTGCGAACAAGGTAGTTCTCCGTAATTATGAGGGCGTAATCACGGTTTATGATGAGCCAAATTACCTCCAAGAAAAATGCACCTGCGAGTATTGCCACACAAATGATGCTTCTGTAGGTGTCCTGAACCTGTTAAACCACAAAAAACTCGTCCTCGAACCAGCCAATCTGGATCGCCGCCATCGCAAAGCGGAATAAGGACAGAGCTAAGTAAACTTATTAAGCCCAAAAACAAGGAGGTTCTAAGAACCTATGCGTTCTCAGAACCTCCTTATTCTCAAGTCAGGAAACAGCACGTGGCTCTTAGGCTGCCCCCTGCTCTCCTTTGCCACTCTTAATAATATGAATCCCCGTAAAAATCACGCCTGCACCGAGAATCTGCATCATATGAATCCGTTCTCCCAAGACTAGGGCTGCGGTAACAATCGCCGCTACCGGAATGACGTACATGTAGACCATAACCCGGTTCGCGCCTACTTTACTGATGCTATAGTACCAAGCCACAAGCCCGAAAGCGGTAACCGGCCCAATGGCATAGAAAAGAGAGGCCCAGGACAGCCAGGAAACTCCCTGCCAGGACATCCTGACTAAGCCAGGGCTTCCAGCCACGAGAAGAAACAGCATGCCAAAAAAGGCGGAGAAGGTTACCGTTTTGAGTGCAGAATATTTTTTCAGGATTTTGTGCGCAGAGACAGGATACAAACCCCATAAAGCCGAGGCTAAAAGGCCATAAGCATTCCCGAGCCAGGCCTCAGAACCCAATGCCAGCTCATTGCGACCAAACATGAGCACCATCGTTACCCCGACGAGAGCCAAAAGGCTCCCCCAGCGCCCGCGTACACTTAAAGTCTCCTGCTTAAAGCCCCAGGCAAAGAGTGCTGTAAACACGGGCGAAGCGGCTAACAGCAAGGATGCATTCGTAGCGCTCGCGTATTTAACGGCCGCCATGAAAACCGTTTGATACACGGTCGTCCCAATGAGCCCAATCAAGGCCATCTGCGGCAAATCCCGAATTTTAATTTTAAGATCCCTTTCGAGAATATAGAGCATCAAAATAAGAACTGGAACCGCCCCAACAAACCGAATCAGAGTAAAATTTAAGGGGGAAAAACCCAGCATCCCCCATTTTCCCACGGTATAATTGGCACCCCAGAACACCACGACCCCCCATAACAACAACTCTAAGGATCCCCTCTTCATCCACCTTTTCCCTCTTTCTAGTGTAGACAATCACTAACGCTTATTTACTTATTATAAATCAAATTCATCCAGGTTTCTATATTTTCCGGCTAACGGCATTCTAGACTTTCAAGGCTTTTGCTATCTTTCAAGGCGTGCTATAATCTTACGAAGAATAAGGACTCCCCTTTCTGTACCACCGCCATACTACGAATTGGAGGTCGCTATGAAATATGATTTTGACACGGTTATCAACAGAAAGAACATGGGCTCAGTAAAATGGGATGCTATTGAGAAAGAACTGGGACCCGGAAGTGACGATATCCTCGCCTTGTCAGTAGCTGACATGGAATTTAAGGTCGCTCCCGAAATTACTGGAGCCATAAAGAAAAAGGCCGATTTAGCGGTGTACGGTTACACTGGGCCGACAGACAGTTATTTTGCAGCGGTTATCGGGTGGATGCAGCGGCGACATCACTGGAACATTAAAAAGGAGTGGATCTCTCCTTCTGCAGGGGTTGTGCCCGCCCTCTTTTCAGCGATACGGGCTTTTACCCATTCCGGAGACAAGGTTATCATCCAGTCACCTGTCTATTACCCCTTTGGGAGGGCTGTCATTCAGAATGGTTGCCAAATCGTCCATAACAATCTCCTTTATGAAGATGGCCGCTATACCATGGACTTTGACGACCTGGAAACAAAGCTACAGGATCCACGGGTCAGGGTGCTTATTCTCTGCAGTCCGCATAATCCGATCAGCAGAGTTTGGACTGAAGAGGAACTCCTGAGGCTGGGGGAATTATGCCTTGAGCACAGAGTCCTGGTCATCTCGGATGAAATCCATGCGGATTTTGTTTACAAGCCTCATCAGCACACAGTTTTTGCATCCTTGTCGCCTGAATTTCAAGACAACAGTATGACTTTAACGGCTCCATCCAAAACATTTAACCTGGCCGGCCTTCAGTGTTCAAATATTATAATCCCAAACCCTAAACTGAAAGCACAATTTGACATAGCCTCGCAGAATGTGGGCTTTTCCTCCCTCAATCACTTCGCATATGTTGCCTGTGAAGCAGCTTATCGGGAAGGTGAAGCTTGGTTGAATGAGCTTTTAGGCCATTTAGAAAAAAATAAGAATCTCGTGCAGAGTTTTATGGCGGAAAATCTTCCACAAATCAAGGTTGTCGAAACGGAAGGCACCTATTTGCTTTGGTTAGATTGTCGATCCCTAAAACTCAATGATCATGAGCTTGAAAGGCTGATGAAGGAAAAAGGCAGGATATTCTTGGATGAAGGGTATCTTTTTGGTCCCGAAGGTTCTGGTTTTGAACGACTCAATATTGCCTGTCCAAGATCTGTATTGGTAAAGGCCTTAACTAACATGAAAAGAGCTATCGATTCCATCTCTTAGATGATGAAAAGCCTTTGAAGGCCAATCAAAAATCAAAAAAGGCACTCTGGTTAACCCAAAATGCCTTCAAACACTAAAGTGGTGCGGTCGAGAGGACTTGAACCTCCATGCCCTTGCGAGCACTAGAACCTGAATCTAGCGCGTCTGCCAGTTCCGCCACGACCGCGTGACATAGTTTATTATATTTAAGACCTATGAGCTTGTCAATAGAAGATTTTTTAACCAAACTACTCTCAATGTGTACCTCGTCCTCATCCATTTATCGCGCGAATAATCACCTCCCCTTTTTGTAGGCTAAAAATTACTTTCCCTGTTCTCTGTCCTTGTCAGTAAGCGATGACACCCACTGGAAAACTTCCTGGTCAAGGGCTACTGCTTGCTTGAATTCAGCTTCACCCACTGGTTCCCAATCTCCTGGGTAGCGAGTTGTTACAGCGTAATCAGTAAGAATCGCTGCTTCTTTGAGCTCTTTTGGAACCTTAATTTTTCCAGAACTCTCGATTGTTCCAAGGAGATGTCCGATGCTTGTCCGCCGAGAACAACCTCTTCCATACTCATCGGTACGGTGATGCCAAGTTGCAGCCTCTCCCTGGGCAACTAATTTTGAAAACTCTTTGTTACCACAGCCAAATAGGGCATTGACAGTATCTGTACACCTTCATTGACGAGGATCTTTGAACTTTGATACAATGCAGAAGAGCAACACCGATAGGAGGTATAACCAGGAACTATGCAGCATAAATTTTCCAGAACAGAAATTCTCATTGGAAAAGAAGGTTTAGAAAAGCTCAAGAATAGTACCGTCATGGTCTTTGGCGTTGGCGGGGTAGGTTCTTATACCGTGGAAGCATGCGCGCGTGCGGGGGTAGGCCATCTTATATTAGTTGATTACGACGACATCTGTCTAACCAACATCAATCGTCAATTGCACGCCTTACATTCAACTATTGGCCAAGCAAAAGTGGAAGTTATGAAGAAACGTCTAAAAGAAATAAACCCTAAAGCAGAGGTTGAAGCTCTGAAAGAGTTTTATACTAAGGAAAATGCTGACCGTCTTCTCGCACGTAGAATCGATTATATTGTCGATGCCATTGATACAGTTTCCAGCAAAGTGAGCTTAGCTAAAGAATGCTTAAAAAGGGGAATCCCACTCATTTCAAGTATGGGTGCAGGAAATCGTATAACCGCTGCAAACTTCAAGATTACTGACATCTCTAAAACATCGGGAGATCCCCTCGCGAGAGCCATGCGTAAACTTTTGCGCAAAGAAGGAATCACCAAAGGAGTTAAAGTGGTTTATTCACCCGACCTGCCTCGTGCCCCCTTGCCTACCGAGGCTGACTGTCGGAACAACTGTATCTGCCCAAGTGGTGATGCCCATTGTGCCCTTAAACGCCAGATCCCCGGCAGTATTTCCTTTGTTCCGCCGGTTGTTGGGCTCCTTCTTGCCGGGGAAGTTGTTCGTGATTTATTACAGGAGCCAATATTTCCATAAAGAAAACTTGGCTGGCGCCAAGCCTTCGGCGCCTTGCCATCCATGGCAGCGCTCTAATCTCAAACGTCCTGTTTGAGTCAGCGAAGGCGGCCGCCTAGTTGCACTTATGCCACCCGAAATTACTTTCTGACTGGTATAAAGAAAACCTGCCCGAAAGTCCTAGAATTTTTCCAAATTCCCCTCAATAGGATCTATCAAAACTATGGGGGGCAGACCATGATCGACTTTCAATCTCTAGAACAGCAATGCCCTACTTGTCATGGGCACGGACGGATAGAGAATCCCAAGTGGGCGCATTTCTGGAAACAACATGACAATCTAAAAAACTGGTTTCGTTCACTCAATACGGAAGAGCAACTGACGATCGCCGAAAAAATGCTTCCCGAAGAACCCGCTGAACCGATGTTCTTTCTCTGTAAACTCTGTCATGGGCGGGGGAAAACTTTGACTTCTGAAGGGGAGAACTTGATTCGTTTTGTCCGATTTTGGACAAACCCCAACTATTAAGACGCTGCCTACCTCTAAAACCTTAGGATCTGAATTGGGTTCTCAGCCGTTCAATCAATCTCAGCCAATCTTCTTTTACCTGGTTGACCTGAATCCCCACATTGACAAGATCCAACACTCCGATTACGGCCCCGCATTCAGCACATTGGATGAAAATGATGGCACGCTTCGTGCCCTCCAAGTTCTGGGCATGGACTGCTTCAAACCGCCCACTGCCACAGGTCGCACATTTTGACTGAGCCACCTTAAACACCCCCTGGTATACGATATGCCAGAGGGTTTCTCTTTCTCAGACCCGCCAAGAGAATTTAAACCTGAAACATGATTCCCTTCGAATAATTTTCTGAACCTCGCACATTCTAGTATGGTATTCCTAACTTTGAGGAGGATGATAACATGCCTAATGCCCCACAGCTCACCACGAAAAACTTGGCTATTTTGAGTGATCAACTGGGTCAGGAAGCTTTGTTGGTGCACAAGTATTCCCATGCGGCTCAAACGGTCACAGATCCAGCGATTCGTTCCCAGCTGTTCTCGATGTCTGATCAACACCGGAAACACTATGATACCCTGCTCAATTACTTAAATTCTCATCAGTAGAAAGGATGAATACGCATGAATCCACAGCAAAATCTCACTGAGCAGGAAATCCTGACAGACCTCCTGACCTTTGAAAAGCATACCACCCAAGCCTATAATTCCTTCGTCACCGAAACGACCTGTGCCAATTTAAGGCAGAATCTGAAGGACATCCTCAATGAAGAACATATTATTCATGAAAACCTTTACAATATCATGAACCAAAAGGGTTGGTACGCCCCTCTTGATGCAGCGGATAAAGATGTTCAGGATTTGAAGAACAAGTACAATCAGTTACAGCTTTAAGGCCAGCCGAAACAGAATCGCTTCAGAGTGGCCTATCAGAGCAGCATAACATAATAACCCATGATGCCGGGTTGCCAATAGCGAATGCTAAACGGGGTCAGACAAAACGTCTAACCCCGTCTTTGTTGTAACCGTGCTCGGTTGAACGCTTTTTTGCCTGCGTTTCCGCGCTTCGACCCTTCTCCTCTATCAGATTGCAGCGTTCATGACTTTTCCTGTATCCCGGGTATCATATCCGCCCAAAGCCTCAACATCCCTGAGAAACGCAGGGCTCTTGATCACGTCGAGCAACGTCTGCAGGCGGTGATCCTCCAGATGCTCCTTGGGAATGGCCAAGTCATAGCGTTCTTCCCCAATCGGGATAAAGTCGAGTCCTAAAGAGATGGCTGCACTCTGGATTCCGAGCCCGGTATCCGCACTGCCGGAAGCCACGGCTACGGCTACTCCGAGATGGGTAAACTCCTCCCGGTCATAGCCGAGGATCTGCCCATTGTCGATCCCTTCCTGCTGGAGAAGGTAATCCAAAAGCACTCGTGTCCCTGAACCTCCCTGGCGATTGACAAAGCGCATACGGCCATGGGCGAGATCCTTTAGCCCTTCCAGTCCGAGTGGGTTTCCCTTCGGCACGAGCAATCCCTGGGTCCGATAAACGAGGTTCATTAGAACCACCTCGCGGCCGGGGAGAAAACGTTTGAGGTAAGCCTCATTATATCGTCCGGTCTCAGGATCAAGCAGGTGCACCCCGGCGAAATGGGCCTCCTGTTTGCGCAGGGCCATAATTCCCCCTAGACTACCCACATGGGCTGAAGCTACTGCCCCTTTATGTCCCGCAGCTTTCAAATGGCTCGTCAATAAATCTAGCGTCAAATCGTGGGAGCCAATACAGACCAGCGTTTCCTCCAGTTCCTCGACAGGACGTAAAAGTTCAATCTGCACCGGATCTCCCTCATGATACCCCTCTTGTAGGCGCGGAACCCGCAGGATTCCATCCGCTCGCACCAAACTCATGGTCACCCCTGCCCCTCGGCTGATCGGGGCGGCGACCCAGCGCTTCCCGACTTGACCCACCTTGACGCGAATGAATTCTTCACTGCCCAGACTGGAAAATACCTTTTTATTGAGTACGGCTTCAATCACTGGAATGGAGCCGGACGGGAGCGCTTGAAAGTGCTTAACCCAGACTTCCAGGAACAGGCGGGCCGTTAAATAAGCCGAGACCGGATAACCGGGAATCCCGATGACAGGTTTTCCTTTGATTTCGCCGAGCATGGCGGGTTTACCTGGCTTGATAGCAATGCCATGCGCAAAGATACGGCCGAATTTCTCGATAAGCCGTGAAGTATAGTCATCCCGTCCCTGTGACGAGCCGGCAATGATGAGCAAAACATCCTGACTCGCCACCATCTCTAACACCGCCTGCTCTAAATGCTCGACCTGATCCGGAGCCACAGGCCAAATCGTGGCCTTTCCTCCCCATTCCTCAACCAGGGCTGCGAGCATAGTCGAATTGCTATCTACAATCTCCCCCACGCCCAGGTCTTGCCCGGGAGCACGAATCTCATCCCCTGTCGGCAGGATCCCTATCCTCGGTTTGCGGCGCACGGCCACTTCCTGAACCCCTGCTGCCAAGAGCGCACCGAGGTCTTGTGGCCGTAGGCGGTGATTCACGGGCAGTAGGATCTCCCCTTCCACAATATCTTCCCCAACAGGGCGGACATTGCTCCAAGGGACGACCGCCTCCTGCAAGAGGATTTTGCCATCTTCTTTAGCGAGCACTTCTTCCAACATGACGACCGCATCCATCCCCTCTGGCATCGGATCGCCCGTATCTACCGTGATCGCCTCTGTATCCAACTGAAACCAGCGCGGCTCCCTTTCGCTCAAGCCAAAGGTCTCCCGCGCCCGCACCGCATACCCGTCCATGGCCGAAGCCGGATAATGGGGTGAACTTCTCCGGGCATGCACCGTTTCCCCAGTAATGCGCCCCAGGGCCTGGGGCACCCCGATCCTTTCATTCGTGGGCTTGCAGCTTGCACCCAGTTCCTGCATCATCAAGGCTAAGGCCGCTTCCCAAGCCTGGTTTTTCAGATAAATTCCCTGCTCCATTTTATCCTCCTGCACACAGCCTAGCAACATGGCCGTTTTTTCTACCTATCCCTCATCCCGTCTCAGAAGGCGAACAGAAACATTCTGTCCGGCGTGCAGCCCTTCTACATCCAAGGGAACATGCACAAGGCCGTCCGCCAACACCATGGTGCGGATCAGACCCGATTTTCCCCGAATCGGTTCTACAAGCCAACCGTCGGCTCCGCGCTCCAGTCTGACTCGGACGAATTCCTCCCGACCAGTCCCGGAATAAACATTCTGGGTTAAGCGACCCTCCGGTTGCGGCAGCACCTGCGTTCGTAAAAGGGAACCATCCAACAAAGGGCGCACGAGGGTATCAAAGACGATCATGGCTGAAGCCGGATGACCTGGCAGCCCGATCACCAGTTTGCCATCCACGACCCCGCCGATCGTGGGCTTTCCCGGCCGCAAAGCCAACCCGTGAAACAATAGCCCCGGTTTTCCCAGCTCATCGATCATCTGGGCCGTCAAATCGCGCGCCCCCACCGAACTTCCGCCTGACAAAAGCACGAGGTCATTTTCCGCGAGCATGTTGAGCAAACGCTCCTTCAGTTCTCCTGCTTCATCTTTGGCGATCCCATAATAACGGGCATCACAGCCACTCGCCAAGGCTTGCCCTAACAAAGTATACCCATTGATATCCCGCGACTGAGCGGGTGCCGGCACCACATCCGGAGCAACGATCTCGTCCCCGGTCGAGAGAATTCCAACTCGCCAGCGCGGCAGAACCGGGACATTCAACAATCCCTGGGTCGCCAGCAACCCCATCTCCTGTGCTCGGATGATGGTGTAGCGAGAAAGGATAACTTCCCCTTCTCCTAAATCCTCGCCGACATCAATCACATTCTCCCCAGGAGCAACAGGCCGACCTGCACCATAAAGCCCGGCCCCAAAATCTTCGAGGTGCTCAACCATAACAACCGCATCAGCTCCCACCGGCAGCATTCCCCCCGTCGGGATCAGCATCCCTTCACCTGCGGCCAATCGGCGTTCCGGAGCGCAACCCATGAAGATCTCGCCTTGCACCTGAACCAAGGCCGGCATACTTTCGCTGCCGCCGAACGTATCGGCTGCCCGTACCGCTAAACCATCCACCGTCGACTTGCGAAAATGAGGAAGAGGACTCGGCGCAGAAATATCGACCGCGATCATCCTCCCCCAGGACTTAGCCAAAGGAATTGTCTCCTGTCGTTCATAAAGCGGTAAGACATACTGTCTCAGCATTTCTGACGCCTCATTCAAGGTTACAACCGCAAATAGTTCATTGCCCCGCCCCATGTACACTCACCCTCTTCACTAGCCATCGCACCCTTTATTTTAGCAATCTAAACGAGCCATAACAAGTCTTCACCAAAAAGAAAGGAGTGGCCACAACCACCCCACCGAGAATCCATGCACTTTTATCATCTTGAATGCATTTATCGCCCGCAAAAGCTGGAGCAAGGAGCATGGAGCGGCCAAAGGTCCTTAAACCGTAGGCCCAATCCGGTTGATGCCGAATTCATGGTGTCCGAGGATTTCGGCTTTGGTCAGTTTGCCATTCATGACTTCAACCATTTCCGTGAATAAACGCTCACCGACCTCGGCAATCGTTTCATCCCCGGTCACAATCATTCCGGCGTTGACATCCATGTTATCGATCATGTTTTCATAGGTGTAGGTATTGGTTGCCACCTTGATCACCGGAGCAATCGGTGAACCTGTCGGCGTGCCGCGGCCCGTCGTAAAGATGACAACTTGGGCTCCGCCAGCCACCATTCCGACCAATTGTTCGATATCATGGCCAGGGGTATCCATCCAGACCAAACCCTTTTTCGTCGGCTTGTAGGCATAGTCAATAACTTCCTGGAGTGTGCTCTCTCCGCCTTTATACACGCAACCGAGGGACTTCTCTTCGATTGTGGTAATACCGCCCTCCATGTTACCCGGGGACGGCTGCGCACCCCGAAGATCCACGCCCATATCCAAGATTTTCTTTTCCATCCGGTTGATCACTTCATAAACTCGTTTACGTACAGTTTCATCGGCTGCCCGGTCGGCGAGTAAATGTTCCGCCCCGAAGAGTTCGGTGGTTTCCGCAAGAATCGCAGTGCCCCCCAATTCCACCATCTTGTCACTGCAATACCCGAGCGACGGATTAGCCGAGAGCCCTGAGCACGCATCTGAACCGCCGCATTCTGTAGCGAGAATAATATCTTCCATCCGGATTTCTTCGCGAGCGACTTGGCTCGCTTGGCTCATGAATTCTCGTGCATAACCGGCACCCTTCGCGATAGCCTTTAACGTACCGCCTTCCTTTTGAATGATGATAACGGCTACATTTTGTTGTCCGGCCTTCCGCGCTGCCTCAGCGACTTTTTCAGCTTCCACTTCCTCACAACCCAACCCGACCACTAGGGTTGCGTAAACGTTGGGATGGGCGGCAAATCCGACGAGCGTGCGCAAGACCTGCTCATAATCCGCGCCCACATGGGCACAGCCATGTTGGTGGGTTACACTAACACTTCCCGGAACTTGCTTTTCGATTCCGGCGGCCACATGATTGGCACAGACTATCGTGGATAAAATCAAGACGTGGTTACGAACGCCCACGGTTCCATTGGCCCGCTTGTATCCCATCAGCTTCATTGTTTATCCCCCCTGCCGCGTAAGCTCTCGACATTATGCGTATGGACATGCCGTCCAGGCTCAATATCCTGCGAGGCTGCCCCGATCACCTGTCCGTACTTCATCACCTTGGTTCCAGCAGCAATAGGCTCCATGGCAAATTTGTGCCCAAACGGGATATGCTCCTTGATCTCGACGCCCAGTTGTTCTTCTCCCTTACGCACGGAAACTCTGCCGCCCGCCGGAATCTCTTCCAATGCCGTGGCGACATTATCGCGCCCAGACATCATCACTGCTTTGTAGCTCAACACTTATTCCTCCCTTTTTTCTAGGCCTAAGAATTAGAGGCCCAACCCTTCGCGCTCTGGTGCCCATCAACATGGATGTGATACCTGATTTGGCATCATCCAAGTTATTTAAACATCTGCTGGCAATGTACCATTACCCTGGTTTTAGCGGGCCATCCATCCACCATCAACAATTAGGATGTGTCCGTTAACATAATCCGATGCGGGTGAGGCCAGGAAGATAGCGGCACCTACCAAATCCTGGGGCTCTCCCCAGCGGTCTGAGGGAATACGCGACAAAATGGAGCTGTTCCGTTCCTCATCCCTTTGAATAGCTTCAGTCAAGTTCGTTTTAATATATCCGGGAGCTATGGCATTGACTTGAACTCCTTGGCTTGCCCACTCATTCGCTAAGGCTTTCGTAAGGCCTGTGACCGCATGTTTACTGGCAGCGTACGCCGGAACTGATAATCCTCCTTGAAACGACAATATAGAGGCTATCGAAATAATTTTTCCTGATTTACGCGCTAACATATGCTGACCAACTAATTGTGTTAACACAAATACAGAATCTATATTTGTATTCATCACTAAATCCCAATTTTCCAATGAATAACTGGCAGCTGGCTCCCTCTTAATTGTACCCGCATTATTCACCAGAATATCCACTTGTACCTCGGACAGAAGCTGACGTACGCTGGGTGTAATCTCATGCGGGTGGGACAAATCCACTATAACCACTTGGCAGGATTTCCCCTTTTCCCCAATGAGACGAGTTGTTTCCTGCATATTATTTTGGTGCCCTAGCAAAACAAGATTTGCTCCAGCGTCAGCAAAACCAACAGCGATTGCCTGTCCAATACCCGATCGCGCTCCCGTAACCAATGCCGTTTTTCCTTCAAGAGAAAACATCTTCTGGAGATAACCCATGAATGCTACACCCCTTCAAACACTTCTTCCTTCTTTAACCTTTAATAGTTTTTCCGGTTTGAGCATCAATACCAAACTCTCAATCTGCTGGCTTCTTTAGTCCAAAATTTCAAACCGTTCAAACTCCATGGCGAGCAAATCCACATGCAGCCAGGAACGGTGCAGGGAAATCTCTCGCCCGGTTAGGACTTTAACCCCTTCAGCCACTGCCATGCTGGCAACAACCGCTGGGGTAAAGGCAGGATTCCCCCAACTGGCTTCCACCCCTCGCCTTTCCTGCGCCTGCCTGCCAAAGAGTTTCTTGACACTGTTATCACCCGGCAGGCTAACTCCAAGGAGGCCAAACCAGCCCGCAATGCTCGCGAAGACCAGGGGAATCCCCAAATGGTGGCTTGTTCGTTCCAGGGCCAAGCGCGCCGGAATCGAATCCAGGGCGTCAAACACGATGTTCACCCCTTGAAGATGGGTGTCAGCTGTTTCCTCTTGAAACCAATCACGGATACATGCGACTTGGATACTGGAATTGACAGCCTGCAGCCGTTTCCGAGCCGCTTCAACCTTCCATTGCCCGAGGGTGGCCTCCGTCGCCAGGATTTGACGGTTAAGGTTCGTCACCTCAAAACGATCCCCATCAAACAGGATCAACCGACCGACACCCAAGCGGGCCAATTCCTCGGCGATGTATCCCCCCAGCCCACCACAGCCGATCACAGCTGCACTAGAACGGAGCAGTTTTTCCTGGTCCTCATGGGAAATCGAGCGTTGATTCCGTTGATAACGCCTTAAATCCGTATCCATCTCACCCTCCACCCAGCGGCGGGAACAGGGTCACAATATCCCCAGCCCCCAACACTTGCCCATCGGCCACATCCCGACCGTTGACACGCAGAATGGAGACATCGCGCGGCTGCAGCCCCAGACGGTCAAAGACCAATTCGACCGTGCTCCCCTCTGGAACATCCCATTGTTCTGATTTGAACCGACCCCTTCTGAGGCTTGCGAAAAGCTTAATGGTGATCTTCATGATCATTCATCTCCTTTTTACCAGACAGAAGTCGGGCTTCCTTGGATGAAGGAAATCTCCACGGGCTCACTAAGAATCTCAATGTTAGGATTGGAACGAGCTTCGTCTAGAAGTCCCTCACTGATCAGGATTTCCCCTAGCTCCAGCGTGTTCTTAATCCAAACGATTTTATGTTTGCCAGATTCTACTCCATTGCAGATCTTGATCGCGATCTTCAGAGCATCTTCCTTGGTTGCGGCGACCATCGGGACTTTAATCGGCAAGATCTCCGTACTGGTAAAAGAGTTGGTATAGGTTTTGATAAAATCCACTTTGGCAAACAAATCTCGGGAAATTACATCGGCGACACCCATCCCATTCGCGTTGCCATGGGTTTCCTCAGTAAGGTCAAAAATAACGCTTTTTTGAAAACGTGGACCACCCGTGGCATATTTAGTCACATAGAGGCCTGTGACATTCGGATCCTGACCATCCCCACTGATGTTTTTCCCGATCTCTTCCATAACCAAGACATCAAATTCCGGGAAGAGAATCTTGCCGATCATATCCTTTGCCTCTTGCAGTAGGGCCATTTCCCGCTCCATGGCAAGGATGTCCTCACGGGATAAAACCTCGATCCGGGCTGTCTCTTCATACGCATTCTCCATCAAGGCGACTCCAAAAAGAACCGGAGCCTTTTCCACAATAAACTTGGCAGCTTTGGGGATCAGCTCGGCAAAACGGCCAAACCCTTGGTGGTGCAGGGAATCGGCCCCCACCTGTTTGCCCAAGCCAATGGTGAGCATCTTAGCGACACCGCTCTCAATGGACCCCCGAAAAGCGGTATGCGGCTTCACCCTAGCGATCACAATGATGCCATCCGCTTGCAGTGCACTCTGGGCTACATAGAGCGGCAGTCCTGGCTCTAGTTCGCCAATCGTTTCTACGGCCATGGAGGCATTGACTGGTACGCCCATGCTCTCCGCTGTGATGCCAAAAGAAGCTAAGACTTCGGTTTGGCCCTCTGCCGTAGCCCCGCCATGGCTTCCCATGGTCGGGATGATAAACGGCTCAGCACCTGCTTGCTTTAAGGCATTCACCACGGTCTTGGCGATCAGCGCCATGTTGCTGATGCCCCGGCTTCCCACCCCGACAGCAATGCGCTTCCCCTGTACCTGAGATAGTACGGGCACCAGCTTAGTGATCAGCTCGCCCGGAATGTCCTCGACACACTGACGGGCGAAGGTCTGTTTCACCTTGACAAAGCGTGGTAGCGGAATTTCAGCAAAATTCCTCAGATTGAGTGATTCCATCTTTTTCTCCCTCTCTTTCTATAGCCTGAAACACGCATCCCTTCTGCTTAACCGACGACTCCCAGTTTCTCCAATTTCGCGCGCATGGAAGAAAGTTCTTGCTCATCCGGCCAACGGAAAGGAGGTTTATAGCCGCTGACATTCACTCCGCGCATTTGCAGAGCAGCCTTGTACGGGGTCACATACGGCCCTGTCTTTAGGGCATCCCGCAAAT
>JAJZPA010000238.1 GCA_021811425.1 Bacillota bacterium | reverse complement strand
CGGGTGTTAAGCTTTATGGAAGTGAGTTAGTGGAACGACGGGCCCCGATTGTGGCCTTTAACATCGGGGAAATCGATTCGGTAGCGTTGAGCTTTGCCTTGGAAGAAAAGGCCGGAATCATTGCCCGGGCTGGCTTGCATTGTGCTGCTCATGCTCACCGTATGTTGGGAACCTTGGACCAGGGAGTCGTGCGTTTCAGCCCTTCTCATTTCACGAGCGATGAGGAGATCGATACCGCTCTGCAGGCGCTGAAGATTGTGGCAGAAGAACTAACGTGATTCGTGAATGGCGTGGAACATCGAACATCGAATAACTGTCTTAGAGTGGAAGGGGTGAGCCTATTTCAGGTGGAAAGAGTCAGCTTAGGTCAGGGGATGAAGAAATGGCCGTTCTTATCGAAGAGAAAAAGGCTGCTTATATTGAACACTGGCAAAATACCGAGCGCTTGGTGGCTGTCGAGAAGGAGTGGCGCTTGGCAAAGGAACAAGGTGATGAGAAAGAGATGGAGGTTCTCCTGCCTGTTGTCGAATACTGGAGGGATAAGGTACTCCAGTCTAAAGAGAGGGCTTGGCAGGCGACGATCCAATTGCAAAAACGCTGAATGTGCGTTTCAGGGTTTGGCCATGCGTTAGGATGAAAAAGGACGTTGAGAGACAAAGAAAGGGAATGATAATTCATGGGGAAAGTATTATCTTTACATATTAGCCTGGAGCGGGGAACCGTGAAAAACAATATAAGTGAAATTGATATTGTTGAAGGTTGGGGCCTTCAAGGGGATGCCCATGGAGGCGACTGGGATCGGCAAGTGAGCATTTTCCCGGTGGAGGCTTTGGCCAAGGTTCCATTGGATAAGCAAGAAGAGGTTTTAAGTGACGGCTATACAGAAAATGTTACGGTTGCGGACCTACCTCTGGCTGAATTGATTCCCGGTGTGGTGTTAAGGCTTGGGCAAGCCGAAGTGGAAATCCTTTATGTCGGGAAGGAAGCGTGGAAAGAGCATGGGCGGCCCTATATTATCAGCCGCGAAGGGCGCTTTGGTCGGGTTGTTCAAGGCGGTAGGGTTCGGGTGGGGGATAGTGTTGAGATTCTAGAGCGGTGAATGGGTTTCTTATGTAGATAAGCTTCCGCCAGGTGATTACACGGGCTGGAGGCTTGATTTTTTTCCTGAGTTGATCACAGAGTGAACTTTCTCAAAAACCCTCTTGAAATTAGCATATAATCATCCTTAAAGCTGGAAGGCCAGTCGTCATCGGGGCGTGTTCTCCGAACATGCAGCACAAGATGTTTAAACAGGCTTTTGCGGATGCCGGATTAGATGTTAAGCGCGATCTGGTGGCCATTGACATTCGCGATATGACGACTGAGAAAGCCGTCGAGATCGTGAGCGACGCTTTGGAAGGTATGGAGGGAAGCGGGGATGAGTGAAACCACTTTCATGGGGGTGACTAGAGTCAAAATCCCCTGGTCTCCTGTGATCGATTATGATAAATGTACGTTTTGCCTGGAATGTGATAAATTCTGCCCGCATCAAGTGTTGCAAGGGAGGAATGACCAAAAGGCTCTCGGAAAAAGAAGCAGAAGATATCATTCTTAAAGGATTTTTAGGGTGAAATGCTATGCTGAACAACAAAGTCCTCTACTGGATATACCAGTGGAGGACTTTATTTTAAGGCCATAACACAAAACGTTCACAAAGAATTACGAATTCGTTCATTGATCGATCAATTATATTACAAAATTATAATATAAACTCAGTAAGAGATCTGACGGATGGACTGCAACGTATAAGTCCCTGTTCATCAATCAAAAATTGAAAGGAGAGAAACAAATGCATTTTCCAAAGCATGCAATACTGCGAAAAGGTCTGGCAGTATTAATTTCGGCTTATATTGTTACCGTTCAACCCACGATGGTCTGGGCGGAGACCTTACCGGCCGTTCAGGATGCTGTCATTGTATCAAGATTAGACCGCTTGGAATTTTTATCCGGATCAGACTACAAGTACATCGACAGCCGCAAGATTCAAGGGGTTACCGGTCAAAAGACGAACATCAGCCTCCGGTTGTTTGATGAAGGAAATGCCTTATTCACAGGGAATGTTTACGGCTACATGGGCAATGCGAAACAAACGGTTTACTACCCCATCACAGGTTCGCAAGGAAACTATACCATCCAGAACGTCGTTTTGGATGAACCGGGGGAGTATAGTCTCGTGATCTGGGACAGTGCAGGAAGTCTGGCCTCGGGAATCATTGACGTTTCCGGGGCCGTTTCTACGGTCAGCGGGAATTTAACGCTCAACACGAATAGTGTGGTGAACGTGCAATTAAGTGATGCTGCGGGCAATCCCTTAGGTCGGCAAACCGTGACCATCGATGGTACGGAGGTCGGGGCCGGGGTAAGCAACTATACCACATTGTATGATGGTACATTCAGCTTTCGCCTGACACCGACGGACTATGGAGAAGTAAAAATTATCTTGGGTGGACATGTCATAGGAACGGTTGGAGTACTCCAGGGTTACACTCATAAAGAACGAATTGGCTCAAATACGATAGACAACGCCGGTTTATCCGTAGAAGTCGCTCAAAAGGGGTGGCCAGCTTCGCCCTATGTTATCTTGACCAGGGATGACGATTTTGCGGATGCGATGACGGCAGTCCCCCTTTCGAAGAAGTATGATGCTCCCATTCTCATGACAGCAACCCAGCAGCTCGACCGTAAGGTTCTTCAGGAAATGAGGGATTTGCAGGTTGGAACCGTGTTGATCGTCGGGGGAGAAGGAGCCATATCCGGACAAATAGAGCAGCAGTTACTGGACGCGGGTTTAAAAACAGAACGTATTGCCGGGAGTGACCGGTACGAAACGGCAGTTCGTATTGCTGAAAAACTTGGAGCATCAGAGACGCTCTACCTGGCATATGGACAGGGTGAAGCTGATGCGTTAGCGGTCAGTCCTTTTGCCGCCCGTCAAGGAAGCCCCATTCTTTTAACGGATCAAGCGGCATTTTCAGAGATCACACGCCAAAAAATTGAGGAATTGGAACCTAAGAAAATTGTCATCTTAGGAGGCACAGGCGTCGTCAGCACCGCTATTGAAAACCAGCTCCGAGCAAAATATAACGTGGAACGCTGGGGCGGGCGCGATCGCTATGAGACAGAACAAATAATCTTGGAAAATTTACTGACACAAGAATCGCCAGCCTATTTTACGAATGCCCTGGTCACTCAGGCTGATGTTCTGAATGCTGCTCCTTTGGGTGATGCCCTTCTCGCTGCAGCTTTAGCTACCAGGTACAACGGTTTTATCGTTACGCTTCCACCTTATATCGATTCTCATTCCAGTCTTAGCTTGTCCTCTCAACCTTATAGCTTCTTGCTCCAAAATAAACAATATATCAAACAAGGAATGGTGGTCGGAAACTCGAAAGCGGTAAGTCCGGTTCTGGAAGGAAATATCGAACGTTTGCTTCTTCATTAAAATTTCGCAGAAAGGAACGGTGTGTATGCTAGCCCTTAAACAGGCATGGAAAGGCAAACTGTCTGCTAAAAAGCTAACGATCCTCTTCTTGGTGCTAGCTTTAGCGGGTGGAGGCAGTTGGTATTATCTTCGTGCACAAAAGGCCCAGACTCCCGTCGCTACGGCGAGTACGGTGGTTAGCGCCCAAAAGAAAGATGTGAAAATCTCGCTTGCAGCCGATGGCAAAGCGGATTACCCGATAACCAACCTTAAGTTCAATGGCAATGGGATTGTTGATGCGATCCTGGTTCAAGAGGGCCAGCGGGTCAACAACGGCGCTGT
>JAJZPA010000237.1 GCA_021811425.1 Bacillota bacterium | reverse complement strand
TCGGTACCACCTGCCAAAACTTTGGCCTGTGAATCGAACTTAGACAAAAGGCTGCAAACCGTATCTAAGTTGTCTGGTGCGTGGTAATCAAAATCCGGTAAGTACACTTTAACCCCCCCTAATTAAATGTTTAAGTATGCACAAATAAATAAGCAATTATCATGCCAACATATTCCGCATGTTTCACCAATCCACCGAACTAGTCTTGCGTACTTATTTACGCCTACGCCCAACGGTTTTTGGACATTTGTTTTTCTGGCAAACTCAACCATGGCTTAGCACCATTGCACAAACCCACTGCAGTATTGCTAATTCTTAGATAAACCTCACTACTCTATAAAAGTCTGACGAAACCAAAAGCTGGGATTTGCCCTATCCCAGCTTTTGGCTGTCAGTATTTATATGAAATTAATCCTTAAAGCCATAATCCTTCCATTTCTTCAAAACCGTCTGCAAGACTGAATCAGTCAGTTTAATATCCATAGGCTTGTCGTCCCACTCATACGGTATACAGGTATCCAAGATGATTCTGGAAGTAATGTCCCTGTTGCCAATCGGCAGCGAGGGATCAAGCGGGGTTGACCGACCGCGCGAGATTATCTGGGTTCCTCGCTCCGGGGCCATCCGCGTACTCATGGCCCAAATGACCCGGCCCATATCGTCAGCCGGAATATCGTCATCTACCACGACTACTACCTTTATTCCATAAGACCCTGTTGATGTGGCAATTACGGCGTTACCTACATGATTGGAGTGGCCGGGATACATCTGTTTAACCGATACAATCGCCATGAAACGACCGCAGGATTCGGGCGGAATATAAACTGATTGAATCCCGGGAATCCTCATCGCTTCTAAATCGGACCACAACGAAGCGGTGTGGTTAAGGGCCAAAAGCATGTGGGTATCGGTAACAGGCCTTCCTACAGTGGTTGCATGGAAGATCATGTCATTACGATAGGTCACTGCTTTTACATTGATATAATGGCGGGGAACAACTCCCTTACCGGAGTAATACCCGGTATATTCGCCGAAAGGTCCTTCATCGCGCAGTTCCTCCGGCCACAATTCGCCCTCAATCACCATCTCCGCACCTGCCGGAATCGGTAAATCAACAAATTCGCCTTTTACAACCTCTATTGCAGAACCCCTTAAAGCCCCGATATGATTGTATTCATCTTCGCCGGCCCCGATGGTCGTGCTCGATGCCAGGAACATCAAAGGATCATAGCCAACGACCGCGGCTATTGGCATGGGCTTATTTAACTGGGCGTATTTCTTCCTGTGCAGGTCGCCGTGTTTTCCTTTAATAAACTGGATTCCGCAGGTCTTTTCATCAAGGATCTGCATCCGGTACGTACCAATATTTACCCAGCCGGTTTCAGGGTCTTTGGTAAGTACATTAACAAAGGTTCCAATATACCTGCCACCGTCTAATTCATAAAATTTAGGTACAGGGAACTTATACAGATTAACCGCATCACCCACATCGATGTTTTCCTTAATGGGCCCGCTTTCCACCCATACTGGCGGAATTAACTTTTTAGTCCTGCTCACCCATTCCTTTGCCATTTGCATCAGGGTTGAATTGGTCGGCATGCTCATAGCTATTGCCAACCTTTGAGTGCTCGAAAGTGCACTGACAAAGACAGATTTGTCGTTTCCTTTAACATTTTCAAAAAGCAACGCCGGACCGTATTTTTCCTCATTGACCTTTGCTATATGGGATAGTTCCAGATCCCAATCCACTTCGGTCTTGATCCGCATCAGTTCACCTTGTCCCTCAAGCTCTGAAATAAAACCTCTTAAGTCTGAACCCATATTATCCCTCCTTATTTTTCACCCATGAATGGCGCCAAACAACTCCTTACTCAGAAATAATCTCGACTACGCCATTTAGACCGTCGATACGAATTCGCTGACCATTCTTGATTCCTTCGGTAACTTTTTTGCCTCTGGTAATGGTACCAACGACAGCGGGAATGTCATATTCCCTGGCGCAAATAGCCGAGTGAGACAGCATACCGCCGCTGTCCGTAACTACGCCTTTAATCTTGGAGAATAAGGGAGTCCATGCCGGCGATGTAAACGGTGCAACTAAAAGTTCGCCTGGCTGTACCTCTGCAAATCCATCGGCACCGAGAATTACGCGGGCGATTCCTTCGACTACACCGGGAGCACCTGCATATCCTTCGAACCTGTTGGGATTGGCGTCATCCTTTTTCGGCGTAGCACGAATTACCTCATCGGTCAGACCCCATATCTTGGTAAAGATAGGATCATCAATCCTGCCTTCGGGAAGAGTACCTACAATAGCAGGTGGTGAAACCTTGGACATTTTGTCAAAGGAAATCCTGCGCCGCTCGACCATAGTTCTGACTCTTCCTTTATGAAACTGGATACCAACTGGTTCGTTGTGAAGAACGTCCTTGAGTGCCTCTTCCAGTTCCCGTATCGTCATAAAAAAGACATCTTGGACATCGTCAAAGAACCCCCATTCAACCAAGCGACGTCCGCACTCCAGAAGAGTAAAGCGCGCTTCTGCTTCACTCCACTGTTCAATGTAGAAGTTGTGGTCGTCATTGAACGGGTAACTCCATTGCGCATGTTTTAAAGTCCGTAAAAATTCTTCCTTGTCTTCCGCTCCAAGTTTCTCTAGCGTCTGCGCTACAGCATCTTCGCGATCCTTAATTATCTTTTTCGTATGGGTCTCGAAATCAAAGTGGCCTTTCAAGATATAGGACTGAATAGTTTGAAATGGCGGCATCGGGTCCTCAATCCAAGTCTTGTAATATTGGTCGAGAACTGCGGCTGTAGTCCTCCGGCCGTATGTTTCCAGGAATGCCCTAAATTTTTGCAGCCACTGCTGGCCTTTTGCATCTCCGGACAAAACCTTGTCAAAATCCTCAAGGGTAGATACTTGATTCACCAGTCCTACAATTCCCAATTCGTTGGCCAGGTCAGCCAAACTCCACAGGGCCCGGTCTACCTCAGCCATTTTCTGATCGAATCCTTGCAGGAAGATACTCATCTGTTTTTCTTCAATATTGTGTTTCTTGCAGACTCCTTCAAAGAACATGTATCCAAAGAAAGAGGAGTACATGTAGACAAAGTGTAGTTCATAAGCCCTGCGGTGGATCAGTTCAGTATCCCTTAGAACGTCAATCAGTCGATTAAGCGGAAGGCTCTTCTTGTCCAAGTTTTTCAGGTATCCCAGCTTCGTTGACAATTCGTCGGTTCCCTCTTTATAAAATTGGGGCCAATTGTCAAGCTTCTCCATCAACATTTGCATAAACACCGGCTCTTTGGCCTTAATTTCTTCCGGATCGAAAATAGGCATAACTCCTGGGTAAATACGCCCATCGTACAGGGTTAATTCAAAGCCCCGCGAGTAAGGAAAAGTAAAATAATCGGCAGCATATTGGGTACCCCACGGCCAGTGATACAATGAAGCACCCATAGGGGTAATTGGTTGATAGTTATGGAGGTTGTCATGAAACCAGTACCTTTGATAATCCTTCTCAGAAAAGGCTAACTCCGGACACCATTCCACCAGATGCTCCTCGATTTTCAGATCTTCATTACTCAAAATTAACACCCCTTCTTATTTTTTTCTATCCTAGGTTCCAGTTTGACCCTCCTTAAGCCTAAACACTGCTTATCACGGTTCACAAATCACCTCCCCCAAAAAAGACTCTTTCTCAATATCCAGGTAAATGGAAAGACCCCCCGATTTTCGTCAACAAACCTACTGCTGTGTTTGTATTTAAAAACCTAATAATCCTTAACAGCAAAATCAGTACCACTTTTCTTAGAA
>JAJZPA010000236.1 GCA_021811425.1 Bacillota bacterium | reverse complement strand
CGATTTAAGCGGTTTTGGGGCAAGAGGAGAGAGAAGTCTTCTTTTGTCTATTCCCAGGGACATTCTCGGTAACATTCCTTGACCTTGAGGCCCTTTACGGAAGAATAAACCTTGAAATATTCGTCCTGTCCTCATTCCCGTGTTAAATACCCAACGATTTTTTAAAACCAAACGAAAGATCAGGTTCTTAAGCAGAGAAAGTCCTTCCTTCTCCGCAATTTCCTTGCGAGCTGCTTCCACCAGCTTGTCTACTTGCACACCACTCGGACAGTTTACAACACAAGCCTTACACATTAAACACAAGGACATTTTATCGATAAACCCTTCTGTTAAAGCCAAGTCTTGATTAATAACTCCGCGAATCAGTTTAACTCGTCCTCTGGCTACGGTGGATTCTGCCTGTAACTCTTTAAAGACTGGACAAACGTTTTGACAGGCACCGCAACGAATACAGCGGATGACTTCCTTTTCCCAAGACTCTAATGAACAATCCATTCCATCACGCTCCAAACATCACGCCGGGGTTTAAAATATTGTTAGGGTCTAGGGCCTTTTTAATCTGGTGTTGTACTTCCAGTCCAACCTCCCCAATTTGTAGGGTAATAAACTTAGATTTTGCCCGACCAATACCATGCTCTCCACTCAAAGAACCACCCAGTTCCACTGTCGCGATAAAGATCTCATCAATCGCTTTTTCGACTCTCGACATCTCCTCCAGATTCGTTTCATCGGTAAGGAGCGTGGCGTGCAAGTTGCCGTCTCCCGCATGTCCGAGTATCGCGATGATAATATTATACTTAGCTGATATCTCCTGAATTTTCCTTACAGCAACCGGGATGCTGCTCCGCGGAACGGTCGCATCCTCTCCAATAATGGTTGGTTTCAGCCTTGCCACAGCTGCAAATGCTGAGCGGCGCGCACGCCATAATTCTTCAGCCTCTTCTTTCGTCTTGGCAACTCGGATCTGGACAGCCCCTAGCTGCCTGCAGATTTGCTCGATTTTGCCAATCTGCTTAGCTAAAATTTCCGAATCTCCATCGACTTCTATTAAAAGCACAGCACCCGCCTCCGTGGGTAGCCCTACCTTAGCATATTCTTCGATGTTCCGAATATAAATGTTATCCAACAATTCAAGTGAGCAAGGAACCAACCCCATGGCTATGATTTCGGAAACCGTCTCACAAGCTTGATCAATCTCAGGGAAAACTGCCATCATAGTACTCTTTGCTTCCGGCAAAGGGATAAGCTTAACAATGATTTTAGTGATGACACCCAACGTTCCCTCTGAACCGGTGAACAACTTGGTCATATCGTAACCAGTGACATTCTTAATCGTTTTACCCCCGGTATTCATAACCTCTCCGCTGGAAAGTACTACTTCAAGCCCAATAACATAATCTCGAGTAACCCCATATTTCACACCACGCGGTCCTCCGGCACATTCCGCTACATTTCCGCCCATCGTCGAAAACGCTTGGCTAGCGGGATCCGGAGGATAAAACAGACCTACTCGCTCAACCTCGCTTTGCAATTGGCTGGTAATCACGCCAGGTTCCACCACAGCAATCAAGTTTTTTCGGTCAAGCTCAAGTATTTTGTTCATTCTCTTCAGAACCAGGACAATACAGTCCCCTACAGAAACAGATCCTCCGCTCACATTTGACCCTGCTCCTCGTGGGACAACCGGTATTTTCTCAAGGTTTGCCAGCTTGAGAATTTGCGCCACTTCTTCTGTGTTAGCTGGATACACAGCAACTCCGGCTAAATCCTTCTTAAGATCCGCCTTAACAAAAGAAGCGTCATACGTGTAACAATATAAATCCTCTAATGATGTATATAAATTATTTTTGCCGACAATTTCACCAAGTTTTTGAATAATCTCCGACCTCAAACTTATGTCCTCCTTTAGTGGGTTCCTCTGTAACACTCATTGATTGTCGAATTATAGAACACTATATTATTTCGCTATCTGTTCTAAATATCCTTTAAATATGACAAAGGAGGAAGACATATGTCTTCCTCCTTTGTCATATTTAAAACTAGTTTTCCTTGACCGGCACTGGGATCAGAGTCCGTAAAAGAGCACTCCTTCTTTGTTTGTCCGCTTAGCGAGACCGATATGGACTAAATGTTCTAAATGGGATAGTGCTTCACCGGAAGCGAACCACTTTTGTGAAGACGGAAAATCAGCCCATTCCTTATGACTTAAATCCCAATGCATTGAAGCTGCCATTTGCACAGGAGTCTTGCTGCCTTCTTTCAAAATTCCTAATATCTCTTGGAGTCGCTCTTGATGATGGCGCAAAAGCTCAGTAACTCTTGGTTGGTGAGCTCTGATGATCTTCCTGTGAGCCGTAAATAAGTAATCGATTTCATACTCATACACTTTGTTAAGGCTCTTAAAATAGGTCGCTAAAATATCCTGTTCAAATCCCCAGAAGGTAATATTGGGAGTTATTTCATCTAGAATATGGTCCCCGCAAAAAAACAGCTTATGGTTTCTCTCATATAAACCGATATGGCCAGGCGTATGCCCAGGAATATTTACCACTTCAAAATTGTAGGCTCCTATAACCACTTTATTACCTTCATACAAAGCACTAAAATCAAGAGGCTCAGTTGGCGTAGTCCCGAACTCCTTGCCAAACTTGATCGTCTTGTTGCTTTCAAAGCCTAATAGTTGATTGAGTGATTTGAAAAATAGATCTTTTTCGGAAGTCTGATTAAAAATTTCCCCATCAATCTGACTAAAATATATGGATTGTACCCCTTGTTTTCTGAGAAAAGGAGCAAGGCCTGAGTGATCAGTATGCATATGAGTAATCAAAAGGTCCGTTTTATCTAGGTCGAGGTTTAGTTCTTCAATGCCCTTCATCAGCTCATTCTGACATTCTATGGTGTTAAATCCTGTGTCGATAATTAAGTTCCTAGTCTCAGATACAATAATGTAACTATTGATTGCTTTTAAGGGATTTTTAGGGAGAGGTATTTCGTTTTTGAAAATCTTTGGGTAAACTTCAGTTATCATCTTGTAATGCCTCCAAATTTTACAAAAGCCCCCTATCCGTCTTTTGGATTGGAGGCAGAAACATCTTCATAATTGAAAGTGAGATGCAGGCCCTTAACATATGAAGCAAAAAGGCCTAAACCACCGATACTTTATAGGCTAAACTATTTGAGAGACTAAGTCAAGTTTACGTTACTTGTAAGGGGCGGCTAGCTGCGAGGCAGCCGCCTCACATCCAGCGGTCCTTCTGGATAATGGGTTGCAAATTCTATATTAAATGATACGTCTTATCGATTCTTAAAAATAGGTTTGCGTTTCTCAGCAAATGCCTTGCAACCCTCTTTGAAATCTTCCGAAGACCAGGTCAGAACCTGATACATTGCCTCCAATTCTGTCTGCTGATAATAATCATTTTTCCAAGCCTCACGCAATAGCTTTTTATCGAGACCTACTGTCATGAGCGGCTGGCTAGCCAACTTTTCTGCCCATCTTATCGCCTCAGGCAAGCACTCTTCATGTGGCACTACTTTATTTAACAATCCCAGTTTCTCTGCTTCCTCGGCATTAATAATTTTACCAAACCATAATAATTCCAAAGCCTTATGATAACCCACTTTTTGAATCAGAAAGTGCGAGGCTCCACTATCAGGACAGAAGGCCAATTGCATAAAGGTAAAGCCCATGCGAGCTTTCTCAGAGGCAACAATCAAGTCGCATGCCAAACATGCTGCCACGGAGGCCCCTGCTACCACACCATTAAGTGCAGCTATCACTGGTTTTTTCATTTCATAGATTGCCGTTACAAGTTCACCTGACGCATCATAAGTTTC